>DAITPY010000011.1:0-46023 GCA_036833315.1 Candidatus Dormiibacterota bacterium
CAGATTTGTGTGTATACTCGGCGTCGTGCAGTCAGAGACCGACTCGAGGACCGGGGAAGCGGAGTTGCTCGCTCGGGCGCTCGGCGGCTCGGCCCCCGCGGCCGATCTCAGTGCGGTCGCCAACCGCGTGGCGCGGATTCCCTGGTGGGAGCGACGAGCGCTGGACGCGGCAGGGCTCACCCGCGAGCACGGCGTGCCCCGCGAGCGGGCCGAGCGGCTCGCCGCGATGTGGGAGCTCGCCGAGCGCTGGACCGAGGACGATCGGCCGGCGATCGCTTCTCCCCGCGACGCCCTGCTGATGCTCGACGGGCTGCGGCGCGCCAGGCGTGAACAGGTGGTTGCGCTCCTGCTCGACGCGCGTCACCGCCCGATCCGACTCGAGACGGTCGCTCTGGGCACCATCAACGCTTCGCGCCTGCAGCCGCGTGACGTCTTCGGGCCCGCGTTGCGCAGCGACGCGGTTGCAGTCATCATCGGCCATAACCACCCGAGTGGCGACCCGGCGCCGAGCCGTGCCGATCGCGTGGTCACCTCAGCGTTGCGGAGTGCGGGCGCCCTCCTCGGCGTCCCGGTTCTCGACCATCTGATTGTCGCTCGCCGCGGTCACCACTCCTTTCGCGAGACCGAAGGCTGGGACGAGGCAGCCTGACGCCTGTCAGCCGAAGGCGTTCTCGCCGGTGAGTTCCTTACCGATGATCAGCGTGTGGACTTCCTCGGTGCCCTCGTAAGTGAGCACCGACTCGAGGTTGGCCATGTGCCGCGACACCGGATACTCGAGCGTGATCCCGTTGGCGCCAAGGATGGTGCGCGCAGAGCGCGCGATGTCGATGGCCGCGCGAACGTTGGCGCGCTTGGCGACGGACACCTGCACCGCCTGCAGCTTGCCCTCGTCCTTCAGCGTCCCGAGGCGGTGCGCAAGCAGGCGTCCCTGAACGATCGAGGTCGCCATGTCGGCGAGCTTCAGCTGGGTGAGCTGCATGGCAGCGATCGGCTTGCCGAATGCGCGCCGTTCCCTGCTGTACTCCAGCGCCGACTCGAAGCATGCGCGCGCCGCACCCATCGCGCCCCAGCCGATTCCGTACCGCGCCTCGTTCAAGCAGGAGAGCGGTCCGCGCATGCCGGTCACTCCCGGCAGCACCGAGCTCTCGGGCACACGCACCGATGCGAACGACAGTTCCGAGGTCACCGATGCACGCAGTGACAGCTTGTTGTGCACGTCCGAGGACGTGAATCCACGGGTGCCGCGTTCGACCAGGAAGCCGTGCACCCCGGAGTCGGTGCGCGCCCAGACCACAGCGATGTCCGCCATCGAGCCGTTGGTGATCCACATCTTGGTGCCGTCGATCACCCAGTCGCCGCCCTCACGCCGTGCGACTGTCCGCATCGACGACGGATCGGACCCGGCATCGGGCTCGGTGAGGCCGAAGCAGCCGATCGCCCGCCCGGCCGCCATCTCGGGCAGCCAGCGTGACTTCTGCTCCTCGCTGCCATAGGCCCAGATCGGGAACATCGCCAGCGAGCCCTGCACCGAGACAAAGGAGCGCAGCCCGCTGTCGCCGGCCTCGAGCTCCTCGGAGGCGACGCCATACGCCATCGCCGAGGTTCCCGCGCAGCCGTATCCGCTCAGGTGCATGCCGAGCAGGCCGAGCTCGGCCAGGCCGGGGATGAGCTCGCGCGGGAAGGTGCCTGCCTCGAAGTGGTCGGGGATCACCGGCAGGGCCTGCTCGCGGACGAAGGCGCGGACGGTGTCCCGGATCAGGCGCTGGTCGTCGCCGAGCAGCTCGTCGACGTCATAGAGGTCGGCGGGCGCGAGCGCACGCGCTCGTGGTGCCCGCTCGGTGACGGCCATGGGCTCAGGGTACCCGAGTACCTAGGCGGCGACAGGCATGCCGGCGTCGACCAGCTGACGGCGGAGCGTGTCGACGTTCGCGAACCCGACATTGATGTCGGTGATCTGGCCTGCGGCGTCGAGCACGATCGTGGTCGGCAGCGACATCACCCGGTACTGCCGCGCGAGCGCCGGCTCTTCGGCGATGTCGACCTCGCGGATCTCGACGCCCGAGGGCAGCCCCACCGCGAGCGCTCGGAGCGCCGGCTTCTGTGCGGTGTGGCAGATGGTGCACGAGGCGCCCGTGAAATACAGCATTGACGGCAGGTGTCCCTGTGGTCGAGGGTCTTCGACGACGCTGCCGACGAGCTCGCGCTGGCCGCCGCGCTGGGCCCGAAGGATCAGCGCCACACCGACCACCACCACGATCGCGACGAGCGGCGCCAGGAGCAGACTCATCATCTCGCCGGTTGGTGGCCGAGCGGCAGGAGGCCGAGCCTGACGAGCTGCGCGTACATGATGCAGCCGACGCAGATGTTGAATGCGAAGTTCAGGAACGCCAGCGCGGCCACGATCCAGGCGAGCGCCCAGGCGACGACCAGGATGCCGGTGATCACAAAGATGCTCGCGGCCGCGAGGAAGACACCTCCGACCAGCTGCGCGAAGCGATGGGGGGCCGGATCCTCCTGCACGATCCTCGGCCGCACGATGCCGGAGGGCCGGAGCACGTGGATGTACAGCAGCCGGGGAAGGTTGAGCGATGGCGACGCCACCCCGGCGAGCATCATCACGGCGAGTACGGGGAGGACCCAGGCCGCGCCCTGGTAGGCCAGCCCGACCAGGTACCCGATCACGATGACGACCATCAGGATCATCTGGTTCACCTTGAGGACGCTACGGTCAAAGGGAACTGTCGTCATCTTGCGGAAAGCATACCGGACAGGTCAGGTATTGAAGCGTCACCGGTCCGGGCGGACGTGCCAGAGTCGGTAGCGGTCCTGTGCGGCCATGTCTGCAGTGCTCGGAGGTGCTCATGACGCTCGAGGGATCGAACCCGATCCGCCTCGATGAGGTACGGGTCGGGCACGCATACGAGACGATGCGGAGCGACGAGCGCCGGCGGGTGGCCGAGTTCAAGCGCTTCCGGCGGGTCCACCTCGGCGATTCCCTGGCCCTGGTCTTCGAGAATCGCGACACCATCCGTTCGACACTCGAGGAGGCGCTGCGCAGCGAGCGCATCGACGACCCTGAGCGCGTCGCGGGCGAGGTTGTCGCGTTCAACGCGGTGGTGCCCGCTCCCGGCGAGCTGACCGCGGCGCTCTTCCTCGAGGTCGCGGACCCGGCTGATCTCAACGCGGTCGCGATGCGGCTCGACGGCGTCGAGCGGACCGTGTTCCTCGAGGTGGCGGGCACCCGGGTGCACGGAGTTCCGGATACGGTGTTCCCGCCGGGGGAGCGTGCGCTTGCGCAGTACCTGCGCTTCAGCCTCGACGCCGATCAGCGCGAGGCGATCCGAAGCGGATCCGCGCTGGTCGCCGGAACCGACCATGCCGCCTGCGCCGTCGCGGTGGCGCTGGACGAGGACCAGCGTCGGGCTATCGCAGAGGATCTCTGAGCGCGACCGGTCGCGCCGAGTAGCTGCGGGCTGCCCAGCCGGCCTCGAGCGCCACCTCCCGGTAGACGTCGGCGGTCAGCTCGGCGGTGCGAGCCCACGAGTACTCGGCGGCTCGAGCGATGCCGGCGTGGCGCATGCGCGCGTTCTGGACCGGGTCGCGGAGCGCGGTCTCGATCGCGACGGCAAACGCCGCCGGATCGCCGGGTGGCACGAGCAGGGCCACGCCGGCGGTGAGATCCGGAAGGTTCCCCGCTGCCGTCGCCACCACCGGGGCGGCCGATGCCATCGCCTCCAGCGCGGTGAGCCCGAACCCCTCGTGGGTCGACGGCAGCGCCACCACCGAGGCTCGGCGATACAGCGACGCCAGGTCGGCGTCGTCGATCGAGCCGCAGAGGACGATCTCCACGTGTCGCCGCCAGGCATCGGCGGCGAGCCGGTCGGCCTCGGGGCCGAGCGCTCCCACCAGCGCCAGGGGCGGGGCGCTCTCGCCGAGGCGTTCCATCGCGGCCAGGAGCGTGTCGAGGCCCTTTCGAGAGTCGTGCGCCCGCAGGCTCCCCACCCAGAGGACGAACTCCGCCTCCAACCCCAGGGCGTCGGCGACCCGGGCGTCGCGCAGCTTCGGCCGCCCCGAGAACGCCGGGGCCACCCCATGGGGCACGACGTGCACCCGGGCCGGGTCGAGGCGCAGGGTCTCGATCGCCTCATCGCGGGTGGTCCGGCTCACCGCGATGACCGCGGCGCAGCGGCGAATGGCCGAGGCGAGCATCGCACCGTAGAGACGCAGCGCCGGCCCGGGCTGCGACTCGCGCCACATCTCGACGTCGTGGACCGTCACCACCTGCCGGGGCCCGGGGAAGCCGAGCGCCGGCTCCCCACCGATGCCGTGGACCAGGTGCGGGTGCTGGTGCATCGCGACCCGGATGACGTGCGGTTGCGCGCGCACGAACCGCGCCGGACGGGACTCGCTCCAGGCCGGTGAGGCCGGCACCGACTGGGTCACCTCGAGCTCGGCAATTCCCTCGAGCGCCTCCGACAGCTGGCGCGCGTAGCGACCGATGCCGGCCTCCCTGCGGCCGTCGGCGAGGCAGCTTGCCTCGAGCAGCACGTGCAGTGGCCTGGGCATCGAGGCTTTGTATCAGGTCTCGATGCTCGGCACCGCTGGCACAATGGATTTGATGCCGAACTCGCGTTCTCTCATGCCGTTCACTGCTCTGGTCGGCCAGGAGGCGATGAAGACCGCGCTGGTCCTCAACGCCATCAACCCGAGCATCGGTGGCGTCCTCATCCGCGGCCAGCGGGGGACCGCCAAGTCCACGGCCGTCCGCGCCCTCGCCCGGCTCCTGCCCGAGATCGACGTGATCGTGGGCTGCCGCTTCCGCTGCGATCCGGCGTCGCCGGCGAACTGGTGCGATGACTGTCGCGGACGCTATGCCGCCGGGGTTGCCCCACCCGTCGAGCGGCGGCGGACCCGGGTCGTAGAGCTGCCCGTCAACGCCTCCGAGGACCGGGTCGTCGGCTCCATCGACACCGAGGCCGCAATCAAACGCGGTGAGCGGCGTTTCGAGCCCGGATTGCTCGCCGACGCCAACCGCGGCATCCTCTACGTCGACGAGGTCAACCTGCTCGACGACCACATCGTCGATGTCCTGCTCGATGCCGCCGGGATGGGATGGAACGTGGTCGAGCGCGAGGGGATCTCCTTCGCGCACCCGTCGCGTTTCATCCTGGTCGGGACCATGAACCCGGAGGAGGGAGATCTTCGCCCCCAGCTCCTCGACCGCTTCGGGCTCTGCGTCGACATCACCGGCCTGCGCGATATCGACGAGCGGGTGCGCATCATGGAGCGCGACGCGTGGCGAAACCAGGACGCAGCCGGGCTCGGCCGCGAGTTCGAGGCGAGCGACGAGCACCTCCGCTCGGTGATCGTCGAGGCGAAGCGACTGCTCCCGGCGGTCGAGGTCACGCCGACGATCAACTGGTTCATCGCGCTGGTGTGCATCGACGCCGGGACCCTCGGTCACCGTGCCGACATCGTGGTGCACGGCGCCGCGCGCACCATCCGAGCCTGGAACGAGGCGGACGCCGCGGTGCGCCTCGGCACCGCCCGGGCATCCGCGTCCGGCGACCCCATGGTCGTCACCACCGCCGACGCCACGACGGCGGCCGAGCTGGCGCTCGCCCACCGCCGCCGCGTCCGCCAGGACGGCGTCTCACAGAATGCGGGCGCCGCAGCCGAACGCGCCCGCGAACGACTGGAGGAGATCGCCGAGGAGGCGGAGGCGGCGACCATCTCCGAGCAGACCGCCGAGGACGGCGAGCAGCCGCCCGACGACTCGGGGAGCGGTGAAGAGGGTGAGAGCCCGGGCCAGGTCCAGGGCAGCGAGCAGGCCACCCAGGCGGTGACCCGGCGGAGCGCCGAGCAACTCTTCGAAGGCGAGCTCTTTCCGGTGCGCAAGATCGCGCTCCCACGCGACCGGCGGACGCGCTCGAAGACCGGCAAGCGGAGCTCGTCGCAGAGCAGCGACAAGCGCGGCCGCTACGTGAGGGCGACCCAGACCGAGAAGACCACCGACATCGCATTTGACGCCACCATGCGCGCGGCCGCTCCGCACCAGGTGCGGCGTCGTGCCGAGGAGCATGCGGGGGCCGGTCCCGCGCTCCACCTCGAACGCCAGGACCTGCGCCAGAAAGTCCGCCGCCGCCGCACCGGCACACTGATCGTGTTCGTGGTCGATGCGAGTGCATCCATGGACGCGGAGCAGCGCATGCAGGCCACCAAGGGCGCCGTGCTCTCGCTGCTTCGCGACGCATACCTGCGGCGCGACAAGGTGGCTTTGGTGGTCTTCTCGGGCCGCACGGCGCGAGTGGTGCTCCAGCCGACGTCGTCGGTCGACCTCGCCGAGCAGCGCCTGCAGCGCCTCACCGTCGGGGGCACGACGCCGCTGACCCACGGACTTGTCGCGGGGCTGCGCATCGTTCGCACCGAGCGCTTGCGCGACCCGAGCGTCTACCCGCTGCTGGTCCTCATCAGCGACGGCAGAGGCAACATCTCGCTCTTCGGAGAGGAACCGCTCGTCGAGGCGCAGCGGGTCGCCGAGCAGCTCGGCGCCGACGGCGTGCACACGCTGGTCATCGACTCGGCGCGAGACCACACCACGCGTCCGCTGCCTCGGGTCGGCTCACACAACCGGGCGCCGCTCTTCGGCGGCTACGGATTCAACGCGTGCCGCGACCTCGCCGATCGTTCCGGCGGTGAGTATCTCGGCCTCTTCGATCTTTCCCAGGGAGCGATCCTCGAAGGCGTGGAGAAGAGCCTTCGGGGGCGCATGGCACAATGAACTCAATGCAAACCGGACGAAGCGTGTTCCCGTTCACCGCGATCGTTGGACAGGACACCATGAAACAGGCGCTCATTCTCAACGCCATCAACCCCGCGATCGGGGGTGTGCTCATCCGCGGAGAGAAAGGAACTGCGAAGTCGACGGCAGTGCGCTCGCTGACGAAACTCCTGCCTGGTCTGGACGTGGTCGCCGATTGCCGCTACGGATGTCCACCCGACGACGCTGACCTGCAGTGCTTCGAGTGCACCGAGCGCGTGGCGAGTGGGGACACCCTGCCGCGCGGACGCCGCCGGATGCGCGTGGTCGAGCTGCCCATCAACGCGTCGGAGGATCGCGTTGTCGGGGCCATCGACATCGAGGCGGCGATCAAGCGTGGCGAGAAGGAGTTCGAGCCGGGCGTGCTCGCGGAGGCGAATCGAAACATCCTGTACGTCGACGAGGTCAATCTGCTCGACGACCACATCGTCGACGTGCTCCTCGACGCCGCTGCGATGGGGCAGAACACGGTTGAACGCGAGGGCGTGTCGGTGTCACATCCGTCGCGCTTCATCCTGGTCGGCACCATGAATCCCGAGGAAGGGGAGTTGCGTCCGCAGCTGCTCGATCGATTCGGCCTCTGCGTCGACGTCGAGGGCATCCGCGATGTTCGTCAGCGGGTCGAGATCGTCGAGCGACGTGAGGCGTTCGAGGAGGATCCGGCAGCTTTCAGCGCACGTTTCGAGCCTGCGGAACGAGCCGAGGCGGATCGCATCGCGCGCGCGATGGCGACGCTCTCGGACGTCGTCGTCGACCGGGACATCCTGGTTGCGATCGCGGCGCTCAGCATCGAGCTCGAGGTCGACGGACACCGGGCCGACATCGTGACCCGCAAAGCGGCGCAAGCACTTGCCGCACACGAGGATCGGTCCGCGGTGGCGATCGAGGACGTGGAGCACGTTGCGCCGATGGTGCTGGCGCACCGGGTGAAGCCGGGCCTCACCGGGAGCCGGCGTGGCGTCGGCGATATCGCGGAGATCCTGCGCTCGGCGCACGACGGCGACGGCGCAACCGGACCCTAGGTCTCCGTTCCTCACTGATGCGCCTCGACCGGATCCGCAACTTCAGCATCATCGCGCACATCGATCACGGCAAGTCGACGCTCGCGGACCGACTGCTCGAGGCAACCGGCACCGTCGCACTGCGCGACATGCAGGACCAGGTGCTCGACCAGCTCGACCTCGAGCGCGAGCGCGGCATCACCATCAAGGCGCAGGCGGTGCGTCTCGCCCATACGGCGGCCGACGGGATCACCTACGAGCTGAACCTCATCGACACCCCCGGACACGTCGACTTCGCGTACGAGGTGTCGCGGTCGCTCGCGGCGTGCGAAGGAGCGTTGCTCGTGGTCGACGCGACCCAGGGCGTCGAGGCGCAGACCCTCGCCAACGTCTACCAGGCGCTTGACAACAACCTCGCGATCATCCCGATCATCAACAAGATCGACCTCGCCAACGCCGATCCGGAGCTGGTCCGCCGAGAGATCGAAGAGGTCATCGGCATCTCGGCGGCCGACGCCATCCTCACCAGTGCGCGCCAGGGAACGGGCATCGACGCGGTGCTCGAGGCGATCGTCGAGCGCGTGCCGCCTCCGAAGGGTGATCGCAACGGAGTCCTGCGAGCGCTCATCTTTGACGCCAAGTACGACGCCTACCGAGGCGTGGTCGTCTACGTCCGTCTCGTCGACGGACGGCTGGCGAGCGGGATGCGCATCCGGATGATGCACAACAAGAGCGAGTTCGTGGTCGACGAGGTGGGCGCGTTCGCACCGGCGATGACCCGTGTCGATGAGCTGTTGTGCGGCGAGGTCGGGTACTTCATCGCCTCCATCAAGAACGTCCGCGACAGCAAGGTCGGCGACACCGTGACCGATGCCGCGCATCCGACCACGCATCCACTGCCCGGGTACCGGGCGGTGACACCGATGGTCTACGCGGGAATCTTTCCGGTCGACTCCGACGATGTCACCGACCTCAAGGAGGCATTGCAGCGGCTCAACCTCAACGATGCCGCGCTCGTGTTCGAGCCGGAGTCCTCGGCGGCGTTGGGCTTCGGGTTCCGGTGTGGCTTCCTGGGCCTGCTGCACATGGAGATCGTCCAGGAGCGCCTCGAGCGGGAGTTCAATCTCTCGCTGATCACCACCGCCCCGACCGTCGAATACCGGGTCCGGCTGCGCTCCGGCGAGGTGATCACCATCGACAACCCGGAGATGCTGCCCGATGCCTCCAACATCGACGCCATCGAGGAGCCTCGCACCAAGGCAACGATCATCGTCCCGAGCACCTACGTCGGCGCGATCATGGAGCTTTGTCAGGAACGCCGTGGCGAGTTCCAGCACATGGACTATCAGCCCGGGGATCGGGTCGCGGTCGTCTACGATATGCCGCTCGGCGAGATCATCCACGACTTCTACGACCAGCTGAAGTCACGCAGCCGGGGATACGCGTCGCTGGATTACGAGATCATCGGGTTCCGCGCCGAGTCACTGGTCAAGCTCGACATCCTTGTCGGTGGACAGCGCGTCGACGCGCTGAGCATGATCGTGCATCGGGATCGGGCGAACGCGCACGGCCGTAAATTGGCGGAGCGTCTGCGCAAGTTGATTCCCCGCCAGCTCTTCGAAGTGCCCATACAGGCAGCGATAGGTGGCAAGATCGTCGCCCGTGAGACGGTGTCCGCCATGCGCAAGGACGTGCTTGCCAAGTGCTACGGCGGGGATATCACGCGAAAACGCAAGCTGCTCGAGAAGCAGCGTGAGGGCAAGCGCCGCATGAAAAGGGTGGGCAACGTGGAGATTCCCCAGGAGGCGTTCATGGCCGTGCTCAAGATGGACGAGGAGTAGGTGGACAGCTGATGCCGCGTCCGAATCCCCCTCGCAAACGCCCCCGCCGGCGGCCCGACGCGGTGGAGCGGTCCGCCCGCGCCGAGGTCTCGCTCGCCAAGCAGACGGCGCAGTTCAAGGAGCGCAACGGCGCGCCTGAGCCCAAGTCGCCGAACGCGAAGCCACAAACGTCGGCCAAGGCGACCAGAGGCGGCCCGCCCCCGCGCGCGAGGCGCATCGACCAGCCATTCGTGCCCTGGTCGAAACGCTCGTACGCGATCTTCGTCGCCTGCATCGCGGGCGCGGAGCTCGTGGTTGGGGCGGCCGCGTACTTCACGCTCAGCAACACACCGAAGTTGCCCAGGCCGGAGTTCGGTCTGTACCTGCTCGGTCTCAGCTACAACCCGCTGGTCGTGCTCGCCGCAGCGCTGGTCGCGGCACCGATCGCGAAGTTGATCACCAGGGAGACGCGATCGTTGCGCTTCATGGAGTCGGTGATGGCGGGCATCATCCAGTACTTCGTCTGGCTGGCACTCTTCGTCGCCCTGACGTATGCGATCGGAGGATTCGGCTCCACGTCGACCGCCGGCTCGGGATCTCCGTCGAGCAGCGCGACTCCGCTGGCCACCACGCCGGCATCACCGGCAGCAACCGCGGCAGCATCGCCATTGCCGTCGGCATCGTCGACATCCAACTCCGCGAGCACTCCCGCCATTGTCGCCACCCCGGTCGCGGTCGCCGGGCTCGCGGTCATCGACGTCCTCAGCTTCATCGCCACCTTCTACATCTATCCGCCGCTGTATCGACGTATGCGCATCAAGCCCCCGCCGCGCGGTCCTCGAGCGCCGAAGGAGCCTGACCCGAAGGGGTCGCCGGCGAAGGGCGCGAAGACGAATGTCGACAGGATGGACGACGCGGCCGCGCAGGAGCGAAAACCAAAGGATCCGACGCCCTGAACGCACTCCACGACGAGGTGCGCTCGCTCTACCTGCACATTCCGTTCTGCGAACGGAAATGCGAGTACTGCGACTTCACCAGCGTCGCCGGCTCGACGGGCTCGGCCGGGTACATGCAAGCCCTCGAAGCCGAGGTCCGCCGGCTCGGCGAGCGCCTCGGGCGGCTGACCCTCGACACCGTGTTCATCGGCGGCGGCACGCCGTCGCTGGTCGACCCGGAGCAGCTCGCGGGCCTGGTCGCGACGGTGAGCAGCACGTTCTCGGTGTCGGTCGACGCCGAGGTGACCATGGAGGCGAACCCCTCGAGCACGAGCACCGAGCGTGCGCGCGTCTGGAGGGATGCCGGCGTCAACCGGATCAGCATCGGCGTGCAGAGCCTCGAAGCCGATGTGTTGCGCTTCCTCGGGCGTGTCCACGATGCGGACCGTGCCCTTGCGGCGGTCGCCGAGGTCCGAGCGGCGGGATTCGAGTCGATCAACTGCGACCTCATCTACGCGGTGCCGGGTCTCGGCGAGACGAGGTGGCGCCGAACCCTGGCGCGGGTGGTCGACGCCGCTCCGACCCATATCTCTTGCTACGAGCTCACCGTCGAGCCGGGAACCCCGCTGCACACGCAGGTGCGGCGCGGCCTGGTGTCGCCCGTCGACGGTGGGCGCTCCATGCGCCAGCACCGCATCGCGGTGGAGGTCCTGGAGCGCGCGGGCTACGGGCAGTACGAGGTCAGCAACTTCGCGCTGGCCGGCGAGTCGTGCCGGCACAACCTCGTGTACTGGCGCAACGGGTACTACGCGGCGGCGGGGGTGGGCGCGCATGGGCACCTGCCTGCGGCCGCGGCGGCGGCCCTGGGTCTCGACGTCGAACCCGGCGCCGTGTCGGTCCGCCACTGGCATGGGCGCGGGATCGCCGCCTACGGTCGCGCCATCCGTTCGGGGAGCCTCGCGGTGACCGGAGCGGAGATGGTGGGCTCCGGGATGCGTGAGCAGGAGCGGCTCATGCTCGGGCTGCGCCTGCGCGAGGGGGTCCGCCTCGACGCGAGCCGGGTGGAGGAGGCGCGCTCGCTCGAGCAACTCGGGCTCGTCGTCCTCGACGGCGACCGGGTCAGGGCAACCGCCCGGGGTGAGGCGGTGCTCAACCAGGTGACGCTGCGGCTGGTGGGCGACGAGGCAGCCTAGCTGGTACGCTTAGCACTCAACCCTGACGAGTGCTAAACGCCGCCGACCGGCGGTGGCCGCACCGTCGCCTTCGGCATCAAGTGCAACAAGTCCCTCTCGATCAGCGCAAGCAGCAGATCCTCAAGGCTGTGGTCGCGGACTACACGCGCACCGGCGTGCCCGTTGGTTCGGCGTCGCTCGCCGTGCATCTCGCCACGTGGTCGTCGGCGACGATCCGCAACGAGCTGGCCACGCTCAGCGAGGTCGGCTACCTGATCCAGCCCCACACCTCGGCGGGCCGCGTCCCGTCCGATCTCGGCTACCGGTACTACGTCGACTTCCTCATGGATGAGGAGGACGTCCCGGCGGGGGTGCGCCGCCAGGTCGACCCGTTCTTCACGGTCATGCCGAGCAGCGTCGAGGACATCCTCGAGATCGCCGCCACTGCGCTCGCCCAGGCTGCCGACGCCGTCAGCCTGGTCACCGCACCGCGCGCGCTCGGGGTTCGTGTCAAGCACCTCGACCTCGTCAAGCTCAACGACGCACAGGCACTGCTCGTGCTCGTGCTCGAGGGGAACCTGGTTCGCCAGCACGCCCTCAGCCTCTCGGCGCCGACCGATCAGTCAGTCCTGAGCGCCATCGCCGCAGGGCTGAACGCCGTGGCCGTCGGCCTCAACGCCGCCGCCCTGTCGCGACTCCCCGAGTCGGTGGGCACGCACGCGGCGCTGGAACGCAACCTGCTCACGCAGATCATCGCCTTCATGACCGTCTGCGACGCGCAGCAGGACACGCTCATCCTGCACGACGGCGTGCGCAACCTGCTGCACCAGCCCGAGTTCGGCGACGTCGAATTGCTCCAGCAGGTCATCGAGGTGGTGGAGGAGGAGCGGATGCTCGCGGCCCTGATCAGTGCCGCCGACCTCGACCACGGTGTGCAGATCATGATCGGTCGCGAGAGCGGTGTGGCTGAACTGTCGCGCTGCAGCCTGGTGCTGACCACGTATCGAGCCGGCGCAGAGCGGCGCGGCACCATCGGGGTGCTCGGGTCGACGCGCATGGCCTACGCCCAGGTTGGCCCGCGGGTGCGCTACGTCGCCCAACGCGTCGGTCGTGCTGTCGGGCGTGCTTTGAGCTGACCGTGGGCATAGTGAGCGCATGACGACGGACAAACACGGTCTGGAAGAGCCCGCGCCGGTGGAGGTGCCCTCCGTCGACACTCCCGACCCCGAGCCGGACGAGGTCGCTGGCCGCGATGCCCGCTACCTCCGTCTCGCCGCCGATTTCGAGAACTTCAAGCGACGCAAGGCGCAGGAGATCGCCGACATCCGGCGCTACGAAAGTGAGGACGCCGCGCGTGCCTTGCTGCCGGTGCTCGACAATCTGCGCCGGGCCGTCGAGCACGCCGGTGAGGCGGGCGCCGAGGAGTTCTTCGTGAGCGGCCTCGAGCTGGTCGTGCGCGAGTTCGAGACCGCGCTCGAGCGTTTGGGCGTCGTGCGTGTGCCCGCGGTCGGCGAGCGGTTCGACCCGGCGATACATGAGGCGATCGCCGGCGAGGAGTCCGACGATGTCAACGAGGACACCGTCATCGACGAGCTCGTCCCCGGGTACCGTCTGCACGACCGGCTGCTCCGGCCCGCGATCGTGCGCGTCGTGCACCCACGCCACGTCCCCACCGCGAGCTGATCGATGGCGACTGTCAAGCGCGACTACTACGAGGTGCTCGGCGTCCAGCGCGACTGCACGCCGGAGCAGCTGAAAGCGTCGTATCGCAAGCTGGCGATGGAGTTCCACCCCGATCGCAACAATGGCGACAAGGCTGCGGAGGAGAAGTTTAAGGAGGTCGGTGAGGCGTACTCGGTGCTCAGCGACCCGCAGAAGCGGCAGCGCTACGACGCCTTCGGGCATGTCGCTGACGGCGCTCAGCCGGACTTCGGCAACTTCTCGTTCGACTCGGCCTTCGACCTGTTCGACATGTTCTTCGGTGGCGGTGGACGGCGCCGCGGCCGCACCGGTCCGCAGCGCGGCGACGACCTGCGCATGAACATCGAGATCACCTTCGAGGAGGCGGTGTTCGGCGCCAAGCGCACCGTCGAGGTGCCCCGCGCAACCCAGTGCACCGAGTGCGGCGGCTCCGGGGCCCGACCTGGTACGAGCGCGACGCAGTGTGCGACCTGTGGGGGCGCCGGGCAGGTGCGCCGGCAGATGCAGTCGATCTTCGGCCAGGTCACCAATGTCACCACCTGCCCCACCTGCCACGGTGAGGGTCACGTGGTTGCCGATCCGTGCACGGCCTGCCGCGGCCAGGGGCGGTTGCAGGGCCGGCACACCGTCGAGGTCACCATTCCGGCGGGCGTCGACGACGACGTCACCCTGCGCTTGACCGGCGAAGGCGAGCCAGGGCCGCGCGGCGGCCCGTCCGGGGATCTCTATCTCGGCTTCCGCGTGAAGCCGCACCCGAACCTGGTGCGGCGCGGCCAGGATCTGCTCTACGAGCTCCCGGTCTCTGTGCCCCAGGCGGTGCTCGGTGACACCATCACCATCGAGACAGTCGACGGCGAGCATCCTGTCGAGGTGCCCGCAGGCACGCAGCCGGGACGGCAGCTCAAGTTGCACGGGCTCGGGGTTCCCCACGTGCGCACCGGGCGTCGCGGCGACCTGATCTGTGTGGTGCGTGTGGTCGTGCCGACCCATCTGCCCCACGATGATCGTGCCCTGTATGAGCAACTCGGCGGACGCGAGGGCAAGCCCGCCGAGGTCAAGAAGGGTTTCTTCGACTCGCTCCGCGAAGCCTTCCGGGGCTAAGGCGGCGCGCGCCATCGGAGACGATGTTCGCGTCGCGCGCCGTTCCGTCTAACCGGGCGGCCAGGTCATGTGACGTCCACCGAGCAGGTGCATGTGCAGATGGTCGACGGTCTGTCCGCCGTCGCTGCCCGTGTTGACGACAAGGCGGAATCCCGTCTCGTCGATAGCCTCATCCTCGGCGATGGACTGCGCGACATGGAGCAGCCGGCCCCAGAGGTGGTCCTGGGCGGGAGTCAGCTCCACAACCGACACGATGTGCTCGCGTGGCATCACCAGCACGTGCACCGGCGCCTGCGGGTTGACGTCGCGGATCGCCAGCACCTCGTCGTCCTCGCGGAGGATGGTGGCCGGCAGGTCGTGTGCCGCAATGTCGCAGAAGATGCAATCGCTCATGAGCGCAGCAGGGTAGCGCGCAGGCAGTCGCCCTCGACGCTTTCCGCACGCACCAGGTCGAGGCCGCCCGGGCGCACGCCCATCGCGCCCTCGACGGTCACCTCGTGATAGCCGGAGGTGATGCCGTGCGCCCGTCCGGAGTCGACCTCGTCCCAGACGGCCTCGTGGACCCGCCCGCACGCGCGCTCGAGCGAGGCGGCGCCGGACCGCCGGGTCGCGCGGCGCACCTCCGCGCTGCGCCGCCGGGCAGACCCGTCGTCGACCCGCAGGCCGAGATCCGATGCCGGCGTTCCCGGACGTGGTGACCATCGAAATACGTGACCGGCCAGGAATCCGACTTCCTCGACGAGTGACAGGGTTGCCGCATGGTCGTCCTGTGTCTCGCCGGGAAAGCCCACCATGATGTCGGTGGTGAACTCCGTCGACGGGTTGGCGGCGCGCAGGGCGCCGGCGACGCGCAGGTACTGGGCGCGTCGATAGCCGCGATGCATCGCCCGCAGCACCCCGTCGCTGCCACTCTGCAGCGGCATGTGCCAGTGTGCGCACAGGCGCGGATGCGCGTTGAGGCGGACCAAGGCGGGCGACACGTCGTTGGCGTTGATGCTGCTCAGGCGGATGCGCGCGCTGCCGCACAGCTCGAGGAGGGACTCGAGCAGGCTCGCCAGGTCGGTGCCGATGTCCCGCCCATACGATCCGAGGTCGACGCCGCACAGCACGAGCTCCCCATGACCGGCGGCGAGCGCTGCGGTGATGCGATCCTTCACGACATCGACAGGGACGCTCGACGATTGCCCCCGCGCCTTCCAGACGATGCAGTACGTGCAGCGGTGATCGCAACCGTCCTGCACCTTGATGAAGGCACGGGCTCGCATCGCCGCCGAACCCGTGGCGGGGGCAGCCGCGCGATCGCGCGACATGGCGAGCACGTGCGCGGCGATGCTCTCCTTGTCGCGATTCGTGAAGGTGGCGTCGACGTTGGTGTACGCGCCCGGATTGGCGTCGACGCTGCAACCCGTCAGCACAAGGTGCGCGTCCGGGTCGAGGCGCCGGAGCCGGCGTATCCGTTGCCGCGTCGTGGCATCCGCCTGGTTGGTGACGGTGCAGGAATTCAAGACGCGAACATCGGCCGGCTCGCGCTCGGGCACCACCTCGCAGCCACCCGCGGCGAGATGTCCCGCGAGGTCTGCCATCTCCGCGAAGTTCACCTTGCAACCGAGCACGGTCAGCGCGACGCGCAGCGGCCGGTCCGTTGCCGCGCTCATTGCGGCACCGGCTCCGCCACCGCGTCGAGGTCCCCGGCGCCGGCAAGGAGCAGCGTCGTTGCGACCGCACCCGCGAGCCGGCTGGGCAGCGTGCGCGGACCGAGGTGTACCCACGCGGCTCCTGCAGTATCGAGCAGCGCCAGATCGACGGCGTCGAAGCCACCTTCGGGACCGATCACCAGGACGGCGCCACCGGGCGGTGCCGGGGTCGCCGTCAATATCGGGGCAGCGTCCTGACGCGCGACGCAGGCGAGCACCGAAGTGCCTGACGGCAACGCTCCGAGCGCCTCGCGCATCGGCAGGACTCCATGCACCTCGGGGGGCGCGGCGCGGCCGGAGAGCTGTGCGGCCTCGCAGGCGATCCGCTGCCAGCGTTCCAGGCGGCGGGACGCTCGCGACACCTCGGGGCGCGGCACTGTGCGACTGGTGAGCACCGGCCGGATCGATGCGGCGCCGGCCTCGGTGAGCGCCTCGATTGTCGCGTCCATCGCCTGCGCCGGAACCGCCTGGAGCACGTGCACGGCGAGGCGTGGCTCTCCCGACGCGGCCCTGCTCCAGATCACGCGCCCCGATACGCGCTCGGGCGTGACGTCCTCGAGGAGCACACCGTGCTCGACGATTCCTCCCGCGACCACGACGATGGTCTCTCCCGGGCGAGCTCGGAGCGAGCGCGAGAGGTGCGCCGAGTCCGCCGCCAGGAGCGTCGCGCGGCCGTCCACGATCTGATCCGGGCCGACGAAGAATCGGGGCATGGCAGCCTGCATGGTGCGGCACCGGTTGCCAGCTATGGTGCAGCGATGTCGGATGCACGCCTGACCGCGACGGCACCGGACGGCATCGCCCTCGCCGTGTACGTGGTGGGCGAGGGCGATCCCCTCCTGCTGATCCCGGGTCTGGGGGCCCGCGCCGCAGTCTTCGACCCGATCGTCGCCGACCTCGCGCGCGAACACCAGGTGATCACCTTCGATCCGCGTGGCATCGGCGAGTCCGAAAACGGGGGCGACGTGACGCTCACGAAGATGGCACTGGATGCGGTCGCCGTCCTCGATGCGGCGGACGTGCGCGTCGCCGCGGTCTTCGGAGCATCGATGGGAGGCCTGGTCGCGCAGCACGTGGTGGTGGATCACCCTGATCGGGTCGGTCACCTGGTGCTCGCCGCGACAGCGCCGGGCGGTGACCATGGCATCGACCCCGATCCTGCGAACCAGGCTGCGTTGCTCGGCAAGGGCGCGCGGACGCCCGAGGAGGCATACCGGCTCGCCTGCACCGTGCTGTACTCGCGGCAGTTTCAGCGCACCCATCCGGAGTTCATCGAGGCGCAGATCCGCGAGCGGGGTCTTCACCCGGTACGGCCGAGGGTGTTCTCGGCGCAGTTCAACGCGATGTCGCAGCCGGACTCGTCATTCGAGCAGCTGGCAGCGGTCACGGCACCGACGCTCGTGCTCCATGGGACCGAGGACGTGGTCACGCCGTTCGAGAACGCGCGCATCCTCGCCCGCCAGGTCCCCGGGGCGGTGCTGCGTCCATTCGATGGATGCGGGCATCTCTTCTTCCACGAGCGCCCTGCCGAGACCGCTCGGGTCGTGATCGAACACCTTCGGCGTGCCTAAGCGGCCGGATCAGCCCTCGTCAGCGGACGGGTCGGGGGCGGCGTCGAGGTCGTCGCCGGCCTCGGGCTCGTGATGACCGGCGTGCTCGGCCACGGCCGCACGAACCGGCACGAGCTGCGCAGGCGCGGTTGCCATGGCCGTGGTCTCGCGGATCACCGTCACCTTGATGATGCCCGGGTACTGCATCTCCGACTCGATCTCCCTGGCGATCTCCGCGGTCAAGGGGGGCATGTCGGCGTCCCTGACCTGAGACGCCTTGACGAATACCCGCAGCTCACGGCCCGCCTGGAGCGGAAACGCGCGATCGACGCCGCCATGGCGCGTGGCGATGGTCTGCAGCTGTTCGAGGCGGAGCAGATACGTGGCCAGGGTGTCGCGCCGGGCGCCGGGGCGGGATGCCGAGATGGCGTCGGCGCAGATCGTCAGCATCGCGAGGTCGGTCGAGGGCTCCTCATCGAAATGGTGGGCCTTGACCGCGTGCACGATGCCCGAGTCGACGCCGAGCACCCGCAAGAGCTCGCCGCCGATGATCGCGTGCACTCCCTCGACGTCGTGGTCGACCGCCTTGCCGATGTCGTGCAGCATCCCCGCCTCGCGGGCAAGGCTCTGGGGCAGGCCGAGCTCGGCGGCGATGACACCGCAGAGATGGCCGGTCTCCTCACAGTGGAGGAGCGCATTCTGCCCGTACGAGAATCGATGGTGGAGCGTCCCCACCAGCTCCGCGAGCTCGGGGCGTCCATCGATCTGCATGAGCCAGAGCGCGCGCTCGCCGATCTCGACGACGCGGCGCTGGGTGGTGCGCCGCGTCTTCTGAATCAGGGGTGGGATCTCGGACGCCTGGATGCGCCGATCGAGGACCTCGAGCGCCGCCTGGCGCGCGATCTCCCGTCCGATCGGGTCCACCGTCCGGAGGGTGGCCTGGTGCTTCTCGTTGTCGACGCCGAGCTCGGCGCCCGTCTGCTCGGCGATGACCGCGAGGGCTGCGAGCACACGTTCCTGGGCGTGGTCGTCGAGGCCCTCGAGTGAGAACGGCGAGATCCTCGGCGCGCTGTCCACGTTCGAGGCATCCTGGCGCTCGACAGCCTGGACGATGAGATCGTTGGCGCTGGTCTCGACTCGCTCGCCGATGATGTCCGCCACGGTCGCCTCGACCAGGGCCGCTCGCTCCGCCACGAGCTCCGACTGCACCCGATCCAGCACCAGCACCGCCGCCGCGTCGCGATCGAGCGCGGCCTTGGCCCGCAGGGTGGCGGCGATCTCGTCGCCCTGCTCCGCCACCTTGGTACGCCGCTCTTCGATCTCGTCGCGACGCTTGCGGTAGGCGAAACGGCGGTCGTCGAACACCTCGCGGCGCTCGCGAAGATGCTTGTGGCGCTCGGCGATGACCCCCTCGCGGCTCTCGACGGCGGCAAGCCGCTCCTTGACCTCTTCCATGGCCGCCTCATGGGCGTGCAGGGCCGAGGTGCGAGCTTCGGCGATCAGAGCGGCTGCCTGCTGCCCGGCCTCGGCAAGCTGCTGGCTCGACGCCGGAGACTGGGTGGAGTGGACGTTCTGCGCGCGGGTGCTGAGCACGAGCGCGGCGATGCCCGCCGCGGCGAGGAGGGCGGCGATGACGATGAGAACGATTGCGATGCTCATGAAAGGAATGGAGGTGCGATCAGGCGCTGGCGGCGAGGTCGAAGGGTTCGCTGGCTTCGGCGATCAGCCGCTGGGCGAACAGGTTGGCGGCTGGAGGGAGTGTGCGCCGCCGATCCCAGCAGAGGGCCATGGTACGCGCGATCGGCGGATCGCGAAGCGGGATGACCGCCACCCGCGTGCTCGGCACCGGGAGCGGCATCGGCATCAGCGTGGTGCCGAGGCCGGCCTCGACCAGCCCCTGGACGATGGTGAAGTCGTCGCCTTCGTAGGCGACGTGGGTGGTCAGCCCCTGGGCTGCGAATGCGGCGTCGATGACCCGGCGCAGCCCGCTGCGCGAACGGGGCAGGATGAGGGGCTCGCCGGCCACGTCCTCCAGCGTGCATGAGCTGCGGCCCACCAGACGGTGGGTCACCGGTACGACCACCGCCACCCGCTCGCGGAAGAGTGGATGGATCTCGAGGTCGACCACACCGGTCGGGGGTGGCCCGAGGATGCCGAGGTCGTAATCGCCGCCGAGGACGCCGCTCATCACCTCGGCAGTGGTGCCTTCCTCGAGGGTGAACCGCACCGACGGATAGCTCTCGAGGAAGCGGGCGAGACGCTCGGGAAGCCAGCGCGCGCCGACGGTATGCAGGAAGGCGACGCAGACCCGACCGCTCTCAGCAGCCACGGCTCCCTCGGCCTCGGCGATGGCGTCACGGAGATCGTCGAGGATCCTCTCGGCTCGCCCGACCAGCCGGCGTCCGGCCTGGGTGAGGCGGATATTGCGACCAATCCGCTCGAAGAGCAGCACCCCGACCTCCTGCTCCAGGCGGGCGACTTTCCGGGAGACGGTTGATTGATCGGCTTGCAGCGCTTCGGCGGCTCTGCCGAGGTGTTCGACCTTGGCGACCTCGACGAAAGTGCGCAGAAGGTCGGCATTGATGCGGTCCATGCATCAATCTCACCCTAAATGTGCTGTTGATGTCAATGACCGCAGCCGGTAGGCTTAGCAGCGTGATACGGGAACCCGTGGTACTGGAGCGTAATCAGGTAGTCGACCCGGGCCTTCTCATCGGGAGCGCCACTGAAGAGGTGCACGCCGCCCGCCGCCGTCATCGCCGCGAGGTTGTCGAGCGTACTCGCCTCCGCCGGCTGGTCGAACGGGTCGACAGCGCAATCGAGCTCTGCGAGGAGACGCACCTCCAGGGCATCAAGGAAGTTCCGCCCGATGTCGCTGAACGGGCGCGCAAGGTGTTCGTGTTCGCTCGCGGCGCCGTGCGCAAGACCGGCGACGTCGATGCGATGTCCACCGTGGAGGCTTCGCTGGCGCGCCGCCAGGTCAAGATCACCGAGGTCATGGACATCCTCTGGACCATCCAGGAGGTCGTGTTCGACCTGATGCTTCCGTGGCGGACCCAGCTGCCCGAGGACGTCGAGCCCGAGGGCGACGAGGCGTCGCTGGTCGGATTCTGGAGAGAGTTCCGCCTCCACCCGTAGGCATCGCGCCGGCGCCGAGAACGGCCACAATCCGCGCGTGTCCTCTCGCGTCGCCGTCGACCGCATGGTCGTCACCGCGCACCGCATCGATGTTCCGGTCGACTGGAACGAACCGTCCGGGCCGCAGATCAGCGTGCACGCGCGCGAGGTCGTCGCCACTGAGCGCGCGGATGATCCAAAGCTTCCGGCGATCGTCTGGTTCCAGGGCGGTCCCGGCTTCGAGATCGAATTCCCGGACCATCGCGGCAGCTGGCTCGAGCAGCTGCTGACCCGCTATCGCGTGGTGCTGCTGGATCAGCGTGGCACGGGTCTCAGCACCCCGCTCGACGCTCGCGCGCTGCCGTTCGCGGATCCGGTGACTCTCGCCAACTACCTGTGCAATTTCCGGCAGGACTCGATCGTTCGAGACGCCGACCGGCTGCGTTCGACGCTCTACGGGGAGGACACCGACTGGTACGTGTTCGGTCAGAGCTTCGGCGGGTTCTGCTCGCTGACGTACCTGTCGTTGCTGCCGGAGCACCTGCGCGGGGTCATCATCACCGGCGGCTTCGCGCCGGTGCTGCACGAGACCGAAGAGATCTGCACGCGACTGTTCAATCACGTGGCCACACGCAATGCTGAGTACTACGCGCGGTTTCCGGACGACCCGGCGCGGGTGCGACGCATCGTCGATCATCTCGAGGCCCGCGACGAGCTCGACGGGCATGGACAGCGGCTCAGTGCGCGGCGTTTCCTCATGCTCGGTGCAATGCTCGGGCACCAGCATGGGGCGGCGGAGTTGCACGGGATCGTTGAGCGAGCGGACAACGATCTCGAACACCTCGGTCTGCTCGGCGGGGCGGTGCACGAGCAGGTCGCCGGCCTGATGTCGCCGGCGACGAACCCCATCTACACGGTCCTGCACGAGGCGGCGTACTCGAGCGGACCCGCCACGCAATGGGCAGCGGAACGCGCGCGCCACGCGGACAGTCGCTACGCGCTCGACCGGGTGCCGGCTCCGTACTTCACTGGTGAAGCGGTCTTTCCGTGGATGCTGGACGAGCTTCCGCCGCTGCGTCCGCTTCGTGAAGCCGCGCATGTGCTGGCGGCACACGAGGGATGGCCGCCGCTCTACGACGCCGTGCGTCTGCGTGCGAACACCGTTCCGGTGGTCGGCACCGTGTACTGGGCTGACGAGTACGTGGAGCGCAGGATGGCGCTGGAGACGGTCGCACTCCTCGGGAACTGCAGCCCCTGGATCACCAACGAGTACGAGCACGGCGCGTACAGGGTCGACCCACAGCGGGTGGGGGCGCGCCTTTTCGCGATGCTGGACGACCTGACCGCGCGATAGTCTGCGGCTAGTCCGCGAGTGCGGCGGCTCGCCCCTCATCGCACACGGTTCGGAAATCGCAGCGCTGGCACTGCCAGCGGGACGGCTTGGGAGGGAACGACCCGATGCTCGACGCGGTGGCGAGCTCCCGCGCCGTTGCGGAGAGGTGTCCGTGCGCTTTGCGCAGGAACGCCTTGTCGGCGATCACGCGGGTCACGGCCCCCTGCAGGTAGTGGAACTCGATGGCGACCTGCTCTGCCTGCTCGCGCTGTGCAAGCCCGACGGCGTACGCCCGCAGTTGCAGGTCGGCACGGAGCGCGCCTTCGTCCTTCGGGCGCCCGGTCTTGTAGTCGACGACGGTTGGAATGCCGTCGAAACGAGTGTCGACGCGGTCGAAACGGCCGGCTACGTCCGCGTGGTCGAGGCTGATCGTCACCGGCTCCTCGACAGTGGCGATGATCGTGTCGGTCCATGCCGCCGAATCGACGTAGCGACGCAACTGCTCGTCGCCATGCGCGCGGAGGTCGGCGTGACGTCCTTTCGGGCCCCGTGACTGCTCCCAGGCCGCCTGCCACATCGCCGCGACGGAGTCAGGGCTGACCACCTCGCCGGCCATCCGCTGCGTTGCCGCCGAGCGCAGCACTTCGTGGATCATGGTTCCGTACCAGGTGCGAGCGTCGGTGCGTACCGGAAGATGCCAGCGACGCTGGTAGTTGTAGCGCCGGGGACAGCTGCGAAACATACCGAGGTCCGACACGGCGATCGACAATCGCTGGAGCACCGGTGTCCCGGCCGCCCGTGGTGCGCGCACCGCGATGGTGCTGTCGACCGGGAGCTCTCTCGGCACGACCTCGCCCCGAAACGACATTGCGGTGGTGAGCAGCGGAGTGCAGGCTTCCTCGCTTCCCGGCTGCGAATACGTGCGCGCCCACGTGTAGACCAGACGATCCCGCGCGCGCGTCGACGCCACGTAGAACAGCCGCCGTTCCTCGTCGACGGCGACGTCCCCCGGCGGAGGCGGCTCGGGGACCAGATCGTCCGGCAGCTGGAGATCGAACGACGAGGTCGCGCGTCCTTGCCAGCGACGCTCGGTGCAGCGCGACAGGAAGACCACCGGCCACTCGAGCCCCTTCGATCCGTGCGCGGTGAGCAGCACCACGCCGTCCTCGATGGGCTCGATCGAGGCCAGCTCGCCTGCCTCGCGGCTGTCTCGCAACACGTTGAGGTAGCGCAGCGCGGTGCTGACGCGGCGGTCGTCGCTCCAGTCGGCGAAGGCCTCGAGCAACTCCCCGAACTTGTTCAGGTTGGCTCCCATCTGCAAACGTGCAACGCCCGACTGCTCGTCGATGATGCCGAGAAAGCTGCTGGCCTCGAGCCCCAGCTGGAAGAGGTCGCGGACGTCCTCGCGCTGGGCCGCCGCATGGAGGTCGCGAATGTCGTTCACGCACTGTTGCGCGGCCGCAAGGTCCGCGTCGTCGAGCCCGTCGATCGCCGCCTCGGGTATCAGCGTCGCCAGCGGGAGATCGTGCGCGTTGGCGGCGCGCACCAACGCGACCCGCCCTGTCGTCGTCACCCCCCAAGCGGGCAGCGTGAGGCAGCGGAGGACCGCCTGCCCGTCGTCGGGATCCTCGATGGCGGCGAGCAGCGCCAGGGCATCCTTGATCTCCCGCTCCTGGAAGAATCCACGCCCGCCCGCCACCTGGTAGGGCACGCCGCACTGACGCAGGGCGCGCATCGCGGGTTGCATGTCGACGTGCTGGCGAAACAGCCAGGCGATATCGGCGGGTCTGAGCCCGTCAGCGATCATCCGGGCGCACTCCCGCGCCACCGCCATCGCCTCGCTGCGCGCTTCCGGTGCGCGCCACACCTCCACCGCGGCACCCGGGCCACGGTCGGCGACCAGGTGCTTCTCGATGCGCGTTGCGGGATTGGCGACGGCGATCACCGCGCGGGAGGCCGTGACAATCTGATCGGTGCTCCGATAGTTGTGGGTGAGCACCAGCTGGCGATGCTCGGGATACTCGCGCGAGAACCTGTCGAGGTTGGCGCGGCTCGCTCCCCGAAACTTGTAGATCGACTGATCGTCGTCGGCGACCACGAAGAGATTGCGGTGTCCCGACACCAGCGTCTCGACGAGCTTCGCCTGCGCATAGTTGGTGTCCTGGTACTCGTCGACCATCACGTGGCTGATCCGGTTCGCGATCGCGCTTCGCACCGCGGGCTGCTCGCGGATGAGGCGCTCCGCGTAGAGGATGCAATCGTCGAAGTCGAAGACTCCTGCGCTGCGATAGCGCTCGTCGAGGCGCGCGTAGACACGTGCGACATCGGCATGGCGTTCGAGCACGATGCGCTCGGCCGGGTCGTCGCAGGTCTTCAGGCGGGTCACTGCCCAGGCCGCGTAAGCATCAGGTGTCACCAGCTCCTGTTTCGCCGTGCCGATGATGTCGAGGAGCGGGTCCATGAGATCGTGGGGGCGCAGCGGGTTCCACAGGAGCGCGGGCCGCAACTCGTCGAGCACCGCCTCCACGTGCAGCCAGCGCTCCGCCGCATCCGCGATGCGGAGCACCGGGGAGATGCCGAGCAACCATCCCCACTCGCGCACCACTCGAAGCGCGAAGGAGTGATAGTTGGTGAGCGGTGCGTCGTCCGCGAAGCTCCCGTGCGCATGCTCCACGCGTGTGCGCATCTCGTCCGCGGCCTTGCGCGTGTAGGTCAGCACCAACTGGCGCCCGACACCGATCCCCAGCGCGGAGAGGCGGTGGAAGCGCTCGACGATGATCCTGGTCTTGCCGCTGCCCGGCCCCGCGAGCACGAGGCAGGGACCATCGCCGTGGTCCACGGCGATGCGCTGTTCAGCGTCGAGCGCGGCGGCGTGGGCGGCGTCTGGTGGAGAGGTTGCCGTCATCGCTGTGGATTCTGGGCCGCCGCAGCGACAGCAGGCTGTCGCCGTCGGCGGACAATTCGTGCATGGAGGCTCCGCACACCTCGGTCGGATCCCCGGCGCCCGCGCTCGCCGCCGCGCTGCGGTGGCTCGCGCAGGCCCGCCGCATCCTCGTGTTCACCGGCGCCGGTATCTCCACCGAGTCCGGCATTCCCGACTTTCGGGGCCCCCAGGGTGTATGGAAGACGCGCGACCCGCAGCGGTACACCATCCAGCGGTACCTCGCCGAGCGCGAGGTCCGCGTCGAGCGCTGGCAGGACCGGCTCGCCTCTCGGCTCACCGAGGCGGAGCCCAACGCCGGCCACCTCGCCGTGACCCGGCTGCAGCGCGCGGGGCTGGTCCGGGTCGTGGTCACCCAGAACATCGATGGGCTCCACCAGAAGGCGGGTACCACCAACGTGATCGAGCTGCACGGGACCTCGGCCGAGGCAATGTGCCTCGAGTGCGCACGGCGAATGCCGATCGACATCGTCCTGGACCGGGTGCGCGAGGGCGACCTGGACCCCCACTGCGAGATCTGCGGCGGCCTGCTCAAGACCGCGACCATCAGCTTCGGCCAGGCGATGATCGCGGCCGACATGGATCGTGCGCTGGACGAGGCCCGCGGTTGCGACGTCTGCCTCACGGTTGGGTCGACCCTCTCCGTCTGGCCGGCGGCGGCGGTCCCGGTGGAGACGGTTCGCAACGGCGGCCGGCTCCTGATCCTCAATGACGGAGCGACCGATCTCGACGGTATGGCGACCCTGCTCATCCCGGGACGAGCGGGCACGGTCCTCCCCGAGCTGACCGACGCGCTCCTCGGTGGTGGAGACTCCAGGTAGACTTTGAGTTCCGCGCTGCTGAGCGCGGGTCCAGCCGAAAGGAGGTGATTCCGACCGTGTCGGAAGTGAAGGTCCGCGAAGGCGAGACCTTTGAGAGCGCGCTACGACGGTTCAACAAGAAGATCAAGCAGAACGGCATCCTCTCCGAGGTTCGCAGGCGCGAGCACTACGAGAAGCCGTCCGTGCGTCGCAAGCGAAAGCTGCTTGCAGCGCGGAAGCGTCGCGTCAAGAGCACCTGACGCAACTGCCTCCATGCGGGTGAGCGTCATCCGCGATCCGTCGCTCACCTCGCGGCAGCGTCGTGTTGTCGCAGACGCGCGCCTGGGGCCGCTGCTGCGCGCCTGTGGCGATCGGCTCGACGTGCGGTCGCGTTCGAGCCTCTGCGTGCGCTTGACCGGCGATGTCGAGCTACGAGACCTCAACGGTCGGTTTCTCGGGGTCGACGCGCCGACCGACGTGCTCGCGTTTCCGGGTGACGACCCGCAGCGCGTCGGCGACCTGGCGATCTCGGTCGAACGCGCCATCGCGCAGTCCCCGGATGGGGTGGCGGAGCTGCGCCTGCTCGCGGTCCACGGCCTGCTCCACTGTCTCGGCCACGACCACGGCGATCCGGGACCAGCCCTGCGGATGGCCGCGTTGACTCGCACATTGCTCCCCGGAGTCGAGGTGCCCGAGCTCGAGGTCGCCGGTGTCTGACGCTGGAGCGCTGTGCCGCAGCTGATCATCGGCCTCGGCAACCCGGGAGGCGAATATGCCCGCACCCGGCACAATGTCGGATGGATGTGCCTTGACGAGCTCGAGCGGCGCGGCAAGTTCGGCCGCGAGCGGCGGGAGGGGTCGGCGCGCGTCCGCGAGGGCACCATCGACGGCTACGACGTGCTCACCGCACGCCCGCAGACCTTCATGAACCTCAGCGGGAAGGCAGGGGTGCAACTCACCACCAAACACGGCACCGCACCGCGCGATGTCATCGTGGTCCACGACGAAGCCGACTTTCCCCTCGGGCGCGTGAAGATCAAGTTCGGTGGCAGTGCGGCCGGTCATCTCGGCGTGCAATCGCTGATCGACTCGTGGCGCACCGACGAGTTCCCGAGGATCCGGATCGGGATCGGAAGAGACGGAGACAGCAACGACCTCATCGAGCACGTCCTCGATCCGTTCCTCCCCGAGGAGCGACCTCGGGCGGAGGCGGCAATCAAGCGCGCGGCCGGCATGGCCGTGGCGATCATGCGTGACGGGCTCGAGGCGGCCATGAACATCTGGAACCGTGCCGGCGCGGACTGACAGTCGACCCACCTCGACGGCGGTGGCGTCGGCGACGCTGCGAGAGCGGCTCGACCGGCTCCCCGAGCTGAGCGAGCTCGCCAAGGCACGAGGCGGGACGGTGGCAGGGGTGCCTTCGGGCGCGGTCGGCCTGATCGCCTGGTGGCTGCGGGAGCGAACCAGCCGCACGGTCCTCGTGGTCGCCGCCGAGTCCGAGCGTGTGTACGGCGACTCGCTGGTGTGGGCCGGAGGGGAAGGGGTCGCGATCTTCCCGGCGGGGGACACTCCGCCGTTCGACAGGGTCCCGCCGTCCGAAGAGGTGACCCGCGCCCGTCTCGCGACGCTGATGCGCCTGCATGCCGGGACGGCGCCCCTGGCGATCGTGGCATCGCCACGCGGACTGCTCCGCCCGACCCTGTCGCCGGGCGTGGTCAGCGCCGGGGTCACCGAGGTCAAGCGGGGAGCCCGGGTCCCTCGCGACCAGCTCATCGGCCGTCTCGTCGAACTCGGCTACCGGCGCGAGAGCGCGGTGTCGATCCCCGGGGACTTCGCGGTGCGCGGTGGCATCGTCGACGTCTTCGGAGTCGACCGCGATCGTCCCTGGCGAGCCGAGTGGTTCGGCGACGACGTCGAGGACCTGCGTGCCTTCGATCCGACCACCCAGGAGTCGATCGCGAAGCTCGACGCTGCGCAGGTCTGGCCGGCCCGCGAGCTCGATCTCACCCAGGCGTCCGTGCAGCGTGCGCTCGCGGCTGTGACCGAGCTCGACGCGACCACGCTGCGCGAGGACGTCCGAGAGCAGTGGGAACGCGACTGCGACCTGCTTGCGTCAGGTGTCTACGACGAGGGGGTGGACCTGTTCTTCCCGTATCTCGGCGCCGGCGACGCCTCGACCCTCCTCGATCACCTCGAGGCGCCGATCGTGCTCCTCGACGGCGGTCGCGAGCGGCTGATCGCAGCCGCCGAACGCCACGCGGCCGAGATCGAAGGACTTCGTGCCCAGGAGGAGGCACGCGGAGAGCTGCCGCACGGCGCAGCCTCCGGGCTCGTCGAGGTGGGGGCACTCTTTGCGGCGCTCGACCGGCTGCCGTGCTTCGAGTTGGTGCGTGAGGCGCCGACCGGCACCACGCCGGTGGCCGACCTCGGCTGGCGCGGCGTCGACAGCTACGTCGGCCGTTTCGACGCCTTCGTGCGCGAGGCACTGCATGAGCGCGAAGACCGGGGCTGCGTTCTGGTCGCGTCCCGTCAGCAGCACCGGGTCGAGGAGCTTGCCGCGGAGCACGGCGCTGACACCGTCGACGCACCGGATTTCACCGCCGCCGAGACTCCACTTCCGCCGGGCGCGATCGTGGTCGCCGCGGCCGACCTCACCCAGGGGTTCGCGGTCGCCGACGGCTCGGTCCACGTGTACACCGACGCCGAGTTGTTCGGCGCCATCAAACGGCGGCGTTCCGTGCTCGCCCGCGGCGCCCGCAGCGCGGTCTCGACGTCGGCGCGCGGGTCGCGGCGAGCCGCAAGTGGCGCGGCGGCGCGCCAGGCGTTCGTGCTGGAGTTCGCGCCCGGTGACCTTGTCGTGCATCGCGATCACGGCATCTCTCGTTTCGTGGAGATGCGCGCTGTCACCGACGACACCGGCGCTGTGCACGAGTACATGCTCCTCGAGTACGCGGAAGGGGACCGGCTCTTCGTGCCGACGCAGCACCTCGACCGTGTCGACCGCTACGTCGGCGGCGCCGAGTCACACCCGAAGCTCTCCCGCCTTGGCAGCGGTGAATGGGAGCGCACCCGCCGCCGCGTCAAGGAGCGCACCGAAGAGGTCGCCCGCGAGCTGCTCGGCCTCTACTCGCGACGGGAGCAGGCGCAGGGTCATGCATATGCCCCCGACGGCGCGTGGCAGCAGGAGCTCGAAGGCTCGTTCCCCTACCAGGAGACACCGGATCAGGTGCTCGTCCTCGAGGAGATCAAGCGCGACATGGAGGCGTCCCGGCCGATGGACCGGGTCGTCTGCGGTGACGTCGGTTTCGGCAAGACCGAGCTTGCGGTACGCGCGGCGTTCAAAGCCGCGATCGAGGGCCGGCAGGTGGCGATGCTCGTGCCCACCACGGTGCTCTGCCAGCAGCATTTCATCACCTTCACCGAGCGCCTCGCGGCGTTCCCGGTCACCGTCCGACAGCTCTCCCGGTTCTGCAGCGACGACGACATCGCGCGCACCCTTGCAGGGTTGCGCAGCGGTGCGGTGGACATCGTCGTCGGCACCCACCGCCTGCTCCAGCGCGACGTCGAGTTCAAGAACCTCGGCCTCGTCGTCATCGACGAGGAACAGCGCTTCGGGGTGTTGCAGAAGGAGCGGTTCAAGGAGTTGCGCGTCGCGGTCGACGTGCTGTCACTCTCGGCGACGCCGATCCCGCGCACCCTGCACATGTCCCTCGCCGGGATCCGCGACCTGTCGGTGATCCAGACGCCGCCGGAGGAGCGTCAGCCGATCAAGACGTACGTTACCGCTCGCGAGGACTCGCTGATCCGCGAGGTGATCACCCGCGAGCTGGCCCGCGCCGGGCAATGTTTCTTCCTGCACAACCGTGTCGCCGGCATCGAAGCGGTCGCCGATCGTCTGCGCGCGCTGGTGCCCGAGGCACGCATCGAGGTCGCGCACGGCCAGATGCAGGAAGGCATGCTCGCATCGGTGATGCGGCGTTTTGGCGACGGTGAGATCGACGTGCTGCTCTGTACGACCATCATTGAGTCAGGGCTCGACATTCCGAATGCGAATACGATCGTGATCGACGACGCGCATCGGTTGGGACTCGCGCAGCTGTACCAGTTGCGCGGCCGCGTCGGACGCGCAGGGCAGCGCGCGTACGCATATATGATGTATCCGCCCGCCCGCTCGTTGACGGAGAAGGCGGACAAGCGGCTCGACGTCATCGGCGATCTGCAGGACCTCGGTGCCGGCTTCAAGCTCGCGATGCGCGACCTCGAGATCCGCGGCGCGGGCAACCTCCTCGGCGAAGAACAGCATGGGGAGATTGCCGCGGTGGGACTCGAGCTCTACAACCATCTGCTCGCGGATGCCGTCACCTCGCTCCAGGGCAAACCGGTCGTGGAATCGCCCGCCCAGGTGACCGTATCGCTGCCGGTCGCCGCGTTCCTCCCGGGCGATTACGTCAGCGACGAGCGGCTCCGGCTGCGCTGCTACCAGGAGCTCGCTGCCTGCGTGAGCGAGTCAGAGCTGGACCAGCGCGCGAAGGGGCTGGTCGATCGGTTCGGGCCGATGCCCGCCCCAACTGGCGCGCTCATCGACTCGCTGCGCGTGCGCTTGCTCGCGGCCGCTGCCGGAGCGATCGGCGTCGACACCGAGCGCGGCCGCGGTGTGGTCATCCGTCTCACGCTCGATCACGGCCTCGATCTGCACAGTGTTGCGAGCCAGTTTCGCGGGGTGACCGCATCACCGTCACAGCTCCATATCGGCGACGCATGGCAGTCGACTCTCACTCCCATCCTTCGCGAGCTCGGCCGCCTCGTACGGGCCCGTACGCGCGAGCCCGTGGCCGCACGGTCGAATGCCCATGCGTGAGGAATCCGTTGCGGCGCTGCGCGCGCTCAACGAAGTGGTCGAGAAGCTTCGAGCACCCGGTGGGTGCCCGTGGGACCGAGAACAGACCCACCGCAGCCTCCGTCCGTACCTGCTCGAGGAAACCTACGAGGTGCTCGAGGCGATCGAGCGCCGTGACTCGACGACGCTTCGTGAGGAGCTGGGCGACCTGCTCCTGCAGGTGCTCATGCACAGCGCCATCGCGATGGAGGACGCGGATGGTTTCGACATCGGTGACGTTGCCGATGACGTGCGCACAAAGATGATCCATCGCCATCCCCATGTCTTCGGCGACACTGCAGTCGACGGTCCGGCCGGCGTGGTCGTGAACTGGGAGAAGCTGAAGAAGGTCGAGAAACGCGAGCGACTCTCACTGCTCGACGGAGTCCCGGCCGCGCTCCCTGCGCTGGCGCATGCCCAGGGGGTGCAGAAACGTCCGGCTCGCGTCGGATTCGACGAGACACCGACGGCGCCGGTGGCGCTCGACGCTGTGCAGCACTCGCTGCGCCGGGTTGCGGACATCGCCGCTGCGATGTCGCGCCAGGCTGAGCGCGGTGAGGACTGGGCCGCGGGCGGACTCGATGCCGAGGATGCGGTCGGCGATCTGCTGTTTGCGGTCGTCGCCCTGGCACGCCGCATGCGCGTCAACCCGGAGGAGGCGCTGCGCGGGCGAGCCAGGCGTTTTGCGGAGCGCTTCCGGGCTCTCGAGGCGCAGGCCCGCGAAGACGGCGTCGATCTGCACGACCTCGACGAGGCGGCATGGCTCCAACGCTGGGGGAAGACGTCAGACTGATCCCGGCGCTCGCGATCGCGCGTGCCCTTGTCAAAAGCGGGATTGCAGTCCATCCTATGCCGACACCCGGCGCCACATCGTCCCATTCGTCTCACACAGCGCCGGGGAGAGGATCGCGTCATCCGTCCCACGCAACGTCCCGCGCTCGACAGCCCCATCACGCTGCGCCGCATTGCGATCGTGCTCATCGCCGGCATCTGCGGACTGGTCGCATTCGCCGTGTACGGTCAGGTTGCGCAGAGCCGCAACCTCGACGCCCAGGTGAATGCGCTCGCAGCCCAGAACTCGACGCTCGTCCGCCAGATCTCGGACCGGGAGCGCGAGATCGCCGACGCTCAGACGATCGCCTGGCTCGAGCAGGAGGCCCGCCAGCTCGGATACATCTTCCCCGGCGAGCACCTGTTCATCATCCGGCCCCAGGGCAGCCGCATTCCGGCGACCGGCGGCGTGTCAGTGCCGCTGCCCCAGTTCAAGCCACCATCAACGCCGACCCCGAGCCCATCGGCTTCCGCAAAGCCGAGCCCGACTCCCACCCCGACCGCACGGCCGGTGACGGTTCCCTCGCCGTCGCCAACCCCGCACTGACCAAGGGATCCGCCGGGAGCGCGCCGCTGCGTGCGGTATCCTCTGGGAGCGGCGTGGAGCAGTGGAAGCTCGTCGGGCTCATAACCCGAAGGTCGTCGGTTCGAATCCGACCGCCGCAATTTCTTTCCCCAGCACATTGCTCGGCGGTTTAGCTCAGGTGGTAGAGCAGCCGGTTCATACCCGGTATGTCCCTGGTTCGAATCCAGGAACCGCCACCATGCCCGAAGGATCTGGCAAGCTGACGCCGCCTGAGCGCGTGGCCGCGGTTGCACGTGTCCGACGCGCGGTGGCGACGGCCGCCGACCGGCGGCGGGTCATCGGGCCGGGCGAGAGCGTGGTGATCGCGTGCAGTGGCGGCCCGGACTCGACGGTGCTCCTCGACGCCCTCGCGCGGCTCGCCCCACCTCGCAACTGGAGCTTGACGGTCGCGCACGTGGACCACGGGCTACGCGAGGGCTCCGCCGCGGAGGCGGAGGTCGTGGCCGAGCTCGCGTCATCCCGAGGGCTCCCATTCCGGTCGCTCCAGGTCGACGTCGAGCCGGGCGGGTCGCTGCAGGACCATGCGCGCGTCGCCAGGCACCGGGCACTTCGGGGCGAAGCGGTCCGGGTCGGGGCGGCGCTCATCGCGTTGGGACACACCGCCGACGACCAGGCGGAGACGGTGCTGATGCGACTGCTGGCGGGAGCATCCCCAGGCGGCCTGCCGGCTATGGCGGAGCGGGAACGAGGGCTGGTGCGCCCGCTGCTGCGGGTGTGGCGCGACGCCACCATCGCGTACTGCGCTGCGCTCGGCATCGAGCCGTTGATGGATCCCAGCAACGCCGACCCGCGCTTTCTGCGCAGCCGGGTTCGGCATGAGGTGATCCCCGCGCTCGAGGCGGTGTTCCCGGGCGCGCGCCGGCGGCTGGTGGTCCTCGCCGATCGCCAGCGCCGGCTCCTTGGTGGGTCGACCACGGACAATTCGCACGAACAATGACCGCGCCAGCCCCGAAGGGTTCAGATCTTGGACCCCTGGTAGACTGAATTCGTGGCCCCGTCTCGTCGCAGCCTGACGTACATCTTCATCGCGCTGGCCGTGATCGTGGTCGCCGCGCTCCTCTACAAGACCTTCCCAAGCAATTCGGCATCGACCAAGACGGCAGGCCAGCTCGACCAGGCAGTCGCCGATTTCAAGGCCAACTCTTCATCGTCGGGCGCGATCAGCAACAACTCCCCCGGGCGCACCGCAGAGATCCAGAGTGATGGACAGACCATTGTCTGGTGGACCAACGGCAGCGGTCAACAGAACACGACAGTTGAAACGTCCGCGGACGTGGTTGCAAAGGAGTTCCAGGATGCCGGCTTCTACAATTACAAAGTCGACTCCGGCAGTGGGGGCAACTTCTTGCTAAGCGTCATCCTTCCCAACCTGATCCTCTTCGGGCTCATGGCACTGATCCTGCTGTGGATCTTCCGCCAGACCCAGAGCGGGAACAACCAGGCGCTCTCCTTCGGGCGCAGCCGAGCCCGTCTGCTCGCCGGCGACAAGCCGGCGATCACCTTCGTCGACGTCGCGGGCGTCGACGAGGCGAAGCAGGAGTTGAACGAGATCGTCGAGTTCCTCAAGTATCCCGACAAGTTCGTCGCCGTCGGCGCCAGGATCCCCAAAGGAGTGCTCCTCGTGGGTCCGCCGGGAACCGGGAAGACCCTGCTCAGCAAGGCGGTCGCGGGCGAGGCGGGCGTCCCCTTCTTCAGCATCAGCGGTTCGGAGTTCGTCGAGATGTTCGTCGGCGTCGGAGCGAGCCGGGTCCGCGACCTGTTCGACCAGGCAAAGAAGAACTCGCCGTGCATCGTCTTCGTTGACGAGATCGACGCCGTCGGCCGGCAGCGAGGCGCGGGCCTCGGCGGAGGCCACGATGAACGCGAGCAGACCCTCAACCAGTTGCTCGTCGAGATGGACGGCTTCGAGACCAACCAGCACGTGATCGTGATCGCGGCCACCAACCGGCCCGATGTCCTCGACCCGGCCCTGCTCCGTCCGGGGCGCTTCGACCGGCATGTGATGCTGGACCGTCCGGACATCCGCGGCCGCCGCGCCATCCTCGAGGTGCACTCGCGCAACAAGCCACTCGACACCGGGGTCGACCTCGAGGTGCTCGCCAAGCAGACACCCGGGTTCAGCGGCGCCGACCTCTCCAACCTGATCAACGAGGCCGCGATCCTCGCGGCGCGGGGCAACCGCAAGGTCATCGTGATGAACGACCTCGAGGAGTCGATCGCGAGGGTGATCGCCGGTCCGGAGCGCAAGAGCCGGATGATCAGCGAGAAGGAAAAGCTGACCATCGCGTTCCACGAGATGGGCCACGCGCTCGTCGGCACCACCCTCGAGCACACCGACCCGGTCCACAAGGTGACCATCGTCAGCCGCGGCCAGGCGCTGGGCTGGACCATGAGCCTGCCGATCGAGGACCGCTACCTGGTGAGCAAGGCCGAGCTGGTCGACCAGCTGGCGCAGATTCTCGGTGGCCGGTGCGCCGAGGACCTGATCCTCGGTGAGGACAACATCACCACCGGCGCCTCGGACGACATCCGCAAGGCCACCAACCTCGCCCGCAAGATGGTCACCGAGTGGGGGATGAGCGACAAGCTCGGCCCGCTCACGTTCGGCGAGCGCCCCGAGATGGTCTTCCTCGGCCGCGACCTCGGCGAGCAGCGCAACTACTCGGAGGGCATCGCGTCCGAGATCGACCAGGAAGTCCATCAGCTCGTGGCCGACGCCTTCCAGCGCGCGAAGAAGGTGCTCCGCGATCGCGAGCACGTGCTTCGCGCCCTCGCCAACCGCCTCGTGGAGGTGGAGACGATGGATGCACCCGAGATGGCGCGGATCATCGAGGAGGCTGAGTCGCACAACGGCGTCGCGGCGGTCAACGGGACCGGACCGGCGAGCGACGTGCCACTCCCGCCGCCCGATCCCGAGATCGTGCCACCGGCGGAGGCCGCAGCCGGAGCTTAGGGGTACACTCAGGCCGTCAGGCCGTCGTGGCCGTCGACGGATCAAGCGACCCGGGGACGCGAAGGCGCCTCGAGGGCGAACCGCCGGCGACTGGCAGAGGGTCGGATCGGCAGCAACGCTTGGATCCATCCAGGAGGACCGAGACGTGGAGGGTGCAGATGCGCCGTCCCTCGCGATCGTCGGCGCGGGTCGCGCCGGTTCCGCGCTCGCCATCGCGGCGCATGAGGCGGGGTATCGCGTGTCGGCCGTGGCCAGCCGTCGGGGCGAGGTCGCGCGAAGGCTGGCAGAGACCGTCGGCGCTCGCCCGGTCGGCACGCCACTCGGGGCTGTCGCATCGGCCGACCTCACGCTTCTTGCGGTTCCCGATAGCGCGATCGTCTCGGTCGCGGCGTCAATCGCCGCAAGCGGGCGTTCGCTTGGCCGCCGCGGCATCGTGCACCTTGGGGCTCGTTTCGGACCCGGCGTGATCGGGTCACTGCGCGGCGCGGGCGCCGAGGTCGGCGTCCTGCACCCGCTCCAGGCGCTCGCCGGCCCGGCCAGCGCCTCGCTGCTTGCGGGCGCCTCATTCCGGGTCGACGCAACCGGAATGCTCCGCGCATGGCTGCTCGGCTTGGTCGCGGCCCTCGGGGCGCATCCACTCGAGATCGACCCGGCTCAGGCGCCGCTCTACCACGCCGCCGCGGTGCTCGCGGGCAATGCCCCGCTCGCGCTGCTTGCAGAGGCAACCCGGCTGCTCGAGGCCGCCGGGGTGGATCGCGCCCAAGCCCACGAGGCACTCGCGGCGTTGCTCGAGGGCGCAGCGCGCAACGCCCGCCGCACCGGGCCGGCCGGCGCGCTCACCGGGCCGGTCGCCAGGGGTGACTCGGACGCGATCACGGCCCACCTGGAGGCGCTTGCCCCCTACCCGGAGGCGCGCGACCTCTACCTGCACCTCACCCGGGCGATGGAGTCACTGGCCGCGTCGGGCGCAGACGAGCCGTCCGGAGCGGGCACACAGGTGGCCTGACCCATGCCGATCACCATCCGCGACCTCGCGGCATGGAAGGCGGCGGGCACGCGCTTCGCGATGCTCACCGCCTACGACTATCCGACGGCTCGCCTGCTCGCTGAAGCCGAGGTTCCCGTGCTCCTGGTGGGCGACTCACTCGCCGACAACGTCCTCGGCTACGCCAACACCATCCCCGTGACCATGGCCGAGATGCTCCACCACGCACGGGCCGTTGCCAGGGGCGCGCCTGGGCAGCTCCTGATCGGCGACCTGCCGTTCGGCGCTTATCAAGCTTCGTGCGCGGATGCGATCCGCAACGCGACCGAGTTTCTGAAGGCCGGGATGCACGCCGTCAAGGTCGAAGGCGGCGGGTGGGTCGTCGACACCGTCGCGCAAGTGACCCGGCGGGGGATTCCGGTGATGGGTCACCTCGGTCTCACCCCCCAGTCGGTCAACGCGTTCGGGGGCATGAGGGTCCAGGCGCGGAACGCCGACGGCCGCGCGCGCCTGCTCGCCGATGCCCAAGCGCTGCAGGACGCAGGGGCGTTCGCGCTGGTGCTCGAGGGGATCCCGCGGGACCTGGCCGCCGAGGTCACGCGCGAGCTTGCCATCCCGACCGTCGGCATCGGTGCCGGACCCGACTGCGACGCCCAGGTCCTGGTGATTCACGACCTGCTGGGGCTCACCGGACATCTTCGCGGTAGCGTCCCGAAGTTCGTGCAGCCCTATGAGGATCTGGGGGATCGCATCGTCGCCGCTGCACGTGCCTACGCGGACGACGTGCGCGAGGGGCGGTTCCCTGACGATGCTCACTCGTTCCACTGACGTCCTGGAACTCCTCGAGACCCCTGCCGCGCTGCGCCGGTGGTCGGTCGGATGCCATGCCGCCGGGAAGACGGTCGGCATGGTGCCGACCATGGGTGCCCTGCATGGCGGACACCGGGGGCTGATCGACCAGGCTGTGGCCGAGAACGACCGTGTCGTGGTCACCATCTTCGTCAACCCGGCGCAGTTCGGCCCAGGCGAGGACTTTTCCCGGTACCCCCGAAGCCTCGACGCCGACCTCGCGGTGGTCAGATCGGCAGGAGTCCATGCGGTGTTCGCGCCCACCGTCGAGGCGATGTATCCCCCGGGGCAGGTCACCAGGGTTCACGTCGACGGCCCGCTCGGCAGCAGCCTCGAAGGTGCCAGCCGGCCGGGCCACTTCGACGGCGTCGCGCTGATCGTGTCCAAGCTGCTGGTGGCCGGGTTGCCCGACAGGGCGTACTTCGGGCAGAAGGATGCCCAGCAGAGCACGGTGGTCCGCCACCTCGCCCGAGACCTCGACACCGGGGTGGAAATCGTGGTCTGCCCGACGGTTCGCGACCCCGACGGCCTGGCGATCTCGAGCCGAAATGTCTATCTCAGCCAGGAGGATCGGGCCAGGGCGCGCGCCATACCGATGAGCCTGGCTGACGCACTGGACCGTTTCGACAGGGGCGAACATGATGCAGCCACGCTGAAATCGGCGGTCCGGATGTCACTTGACACGGCGGGGCTCGAGGTGGATTACGTCGCCGTGGTGGCGCCGAACGACTTCACCGAGGTCGAAACCGCAGTCCCTACAAACCAAATCGTGGTGGCTGCTACAATAGGGGGCACACGGTTGATTGATGTCGTTCGGCTGGGGGTCGACACAGCGCCCGTTGGTCGTGGCGTGTAGGGGAGATCATGCAGCGGGTCATCATGAAGTCGAAGATCCACCGCGCCACAGTGACGCGAGCGGACCTCGATTACGAAGGGTCGTGCGGAATCGCCCCGGAGTTGATGCGCGCGTCCGACATGGCGCCCGGAGAGCAGGTGCACGTCGTCAACGTCACCAACGGATCGCGCGCGGTCACCTACGTGATCGAGGGAAAACCCGGTGAGATCTCCCTCAACGGTGCGATGGCACACCTCGGCAGCGCCGGCGATGTGGTGATCCTGGTCACCTACGCCCAGCTCGACGAGAACGAGCTGCGCGACTTTGCGCCGACGATCGTGCACGTGGACGCACAGAATCGCATTCGTGAGCAGGCGGCAATCGCGTGATCACGACGGTGGCACCGACCGACTACGACGTGGTCGTCGTCGGCAGCGGTATCGCCGGACTTTCCGCGGCACTCACGGCAGCACCCAGCGCTCGGGTCGTGGTGGTCACCAAGGGCGCTCTGGATGATGGCTGCAGCCGGTATGCACAGGGAGGCATCGCCGCGGCACTGGGTGATGACGACTCCACGGAGTTGCATTACGACGACACCATGGCCGCGGGCCGCGGTCTCTGCCATCCCGATGCGGTGCGCGTGCTCGTCGAGGAGGGCCCGGCACGCATCCGCCAGCTCATCGAGTGGGGCGTCGCGTTCGACACCCAGGACGGAGCGTTGCTGCTCGCGCAGGAAGCCGCGCACTCGCGGGCGCGCATCCTCCACGCGCGTGGGGATGGGACCGGTCTCGAAGTCGAGACCGCACTGATCCGGCGCCTCCGCGCGGGCGGAGCACGCGTTGTCGAGCATGCCGAGGTCACCGGGATTCTCACCACGAGTGACGGTGTCTGCGGCGGGGTGTCGATCACCACCAATGGGGCGCAGCCGCAGAGCACGAGCCTGACGGCGTCGGCCGTCGTCCTTGCGAGCGGCGGCGCCAGCCGTCTGTGGCGTAACAGCACCAACCCGATGTCCGCCACCGGCGACGGCGTTGCCCTCGGGTACGAGGCGGGAGCTGAGGTTGCGGGCATGGAGTTCGCTCAGTTCCACCCCACGGCACTCGCGATGGAAGGCGCGCCCCGGTTCTTGATCAGCGAGGCCGTGCGTGGCGAGGGAGCGCTCATCGTCAACCGCGACGGTCACCGCTTTGTGCTCGACGCCGATCCACGCGGAGAGCTTGCGGGGCGCGACGTCGTCGCCCGCGCGATCTGGGACGAGCTCGAGCGCAGCGGTGAGCGTTGCGTCTACCTCGACTGCGGCCCACTCGGCTCCCGGGCGGCGATGCGCTTTCCCACCATCGCCGCGACGTGCGCAAAGTACGGGCTCGACATCGCCCACGACCCGATTCCCGTTGCGCCGGCGGCGCATTACATGGTTGGCGGGGTGCGCACCGATCTCGAAGGCGCCACCACCATCCCCGGTCTCTACGCCTGTGGCGAGGTCGCTCACAGCGGCGTCCACGGGGCGAATCGACTGGCCAGCAACAGCCTGCTCGAGTCGCTGGTGTTCTCCAGGCGCGCGGTACACGCAGCGCTCGGATGGGCAGCTGAATCGCCGCCGATCGACACCCGGTCAATGACCCACACCGCGACTCCTCGAGCATCCACCGTCGATCCGCGGGAGGGGTGGAACACGCTGCACGACTCGCTCTGGGCAGGAGCCGGCGTGATCCGAAACGCAGCCGGCTTGCAGGCCGCGGCTCGAGAGTGCCGATCCGTCGCCGCGTCGACGGCGGGCGCGACGGCGCTGCCAATGCGACAGCTGCATGCCGCGGCGTCGACCGCCTCACTGGTCTGCACGGCCGCCCTGGCTCGCGAGGAGAGCCGCGGCTGTCACCTCCGTTCCGATCTTCCCCAGGCAAGCGATCAATGGCATGGCGACCTCGTCATGCACAAGGACAGAGGAGCACGCTTTGACCGTCACCTTTAGACCCATCACCGAGGCGCTTTCGTCGGAGAGCATCGACATGCTCATCGAGGCGGCGCTCGCCGAGGACGTCGGAGCTGGCGATGTCACCACCCAGGCCGTCATCCCTGCCGACATGACCTGTCGGGGCAAGATCGTCTGCAAGCAAGACGGTGTGATCGCGGGCTTGAGCATCGCCCAGCGCGTCTTTCAGCGGGTCGACGAGCGCATCCAGTTCGACGCGAAAACGAAAGATGGGGAGAAAGTCCAGGCGGACCAGATCGTTGCGAGGCTCTTCGGCCCGGCCCGAGGGATGATGACCGCCGAGCGTGTCGGCCTCAACTTCCTCCAACATCTCAGCGGGATCGCCACCATGACGGGCCGCTACGTGAAGGCGGTCGACGGGACCAAGGCGAAGATCCTCGACACGCGCAAGACCACGCCCGGACTGCGCGCGCTCGAAAAGTACGCAACCCGCATGGGCGGTGCGGTGAACCATCGCATGGGCCTGTACGATGCCGTGCTCATCAAGGACACCCATCTCGCGCTGGTCGGCGGGATCACGCCGGCACTGCGCGCGGCTCGCAAGGCGTATCCGGAGATGGAGATCCACGTCGAGGTCAGCAACCTCCAGGAGCTGGAGCAGGCGCTGACCGACAAGGCGTCGCACATCCTGCTCGACAACTTCTCCTGCGGTCAGGTGCGCGAGGCGATGCAGTTGATTCGTGGCCGTGCCACCGTTGAAGTCAGCGGCGGCGTCCAGGTCACCAATGCCCGGGCGTACGCGCTCGCGGGAGCCGATTTCATCAGCGTCGGCGCGTTGACGCATTCCGCGGTGGCGTTGGATTACTCGATGAAGGTCACTCGCTACTAGACGCGCGTCGTGGTGCGTGGGTCCTGTCACCGCGGGGCCCCTCGCCGCTCCGCAGCTCACGCTCGCTCCTAGACGCGCGTGGTGGTGTGTGGGTCCTGTCACCGTGGGGCCCCTCGCCGCTCCGCAGCCGGGTCTTACCCCTCTTGCGATTCGGGAGCACGCCGTGGCTTGCCCGGCCGCAGATCGGCGCTGCCCCCCACGGTGCCACCCACCGTCCACTTGGTTGCTAGGGCTCGCTAAGGAGTCGTGGGCGGTCCTCTGTGCTCATGCGTCTTGGTCTAAGTCCAAACTGAGTTGATGCCCGCGATCGGTGATGGGACCGCTGAGGCGGTCCATGCGTTTGCGATTGCTCATGCTTGGTTGACGGTTCCGGTCATCGTGGTCACGGCTGCCGGCATCGTGCTGTGTCCGGTTGCCCTGGTGGTCATTTGGGTGCGCGATCGAAGGCTTCGTGCTGCCGTTGCGACGCTGATCGGCCTCGGTGTTGCGAACAAGGTCAGTCACACCATCGGTACCTGGCACTACGTCCGGCGCCCATTCGTGGCGCTGGATTTCGCGCCCCTCTTTCCGCACGCGCCCAATAACTCCTTCCCGTCGAGCACCGTGGCATTCGGTGCGGTCGCGGCTACGGTCGTTCTGTTGGCATGGCGTCGTCTGGGCGTCGTGCTTGCTTTTGGCACTGTTGTCATTGCCTTCGGCTGCATCTACGTCGGAGTCCATTACCTGAACGACGTCTTCGTTGGGGCGGCCATCGGCATTGCGTGCGGAGCCGCCGCGTGGTTCGCACTGGGTTGGGGGCCGGCGGCGAGGCTCCTCGGCGCGATCGAGCAGCGCCTCCCGGGTCAGCTCCGCGTCGACCGCGATTGACGCTCAGGTTCTGCAGGAAACCCAGACGACCTGCCGCCAGGACATCTCAGTCGGACCGGTGATGGGGACGTAGGCGAATTGGATTGGAGGGCTCATCCCTAAGTGGGTGAGGCACGCCGGACGGCCGCTGTCGCGCCAGCTGCCATCGGTTCCCAGCCATTGGACGTCTACGGGAATTGCGTAGGCCCAGCCGTCGACGACTGCCGTCGCCTGATCGATGCCGACCCTCGCCTGACCGGTGAGCACCGTGATGTCCGGTCCTGACCTTGCTAGGAAGCCGAGCAGTGCGGCCGCGGCGAGAGCTACTACGCCAAGTACCGCCGCGAATATGACCCGGTTGCGTGGCACGTCACCCTCCCTTCTATCCCTCTCACATGCCATCGTACGCCCGCGCGTCTAGGAACCCAGCGCTGCGACCAACTCTTCCTGGAGATATCCGAGCGCGATGAGCACTCCATACTCCGGCGTCTGCTTGGTTGCCTCGGTCGCGGTGTCCTCCCAGCCGTCACCCTCGATGCCGAGGATCTCGCCGGCGGCGACACGCAAGTGATTGAACGCACGGAGCCAGGCGAGGGCCTGCGCCTCGGTGAGCGGCAGCGTGTCCTCCCCGGCGCTCAGGGCATCACGGACCATGCTGACGTCGGCCTCACGACCGCGATCGACATCCGGCCGCACCCACCGGTCGTACTCGGCTTGCAGGTCGTCTTCGTCGTACGCGCGGGGAGCCGACGCAAGCGGAGCCGCGAGTCGCGGGCCGAGCGAGTCGATGATTCCGATCAGCGCCTGACGTTCGCGGCTGTCGACTCGCACCTGGATCCGTCCGCGCCGGCGGAGCACCTGCGCCATCGCCGTTGGGGGTCGCGGCTCAGGGCCGGCCCAGGGTCGCCTGGAGTCCGAATGAGTGCAGCTGCGCCACCGACACCTCGGCCTGTTCGCGCGGCTGGGTGGCAACGACTGCGCGTCCCTCGTTGTGCACCTGGAGCATCAGGCGCGTGGCGGTGGCGTGGTCGTATCCAAAGAGGCGACGGAGCACGAGCACCACGTAGGTCATGAGCGTGATCGGGTCGTTCCACACCACAACGTTCCATCCGAACTCGCGCTGATCGCGCTCCTTGCGATCGGGTGACTTCGCCGGGGCCGGGGCCTTCGTCGGCGTGGGTGCGGAGGTGGTCGCCATCCCGGCTAGCGTAGCTCAGGTCCCGCGTTGAGGACCATGGCCGCGCCGGCACCGCGCCCCCCTACTCCAACTGCCGGCTGATGGCGGGGCTCCCGAGGGAGCGACGCCGCTCAGGCCACGCTGCGGAAGTCGACCACGCCGGCCCACGCGGACGGGGTCCGGGAGGGCTGGGCTGCAGGGGCTGTAGTCGGGGTGGTCACTCCATCGAGTACCGCCTGGAGCGGAAGCTCACAGCTGTGGCACACGATCCAGATCGGTCCCGGCTCGCTGACGCGTCGTTCGAGGCGATGGCGCTCGCCGCATTCCTCGCAGGTGATGGTCACTCGCATTGCGTTGGGCAGCGTCGCATGGGCGCTGCGACGCCTCGCTGATGGCACTGTCGCGGGCGCGCCAAGCCGCTGCAACGAATTGGCGAAAGGGAGTCGATCTGCCCCGGGTGATACACTCGGCGAGATCGTGATGGCATTGGCGCAAACGCGCCATTCACCGCCCCAGTACGATCGTTCCGCGGGAATATCCCGCCCCCTGACCGGCGAGACAGAAAAGTTCTGAAGGCAGGAGCGAGAGCAGAGGAGCGCATTGACCCCGACGACGGCACAGGAGCCTGAGACGCTCACCATGGAGGACCTCCTGCGGGAGGACCAGAATTCGATCAGGGCCCTGGCCCACGGGGACATCGTCGATGGTGTCGTCGTCCGCGTCGATCCCGACGAGGTCCTCGTCGACATCGGCGCGAAGAGCGAGGGGATCATCTCGAACCGCGAGCTCTCGGCCCGCGGCGAGCAGCCGGTCACGCTCAACTCCGGCGACCACGTCAAGGTCTACATCATCCAGCCCGAGGACGAGCACGGCAACGTGGTCCTGAGCCTGCGCAAGGCTCGCGCCGAAGGCATCTGGCAGGCGGTCGCGGAGAAGGAATCCGAGGGCGAGATCCTTGACGCCGAGGTACGCGAGCAGAACAAGGGCGGCCTGATCGTCAACATCATGGGTCTGCGCGGGTTCCTGCCCAGCAGCCAGGTCGCCCGCCAGTTCAGCGGCAATCTCATGGAGCTGGTCGGGACCAAGATCCCGGTGAAGATCCTCGAGGTCAACCGCAAGCGCAACCGTCTCATCGTGTCGCAGCGCGCGGCACAGGATGAGGATCGTGCGCGCCTGCGCGAGGAGCTCTTCGAGAAGCTGAAGGTCGGCGACGTGATCACCGGCAAGGTCAGCGGCGTGACCTCCTATGGAGCGTTCGTCAACCTCGGGGGCGCCGACGGGCTGATCCACATCAGCGAGCTCTCCTGGGATCGCATCAACAACGTCAGCGACGTCCTCACGGTCGGCGACGAGTTGTCGGTGAAGGTCATCAAGCTCGATCCCGAGCTGTCGCGGATCAGCCTCTCCCTGCGGCAGATGTCGCAGGACCCGTGGGATACCATCGAGAACCAGTTCCCGCCCGGCAAGGCCGTCCCCGGGATCGTCACCAAGACGAAGAAGTACGGTGCGTTCCTCCAGATCGCGGACGGGGTCGAGGGGCTGCTCCACATCAGCGAGCTGTCCTGGGATCACGTCGAGCGCACCGAAGACGTCCTCAAGGTCGGGGAGGAGGTCGAGGTCATGGTGCTCAGCGCGGACAAGGTGCGCCGTCGCATCAGCCTCTCCTTGCGCCAGCTGCACGGCGGCGGGCCGACCGGCGAGGGCATGGAGATCACTCCGCCCTCATACGACTACCCCGAGGATGAGGACGACGACGATGCGGCCGCAATTACTGCGGTCACAAGTGCTGCCGAGCCGGTCACAGCCGGCGAGGCCGTCGCGGCCGCCGAGCCCGCCGCGGCGACCGACGGCCCCACCGAGCCGGCCGGAACCGCCGCCGCCGCGCAACCCGCCGCAGACACCGATGTCGCAGCGGAGCCGGCTGCCGTCGCCGAATCCCCGGCCACAACCGAGTCGGGCGTGGATGCCGAGGGCGCCGGGGCCGACGCCGCCCCGGACACGCAGGACCAGCACGACGCCGCGGGCACCGCGGTCGAGGCCCAGCCGGTGGCACCCGAGCAGTAGCGTGCTCACCGGCCCGGCACCGCTGACGATGCGGCGCCCGCGCCACGCGTAGCGACGCGGTCGTTGCGCCGAAGCTACCGCGCTGTTTTGCAAAGTTGCTTAGCTGTCGGCCATGCCGGGCATAATGGGGGTCGTTACAGCAGTGCCCGGGCTCTGACCTCTTCCATCATCGGGGGGGCCGGAAGGGCAATGGAGGCGGTTTTTGTACCCGTTCGAGCGCTTCACCGAAAGGGCGAAGAAGGTGCTCACGCTTGCGCAGGAGGAGGCTGAGCGCTCGCACCACTCGTACATCGGCACAGAGCATCTGTTGCTTGGTTTGCTCCGTGAAGGTGAGGGGCTTGCGGCCAAGGTCCTCAACAATCTCGGCGTGGAGATCAACAAGGTTCGCAGCACGATCGAGTCGGTGCTGGGCCGCAACGAGCGCATCATCATCCAGCAGATCATCCCCACGTCGCGCGTGAAGAAGGTCATCGAGATCTCCTTCGAAGAGGCGCGACGCATGGGCAACAACTACGTGGGTACCGAGCACCTGCTGCTCGGGCTGCTCATCGAGGGTGAGGGCATCGCCGCCCACGTCCTCGAGGACCTCGGCGCGAACCTCGAGAAGGTGCGTGGCGAGATCGACAAGCTGCTCCACGAGTCAGGCATCGACGAGGAGTCGAAGGAGGCACAGAAGAAGCCCTCGAAGACACCACTCCTCGACCAGTTCTGCCGCGACCTCACGGACCTCGCCATCAAGAACTCGCTCGATCCGGTGATCGGGCGCGCGATGGAGATCGAGCGTGTCGTGCAGATCCTCAGCCGGCGCACCAAGAACAACCCGGCGCTCATCGGTGAGCCCGGTGTCGGCAAGACGGCGATCGCAGAGGGCCTCGCGCAGCAGATCATCCTCGGGAACATCCCCGAGTCATTGATGGGAAAGCGCGTGCTCACGCTGGACATGGGCGCACTGGTCGCGGGCACCAAGTACCGCGGCGAGTTCGAGGAGCGCCTGAAGAAGATCCTCGACGAGATTCGTGCGTCGCGCGAGGTCATTCTCTTCATCGATGAGCTGCACACCCTGGTCGGCGCCGGGGCCGCGGAAGGCGCCATCGATGCGGCGAACATTCTCAAGCCCGCACTCGCGCGCGGTGAGATCCAGTGCATCGGCGCGACCACGCTCAACGAGTACCGCAAGTACATCGAGAAGGACGCCGCGCTCGAGCGCCGCTTCCAGC
>DAITPY010000012.1:0-45161 GCA_036833315.1 Candidatus Dormiibacterota bacterium
CTGGAGCCCAAGGTGAGGATTGAACTCACGGCCTACGCCTTACCAAGGCGTTGCTCTACCACTGAGCTACTTGGGCACGCCGGGCGATGGTACCAAGGCGTCCCCTCGCGATCAGGTCGGTAGCGACCCCAACCAGGCGATCGCGAATACCGCGCTCGCCATCGCGAGAAGGGGGAACGGCCTGGCGGGCCGTGTCACCACGACCGCCCCCAACCCGCAGATCAGCACCGCGACACCGAGGAACAGCAATGCGCCGGCCTGTCCGAGCGGCAGCGCGAGTGCCAGGGCGAGCATGCCGGCGATGGCCAGGGCGACCGGTCCCACCCATCGAGAGGTGCGCACTCCGATCACCACAGGCAGGCTGCGGACGCCGGCGAGCCGATCGGCATCGATGTCGGGTTGTGCGTTGGCGAGATGCAGTCCCACTGCGATCAGCGCCGAGAGCGGGATGAGGACAAGCAGTCGAGCAGGGATCGCCTCCGCCGACGCATACGCCGCTGTGGGGAGCACCGCCATCCCACCCCACCACGGCACCCACGAGAGGACGGTTCGGCGCAGCCCCAGATCGTAGGCGAGGCCGGCGGCAAGGGCGGCAGCGCCGAGGCCGAGGGTCGCGAGGTTGATGGTCGCGGCAACCCCAAGCCCGATCACTCCGAGGACGGCGCCAATCCAGGCCGCCGCCGATCGGCCGAGCACCCCGCGAACGAGCGGCTTGTACGGCTGGGCGACCGCGTCCGCAGGCAGGTCAACCACGTCGTTGACGACCCCGATGCAGAGCTGGATCGGCAGCATCGTGCCCACCAGCTGCAGGATCCGCACGGGGTCGGGCACTCCCCGACCGGCCAGCCCGGCAATCGCGACGAACACCAGGGTCACCAGCAGCGATGGACCAGGATGCCCAAGGAAGACCAGCGAACGGATCCGCCCTCCCGGCGATCGCTCGTCCCACCACGCGGGGCGGGGTGGCCTATTCCTTTGGCGAATCAGCGGCGGGTTCGTCAGGTGTGGCCTCGCCGCCACCGCCGAGCTCGTGCTCGGGGTTGACGGCCGTTTCCGCGGCCTCCCTCGCGGCGGTCAAGTACCCGTACCCCGCTGCCTCCTCGGCCGCGACCTCCGCGGCGAGCAGGCGGTCGTGCAGGGCGTCCTCGAGGCGGCGGATCCGGCCCTTGGGGTGCTCCGGCGGGTCATCGGGGGCTGGGGTATCGGTCACGTTCTCACTCATCAGTCCTTGCAGCCACCTCGTCGCGGCGGCACCAGAAGTATGGTCGCTCATCGACGAGCTTCCTGAGACGATCGTAGTGATGACTCCGACCGGAAGCGCCGTGTGCTGATCGAGGCAGTCGTCACCGACCTCGACGGCACGCTGGTCCGCTCCGACTTCTCCATGTCCCCTGCAACCCTCGAGGCGCTGGATCGGATCCATGCCGCCGGCATCAGGTTCGTCGTCGCCACCGCACGAACCCCGCAAGGGCTGGAGTATCTCGGGGTGCCTGCCGACCGTGTCGACATAGCGGTCTGCTGTTCAGGCTCGATCGGCTGGTCGCCGCAACGGAGGCTCGGTATCTGGCAGGAGATGCTTGGGCCGTCGGCGGTCGCGCGGGTTGTCGAGATTGCGGAAGCGGAGCGCGCCGGGGTGGCCAGCTTCGATGGCGCGACGTGGCGGATGACTGGGGAATATGCACGGCTCAGCCCCGACCAGCCCCACGGCATCACGCGCGTCGTCGTCGATGCGGCGTCGCTGGCCGCGGCCGCGTGCTGCACCATGGCGGTCCGGCATGCCGGAGGTGACCTCACCCGCATCGCGGCGCTCGTCACGGCGGATGGCGAAGCCGGTGCATTGAGCCATGTCGGACGCACGACGGTGCTCGATGTCACTCGCAGGGGAGTCGACAAGGGCACGGGCACGGTCCGCGCGCTTGCATCCCTCGGTCTCGAGGCCGGAACCGCGATCAGCTTCGGGGACATGCCCAACGACCTGGCGATGTTCCGCGTCACCGGCAGAAGCTATTCGGTCGGCGATGTGCACCCCGACGTCGTGAGCGCTGCCGACGAGGTCGTCGCGGACGTTGAACACGACGGCTTCGCGCGCAAGATCGCCGAGCTGGCGGACGCGGGATGGCAGACGGAATGACGCGCGATACGGCTGACACGCGGGCGCCGCGAGCATGGCTGGCCGCCGGAGCCGGCATCGTGGTGCTGCTGCGATTTCCGGCGTTTCTCGAGCCGCACTGGTACGCGGACGAGAGCACCTACGCGTACGTCGGGCGCACGGTCTTCAACGGCGGCGTCCTCTACCGGTCGCCGGGTGCATGGGACAACAAGCCGCCGGTGCAGTACTGGATCTACGGGATCGTGACCCACTTCCTCGGCTACTCGGAGGCCGCGATTCACCTGGTCCCCTTCGCGAGCGCCATCGCCGCCGTGCTGGCCGTCGGCTGGGGCGTCGCGCGGCTGAGCGGATCGCAGCTCCGGGCGAGCATCGCCTGCGTGCTCGCTGCAGTGCTCATCGGTCCTCCCATCTTCGACTCGCAGCTCTTTCTCCCCGAGGGAGCGTTGATCGGCCCGATGACCTGGGCGGGCATGCTCATGCTGGTCCTGATCGCATCCCCACGTTGGGGGGCCAACCATCGTTGGGCACCGTACGTCGCCGGATTTCTGGCATCGATCGCGCTCGGCATGCAGCAGACGGTCATCGCCGACGTCGCGGCCATCGTCGTCATCTCGCTGATTGCCGGCAACCGCCGCCGGCACGCGCTGTTGCCATTTCTGGGCACGGGGCTGGTGGTAAGCCTGCTCTGGTTCCTGCCCACGCTGATCGCATCAGGCTGGAACGCGACCATCTTCGCAACCGTCGGCTTCTACCGGATCTATGCGCACAACGCGCTGCCGACCACGCTCAGCAACCAGGTGTTGCATTTCGCCGCCATTACAGCGGGCGTCGTCGCCCTGATCACCGGCTGCGCCCTGCTCGCTCGCAGGACCCGCAACGCCTTCTGGATGCTCTGGCTGATCGGCGGCATCGACCTGCTGGTCGCCGGATCGGCGCACTTCCCGTATCCGCACCTGTTGCTGCCCTCGATTCCCTGGATCGCAGCGGCGCTGGCCGCGACTCCGTGGCAGCGATGGTCCGCATTCGCTGCCCGGTTCGGACGGCCGCAACGCGCGCTGGGTGCGGCGTTGATGGCGGCCGGACTCATCCTCGCGCTCGTCCAAGGCTCGTACGCGGGGTCGTACTGGATCAACGGGCGGAGCCTGAAGGATTACTACAGCCATGGGTACGCGAGCCTTGTCAGCGCATCGGAGCGCTCCTGGTGGCAATCCACCTTTGATAGCCACGTGGTACCCGACATCGCGGTCACCGACTGGCTGCAGTCGCACCACTACGCCGGTTCGTCAGCGGTGCTGTGGAACAGCTCGGACGAATGGGTCTACCTGACCACCCCGCTGTACACCACGCTGCCGACCGTTGGACTCTTCAACGACGACGTGATGCTCGGGAGCAGACCCGCGATCGGCCCGTACGTGGCGCACCACCGACCCCGGATCATCGTCACCGATGCGGCGAGCGTCGCCCTGCGACCAAGCATCCTTCCCGTGCTCGCACAGTTTTACGTCGCTGTGTACCGCGTCGGTCCCTATGTCGTCTATGTCGAGCGGCCGTGAGCAGCAAGCGGCCGTGGGCGACCCGGGTTCAGCCGTCCGACCGCACGTACAGTTCCACACCATTGCCGTCGAGCACCTTGTTGTAGGCATGGCTGCTGATGAAGGTACGGATATCCGGTAGGTCCTCGATGCCGTCGGGCGTGATCAGAATCACGCGAGGCGGTGACGCGTTCATGGTTGCCAGGATTTGCGCGGTGCCGTTCTCGAGCGCCAGGGTCACGTAGAGCGGGCCACTGCGCGTGGGGGGGATGAGCTGTTCGTCCACCAGCGGCCATGCCAGGTTGGCCCACACCATTGCGGTGACTCCGACCAGCCCGTGTGCGCTCAGGTATTGCTCGGCCTGCCGCTCGCCAAGGGTGGTGACGCCGAAGTAGCGCTCGTAGTCCGCTTGCGATGTCGACCCGGAGACGTGGCCCACCGCGTTGGCGTAGTAGCCGAGGCTCCAGGTCAGGTAGTGCTGAAACTGGAACGTGGTCACCGTGATCGCCGAGAGCACGCCCACCATTGCGACTGCAATCAGTACTCGCACGTTCCGGACGCTCGCCCACAGTTCACGACGGTGACCCGACACGATCCCGGTGATGAGCATCACCACCGGCACCACCGCCGGCAGCAGGAAGTGTTCGTAGTTGTAGCCGGGCGCAATCGCCGTGAACAGCATCGCGGTCGTCCAGACGCGCAGCAGCTCGAGGCGTCCGTCGGTGGCATTGCGGAACAACCACGCAACCACCGCCATGGCCAGGATGATCGCGACGCGGAGCGCAAGTGTTTCGAGCCGCCCCTGCAAGCCGCCCTGCACGTAGCCGCCGTAGGAGCTGACCAGCGCGTACCAGACGTTGTGCGCGCCGGAGCTGACCACGAAGGGCAGGATCACGATCGCCGCGGTGATCACCACCGTCCCCCCCACGATCAACAGGTCTCGCCAGCGGCGCCGCACCAGACACCAGAGGAGCACGGAGGCGGTCTCCGCGAGGGCCGTCTGCTGAATGAGCACGGCGCATGCGAGGAGCACGCCGATGAGCACGAGCGTGCGTGCGCGGGGCACGCGTGCGGACGGCCCGGCGCATGCGATGAGAAACCAGATGACTCCCACGCTCGCGGGACCGATCAGCAGGCTCTCGGGGAGCGCCAGCTCGCCGTCCAGCATGGGCGAGCCGACGAGGATGGCGATCAGCAGACCACCCCAGAGCGCGGCGCGTGGCGAATACATCCGGGTCAGACCCCACAGCGCCGCCGACAGTGCCGCGAACCCGCTGAGCAGTGACCACACGTGCAGGCCGGCCTCGCTCGAGCCGAAGAGAAACTGACTCAACCAGTAGATGCCGAAGAGCAGCGGAGGTTTGTCGTTCCAGGCGTTGACGTAGATGCCGTAGCCGAGATGCGTCAACCAGATCGTGGACGCGTATCCCGCCTCGTCCTGATACCACTGCGGCTCGATGAGCGACGGGATGCGCAGGAGGAGATACAGCGCAACGGGAAGCAGGACGGGGAGAGAGCGCCTCAGCGGTGCAGGACGATCGGACTGCTTCGCCGCAGCGGTTGGACTGATCGCCTCAGTCGTGCCAGATGCCATCTCGCCATTGTGATGGCGGTGGCAAGTCTCCCTGCCTGACAGCGTCATGCGATTGACAGAGCCGATGGGGAGATTCGAACTCCCGACCAACCGCTTACAAGGCGGTTGCTCTACCCCTGAGCTACATCGGCTGGATCTCGATTCTCCCATGGGTCCCGAAGGTCGAGCGGGCGCCGTTTCCGATCTGGAGCCTCTGGTCGGGACGCCTGCACGTTGCTCAAAACGGCGGCCTGCGGTACGCTCGCTAGTTGAGAGATGGGCAGCAACGGCGCCTCCCAGCCATCGCCGGCAGGAAATCACCTGCTCGCGTCGCTTCCTGACGAGGAACGCGTCGCGCTCATGGCTCACATGCGCCCGGTGCATCTGACCGTGAAAACGGTGCTCTTCGACCCCGGACAGGTCATCGGCTCCATTCACTTCCCCATCGATGGTGTGGTGTCGCTGGTGACCCCGCTCGCCGACGGCAACATCGTCGAGGTCGCCACCATCGGCAATGAGGGCATCGTCGGCGTGCCGCTCGTGGCCGGAGGATCGCTCGCGGTGCGCGCGATCTCGCAGGTCGGCGGGCGAACCTTGCGGATGGACGCGGCCCTGTTCGTCGCCGAGCTCGAACGCCTGAGCAGCTTCCGCCGCCTCGTGCAGCGATACATTCAGGCGCTCTTCGGGCAGATCTCGCAGGCGGCGGCCTGTAATCGCCTGCACTCCAATGAAGAGCGTCTCAGCCGCTGGCTGCTGATGAGTCACGACCGCGTCGGCGTCGACTCCTTCCCGATCACCCATGAATTCCTCGGACAGATGCTCGGTTCCCGCCGTGCGACGGTGACCTTGTCGGCCGGACTCCTCCAGGCCGCCGGCCTCATCCGGTATCACCGGGGGCGGGTCACGATCGTGGACCGCGAAGGGCTCGAAGGCGTCGCCTGCGAGTGCTACGGCATCATCAAAACCGCGCTTGACCGGGTGGTCGCGACCGCAGCCTGACGGCGACACCCGAGCCGCCGCTCAGCTCGGATCCGGGCCTCCCGCAAAGACGACGCAGGCGTTGTGGCCGCCGAACCCGAACGACGTGCTCATCGCGAGCCGCGCATCGGCGGCGCGACCGGTGCGCGGCACATAGTCGAGGTCGCACTCGGGACCCGGATTGTCGAGGTTGATCGTCGGCGGAATGAAGCTGTCACGCATGGCGAGCAGCGTCACCATCGACTCGAACGCGCCCGCGGCGCCGAGCATGTGGCCGGTCATCGACTTGCTCGAGGAGATCGCAACCTTGTATGCCGCTGGGCCGAACACCTCTTTGATGGCGCGTGTCTCGGCGAGGTCGTTGAGTGGCGTCCCGGTGCCGTGCGCGTTGATGTACTGGATGTCCTCGGGCCGCACGCCCGCCCGGTCCAAGGCGCGTCGCACGCAGCGGATGGCGCCGTTACCGCTCGGGTCGGGAGCGGTGATGTGATACGCGTCCGCGGACGCGGCATAGCCGATGAGCTCGCCGTGGATGGTCGCGCCTCTGGCAAGCGCGTGCTCGCGTTCCTCGAGCACGAGCACCGCTGACCCTTCAGCTGCGACGAAGCCGTCGCGGTCACGATCGAACGGCCGCGACGCGTGCTCGGGATCGTCGTTGCGCGTGGAGAGCGCGCGGGCGGCGGCGAACATCGCGATCCCGGTGGCAGTGATGCCTGCCTCCGTGCCTCCCGCCAACACCGCGACGGCGTCGCCCTGCCTGATCCAGTTCCCCGCCTGGCCGATCGCGTCGGCGCCCGACGCGCAGGCACTGACCACGGCCATGTTCGGACCGCGGGCCAAAAGATCGATGGCGACCATGCCCGGCGCCATGTCGACCAGTGCCATGGCGGCGGCGAACGGCGACACCCGGCGTATGCCCTCGGCGTCGAGGGTCCGCGTCGTCCGTTCAATGACCTCAAGCCCCCCGATCCCGGACGCGATCAGCACGCCGACGTCGGTCGATTCGGCGGCGATATCGAGGCCCGAATCGGTCACCGCCTCGCGCGCGGCGGCCATCGCGAAGTGGACGTGGGCGGTGCCGCGGCGAGCTTCCTTGCCGCCGAAGATGGCCGCGGCGTCGAAACCCTTCACCTCGCCGGCGATGTGCACGGGGAGCACGCTCGAGTCGAAGTGGGTGATCGGGGCGATGCCACCTCGGCCGGAGCGGATCGCGTCCCAGCTCTCGGGAGCGCTGTTGCCTACCGGCGAGACCGCGCCCATCCCGGTGACGACGACGCGACGCCCGCGCTGCTCAGACATAGCGCGCCCTAGCCTAGCGGACGCCTCACCCGACGCTGCAGTCGGCTGCTAGCGATCCTCACCGCGGCGGATCCGCTCCAGCCGCCGGCGCACCTCCGGATCGAGCCCGTCCTCGACCCGCGTGCTCCGTCTGCTCTCGTCGCGCATGCGCTTGGTCTCGGTGTCCACACCCCCGGCGACGCGAGCCACCTCGCTCTGCAGTGCGCGGGCTCCCATGGTCGCGACCCCCATGCCGCCCACCACATCACGCTCGAGGCGGTCATCGGTGGCGACGACGACGTCGGCCCCCTCGCCACGCTGCACCGCCTGGTACGCGGCACGCTCGATGACATGGTCGGCGCTGGCGTGTTTCGACCCGAAGAGCACGGTCACGCCGTCGTGGTGCTCGTTGCCCGGCGCGCCACCCCGTCGCGCCTGCCCGTCGAAGACGACCGTCACCGCGACTCCGGTCTGCGCCGCATATTCCGCGAGCCGCGCGACCAACTCGCGGCGCGCATCCTCGAGGCCCCGGGTGCGCATGGTCACGTTCAACGCCGGCCACGCATGGATGATGTTGTACCCGTCGACGATCAGGGCGCGCATGGCACCGGCAGCTGCCGCCTCACCGCTTCGCGAAACCCCGCTGACGCTGTACCTCGAAGAGCAGCACCGCCGCCGCCGCCCCGGCGTTGAGCGAGGCGACGTGCCCCAGCATCGGGATCGATACCAGCACGTCGCAGTGCTCGCGAGTGAGCCGGCGCATCCCGGCGCCCTCGGCGCCGACCACGATCGCGACGGGTCCAGCAAGATCGACGGAGTCGTATCGGGCTTGCGCATCGGCGGCGAGGCCGACCCGCCAGATGCCCGCGGTGGCGATGACCTCGAGCGCCTGGGCGAGGTTCGGCACGGTCACCAGCGGGAGGTGCTCGGTCGCGCCGGCCGATGCCTTGACGGCCGCTGCGGTGAGCGGCGCTGCGTGATGGCGTGGCACCACCATGCCGTCGGCGCCGCACGCCTCGGCGCTGCGCGCGATCGCCCCGACGTTCTGGGGATCCTGGATGCCGTCGAGCACGACCAGCAACGCAGGCTCGCGGGCGTCGTCGAGGAGGTCGTGGAGCGTGAGCGCCTGGCGCGCGTGGAAATACCCGGCGACACCCTGGTGGTGCTCGGTGTGGGCGATGTCGTCGAGCCGCTGTCGCGGTGCTTCCTCGACGAGGATGTCTCGCGCGTCCGCCAGCTCCAGGATCTCGGTGAGACGCGCCTCCGGCCGGACTGCGGTGGCCACCACGATCTTGCGAGCGGTGCGACCCGCGCGCAGCGCTTCGAGCACCGGGTTGCGCCCGTAGAGAATGTCCACGCCGTCAGTCGGGTCGCGTCGCGGTCCGCTTCCAGCGCTGCCCCTGCGCCGTGTCCTCCACCTCGATCCCGCGGGCGGCAAGCTGGGAGCGGAGGCGGTCGGAGAGCGCGAAGTCACGCGCGGCGCGCGCCGCCGCGCGCCTGTCGAGCATGCCCTGCTCCTCGGCGTCGGGGGCCCCACGCTGATCGCGAGCCACGAGTGTGAGCACGCCGAGCACACTGTCGACCTCCTCGAGCAGATGGCGCAGGGTCCGCTGCGTGTCGGTCGCCACCGGGCCGCTGTCGAGCGCGCGATTGACGTCGCGCAGACCGGAGAAGACGATGCCCATCGCCTCGGGGAGGTTGAGGTCGTCGTCCATCGCTTCGTCGAAGCCGATGCGCATGCCGCGCACCGACGCGAGCACCGCCTCGTCTCGATCGCCGCCCTCGTCCACGGTGCGCAGGCCGGCGATGCGCTCCTGGAAAGCAACCAGCCGCTGCACCGCCTCGTTGCTGTCGGCCAGCAGGTCGTCCGAGTACTCGAGTGGCTTGCGATAGTGGGTGCGCGCGGCCAGCAGATAGCGCAGCGCCGCCGGGCTCGCGCCGCCCTCGATCACCTCGGGGACGGTGGCGAAGTTGCCGAGCCGCTTGGCCATCTTCTCGCCGCTCACGCGCAGATGCTGGCTGTGGCACCAGATGCGCACGAACCGCTTGCCGGTCGCAGCCTCCGACTGCGCGATCTCGTTCTCGTGGTGCGGAAAGATATTGTCGACGCCGCCGCAGTGGATGTCGAAGCTCTCCCCGAGCAGCGTCATGCTCATCGCCGAGCATTCGATGTGCCAGCCGGGGTGGCCGCGCCCGATTGGCGTGTCCCAGCCGATCTCGTCAGCCCCCACCGCCTTCCAGAGCGCGAAGTCGCGGACATCCTCTTTGGTGTAGTCGTCGGCGTCGATGCGTCCGCTGGCACCGGCGACGAGACCCTCCGCGTTAGCGCCACTCAGCTTCCCATAGGCGGGGAACGCCGCGATATGAAAGTAGTAGCTTCCGTCAGCCCGGTACGCCGCGCCGGCGCGCTCGAGGCGCTCGATCAGGTCGACCATCTGATCGATGTACGCGGTGGCGCGCGGGTAGTGGTGCGCCGGACGGATACCGAGGGTGTCGCGGTCCTCATCGAATGCGGCAATCCACTGCGCCGTCTCAGCCTCGAGCGAGTTGCCGTGCTCCACCGCGTTCTTGATGATCCGGTCGTCGACGTCGGTGAGGTTCATCACGTGCGTGACGCGGTCGAAGCTGCGGTCGAGCCAGCGACGCAACACGTCCTCGAAGATGAAGGTGCGGAAGTTGCCGATGTGCACCCGGTTCCACACCGTGGGGCCACAGGTGTACATGCGCACGTGGCCCGGCTCGATCGGCTCCACCGCGACGAGCTCCCGGCTCATCGTGTCGTGCAGGTGGAGGGTCATCGCTTTTCCAGGAGCACCGTCGCCGACGCGGCGATTCCCTCGCCTCGACCGCAGAATCCCATGCCGTCGGTGGTAGTCGCACCCACCGCGATCGTCCCGTGCTCCAGGCCCAGGGCGGCGGACATCGCGTCCGACATCGCTCCAAGGTGCGGCGAGAGGCGCGGCTCTTCGGCGATGGCGATGACGTGCGCGCTCGTCACCGTCCACCCCTCCTCGTCCAGTTTCGTGGCCACCACCTTGAGAAATTCGACTCCCGATGTGTCCCGCCACTGCGGGTCGCTGGACGGAAAGTGCTTGCCCATGTCGCCGAGCCCCGAGGCGCCGAGGATGGCGTCGACGAGCGCGTGCACCACGGCGTCGCCGTCGGAGTGGCCGAGCAGGCCGCGGCTGTAGGGGATGAGCACACCGCCGAGCATGAGGTGCCGTCCGGGAATGAACCGGTGGGCGTCGATACCGTGGCCGATGCGCGGGCTCATCGCGGCCCCTCGAGCAGGGCGCGGAGCAGGACGAGGTCCTGGGGGAAGGTCACCTTGAAGTTGCGCGGGTCGCCGGGGACGACGGCGACGGGCTCGCCGATGGCCTCGACCAGGGCTGCGTCGTCGCCGGCGGTGATGCCGTGCGCATCGGCGTGCGCGTGAGCCCTCCGGAGCAGAGCCGCGCGGAACGCCTGGGGCGTCTGGGCCGCGATCAGCGACGACCGGTCGAGGGTGGCCGAGACCCGGCCGTTCTGCACCTGCTTCACAGTGTCCACGCAGGGTACCCCGGCGGTCGCCGCTCCTACAGTGCGCGCGGCTTCGAGCACCGCGCGGAACAGCTCGGGCGGGGTGAGCGGACGGGCGGCATCATGGACAGTGATCCAGTCGTGATCAGCACAGCGATCCAGCGCGGCGGCGACGCTGTCCTGGCGACGCTCGCCGCCCTCGACGAGCACCACGGAGGGGAGTTGAGACGTGGTGGCGAGGTTGCGAATCGCATCCCAGCGCGCGGCCGGAGCGACGATCGCGACCAGGTCGAAGCAGCCGGCAGTGGCGATGGAGTCGAGCGTGATCGCGAAGACCGGACGGCCTCCGGCATCAGCCCAGAGCTTGTCCTCCCCCGTTCGCGCCCCGCGTCCGAACGCGGGCACGATCACCGCGCTGCTCAGCGCTGCGTGACCTTGGCGCGAACCGGCTTGAAGGTCCGCGGCTTGACCGGCTCGTCGGGGTTGAGCGATGCGAAGATCATCCGACCTGCGGTGGTCTGGAGCACTGTCGTGACGGTGACGGTGACGGTCTCATCCACGTGACTCCGGCCATTCTCCACGACGACCATGGTGCCGTCCTCGAAGTAGCCGACACCCTGGTGGGGCTCCTTGCCCTCCTTGACGATGGTGATGGCCATGCTCTCACCCGCACCCACGATCGGCTTGACAGCGTTGGCGAGATCGTTGAGGTTGAGGACGCGGACACCCTCGATCTGCGCGAGCCGGTTGAGGTTGTAATCCTGGGTCATGAGCGCGGCGCGACGCGCTCGGGCCAGCTTGACGAGACGGGCGTCGACATCGGGCGTGCCCGGGAAGTCGAGGTCCACCAACTCGCAGACGACGTCGTCGCCCTTCTGGAGCGCATCGACGACGCCGAGGCCCCGACGGCCCTTCTGACGACGGAAGGGATCGGCGGAATCGGCCACGCGCTGCAGCTCCTCGAGCACGAACCCGGGGATCAGCAACCGCCCGGGCACGAACCCGGCGGCCGCGACATCGACGATGCGGCCGTCGATGAGCACGCTGGTATCGACGATGACCGGCTGGCCGTCGAGCGGGGTGAGCCCCTCATCGATGTCGGTGCTCGGCCCGTGGCGGAAGATGACCGACAGCGCATCGCGGCGCCGCGTCCCGGCGCGCACCCCCACATAGACGAGCGCGGTGGCGAGGCTGAGCGAGATGATCACCCCCAGCCCCCAGGGCAGCGGGTTCAGGAGCACCGCCAGCAGCGCGGCGATCACAAGTGCGGCGATGAGGCCGATCAGGCTGCCGACGATCTGGCTGGCGGGCGCCTCGTCGAGGGTGCGTTCCAGCCAGAGGTAGGGGTCAACGCTCAGGAGCGGCGCCGCGAGCGCCAGTGATGCCGCGCCGGCCGCCCCGGCGGCGAGCAGCGCGGCCCCCGCGGCGGTGGTGCTCTGGGTGAGCACGCTCCGCGAGTCGGAGAGGATGAACACCCCGTAAAGGACGCCGAAGACGAATCCGAGGCTGGCCCCGATGACTCTCGACAGAGTCCGGGCCCGGCGGACCGATCGATCGGCGTGCGTGTGCATCAGCCCGATTGAACCACAGGATCTTCGCGCCGAAAGACGGCGCGACACGACGGTCACCCGAGCAGCGCAACCGCCTCGGTGACGTTGCGGACCCGATGGCAGCGAATCCCAGCGGGCACGGTCCCGCGGAAGGCGTCCGGCACCACCACGGCCTCCATGCCGACCGCGGCCGCCTCGGCGAGACGGACCTCGGTTCGGGACACTCGCCGGACCTCCCCGCCGAGGCCGAGCTCGCCGATGACCGCACAGTTGGGCGAGATCATGCGGTCCGAGGCGGACCCCGCGACCGCGAGGGCGACGGCGAGGTCGGTGCCGGGGTCGGTGAGGCGGATGCCGCCGGCGACGTTGACGAAGACGTCGAGCTTGGGCAGCGCGATCCCCGCCCGCTTGGCGAGCACCGCGAGCATCAGGTGCAGTCGGTTGAGCTCGAAGCCCGAGGCGGTCCGTCGCGGAAACTCGAAGGGCGACGGGACCGCGAGGGCCTGGACCTCGACCGCCAGCGGGCGGAGCCCGTCACAGGTCACGGTGAGCACGCTGCCGGCGGCGCCGAGCGAGGCGGCGTCGAGCATGCCTCGCCCCGGGGCGGCGAGATCGCGCACGCCGTCGCGCTCCATGCTGAACAGCCCCACCTCGCCGGTGGCGCCGAAGCGGTTCTTGATGCCCCGGAGCAAGCGGTGCTCGCCGAGCCGCTCACCCTCGAGGTAGAGCACGACGTCGACCATGTGTTCGAGCGTGCGGGGCCCCGCGATCGCCCCTTCCTTGGTGACGTGCCCGACCAAGAGCACGGGGACTCCCGTCGCCTTGGCCACGTCACTCATGCGGAGCACCGCCGCCCGAACCTGCGAGACGCTGCCCGGTGGCCCGGCCGTGGCCGCGTCGCGGAGGGTCTGCACCGAATCGACCACCACCAGCGAGGGGCGTTCCGCCTCGATGGTCGCGATCACCGTGTCCACATCCGATTCGACGAGCAGGCGAACCCTCGCGCCGGTGCACCCGAGGCGCCGGGCGCGGAGCGCGAGTTGCTCGAGGGACTCCTCGCCGCTGCAGTACAGCGCCGGCGAGGCCTGGTCACCGCAGCGATGGGAGACCTGGAGCGCGAGGGTCGATTTGCCGATGCCCGGGTCGCCGCCGAGGAGGACGACGCTCCCGGGGACGATCCCGCCGCCGAGCACCCGATCGACCTCCAGCGAACCAGTTGCATGGAGCCGTACCGGGGCCGACATCACCGCCTCCATGGGGGTGCTCACCGCTGCAGCGGCACGAAACTCGCTGCGGCCGGTCAGCCGTACGGCTGACTCGCTCAGGCTGTTCCAGGCTTCACACGCCGGGCAGCGGCCCTGCCACTTCGGCGCCTCCGCCCCGCAGGCGGAGCAGATGAAGCGGACACGAGGTGCGGAGCGCTGCAGGTCGGTGGCCATGGGCCACGCATCCTACCGAACAGATGTGCGCTATGTCAAGGCAGTATGTTCGCAAATGCCGAGAACGCGTTGACGCCCGACTACCGCGGACGCGACGGGCGGTACCTGCCTCGCGGGCTCTGCGCCCCGACCGGTTCGGGCTCGTCCTTGCCTTCGAGACGGCGGCGCAACTCGACGAGACGGTCGCGCAACTCGGCGGCGCGCTCGAACTCGAGGTCGCGCGCCGCGCGCAGCATCTCCTTCTCGACGTCCTTGGCGAGGCGGAGCACCTCGTCAGGCGGCAGCCCGGACGCCTCCTGGAACGCCGCGGCGCGCAGCGACTGCTGATCGCGATGCGACTCCATCTGATAGACGGCCTTGACGATCGAGAGCGGGGTGATGTCGTGCTCGACGTTGTGGGCCACCTGGATCGCCCGGCGCCGGTCGGTCTCGGCGATCGCGCGTTCCATCGCGTCGGACGTCCGGTCGCCGTACATCACCACGTGTCCGAAGACGTTGCGCGCGGCGCGGCCGACGGTCTGGATCAGCGAGCGGTAGCCGCGGAGATAGCCCTCCTTGTCGGCGTCGAGGATGCCGATGAACGACACCTCGGGAAGGTCGAGGCCCTCACGCAGCAGGTTGATCCCGACCAGCACGTCGAAGACGCCGAGACGGAGGTCGCGGATGATCTCGACGCGCTCGAGGGTGTCGATGTCGCTGTGCAGGTACCGCACCTTGATGCCGGCCTCGCGCAGGTAGTCGGTGAGGTCCTCGGCCATCTTCTTGGTGAGCGTGGTGATGAGACAGCGCTCGTGGCGTTCGATACGCCGGCGCATCTGCGCAATGAGGTCGTCGATCTGCCCGTGCGACTCCTTGACCTCGATGGTCGGATCGACGAGGCCGGTCGGCCGGATGATCTGTTCCACGACCTGGGTGGCGCGACCCTGCTCGTACGGTCCCGGCGTGGCGCTGACGTAGATGATCTGACCGATCATCGAGTCCCACTCGGCGAAGGTGAGGGGCCGGTTGTCGAGCGCCGACGGCAGCCGAAACCCATACTCCACCAAGGGGATCTTGCGGGCGCGGTCCCCCTTGTTCATGCCGTCGATCTGGGGCACCGCGACGTGCGACTCGTCGACGATCAGAAGCGCGTCGTCGGGGAGAAAGTCGAGCAGGCAGAAGGGCCGCTGGCCCTCGGCGCGGTTGCTGAGGTGGCGTGAATAGTTCTCGATCCCGGCGCAGGTCCCGGTCTCGCGCATCATCTCCATGTCGAAATTGGTGCGCTGCCGGAGACGCTGGGCTTCGAGCAGCCGGCCGCGTTCCTCGAGCCTGCTCACCCGCTCCTCGAGCTCGGCTTCGATGGTCACCAGGGCCCGGTTCATCTGCTCCTGCGGGGTTACGTAGTGCGTGGCCGGAAAGACCGTCAGCTCGTCCCGCATGGTGAGGATCTCGCCTGTGAGCGGATCGAAATCCTTGATCGACTCGATGGTGTCGCCGAAGAACTCGACCCGCGTCGCGATCTCCTCGTACGCGGGCTGTACGTCGACGACGTCGCCGCGGACGCGGAAGCGGGTGCGCCCGAAGTCCATGTCGTTGCGCGTGTACTGAAGGTCGGAGAGCTTGCGCAGCAGGATGTCCCGGCGCCAGGACTCCCCTCGCTTGACGGTGATCGACTCGCCGAGATAATTCTCCGGAGAGCCGATGCCGTAGATGCACGAGATCGACGCGACCACGACGACGTCGCGCCGTGTCAGCAGCGCGCGGGTCGCACTGTTGCGCAGGCGGTCGATCTCGTCGTTGCGCGACGAGTCCTTCTCGATGTAGGTGTCCGTGCGCGGGATGTACGCCTCGGGCTGGTAGAAGTCGTAGAAGGAGACGAAGTACTCCACCGCGTTCTTCGGAAAGAACTCGCGGAACTCTGCCCAGAGCTGCGCGGCGAGCGTCTTGTTCGGCGACAGCACCAGCGTCGGCCGCTGCTGCTCCGCGATCACGTTGGCGATCGTGAAGGTCTTGCCCGACCCGGTGACCCCGAGCAGGATCTGTTCGCGCTGCCCTTCGGTGAGCCCCCGGTTGAGTGCCTCGATCGCCGCGGGCTGGTCACCGGCCGGTTCGAAGGGCGCGGTCAACTCGAGCGCAGGCATGTGTCCAGTCTAACCAGGCCCGGGACGCGACCTCAGGCGGCGACGGCGGCCGAGTAGATCTCCTCCAGACGCGCCGCGACCGCATCCCAGGACTGCTCGGCGCGCATCGCCTCGCGACCTGCCTCACCCACCTCGAGGCGCCGGCCGGGATCGCCGAGCAGCCCCGCCACTGCATTCCGCAGCGCGGACACTTCGCCGGCAGGCACCAGCACGCCGCCGCCGCGCACGGCGTCGCGCAACCCGTCGACGTCGTAGCCAGCCACCGGGGTGCCCGCCGACTGGGCCTCGAGCGCAACCATGCCGAGTCCCTCGAACCGCGAGGGCATCAGCACGACCGCCGCGCGGGCGTACTCGCGATACAGCGCGCCCCGGTCGAGGCTTCCCAGGTACTCGATGCGTCCACCACTTTCCGCCGCGGCGCGCCGCACCTCGCCCTCGAGGCTGCCCCCGCCGACGACCACGCCGCGCATCCCCGGGACGGCCGCGGCGAGCCCGCGGAACACGGACAGCGCGTCGAGCACACCCTTCTCCCGCTCCAGGCGTCCGACGAAGAGCACCCGCCCGTCCTCGTGCTCGACGCCGGGAACATCGACGGCGTCGACGCCGTTGGGGACCACCTCGATGCGTGACGCGGGAATGCCCATCTCCAGCAGCGAGTTGGCCGTCGAGCGCGAGACCGGGAGCACCATCACCGCGTTTCGGTAGCTGCGCGCCTCGACGCCGGCGAGCAATCGTTTCACCGACCCCCGCGCGTGCGCCTGCCGGTAGGTGTGATGGGCGGTGTACACGATCGGCACATCGATGCGCTTCCAGATGAGCACGCCGCCGGGTCCGCCGTGGGCATGCACCACGTCGGGTGCGGCTCGCAGCATCATCAACGGATAACGGTTGAGTTGCAGGGAGAGGTCGAGGGGGGCGCGCCCCGTGCGCCGTGCGACCGCGATCGCGTTCTCGCCACGACCCGAGATCGTGTGCACCCGGATACCCCGTCGCTCCAGCGCCGCGCGCATCCCGTGCACCACCACGCCCTGACCTCCGAGGGGCGGGTCGTCGTCGTAGCTGACCATGGTCACGCGGGTCATCGCTGACACTGCGCGCAGTACACGGTGGTCCGGCCGGCGGTGACGGTGCGGCGCAGCGTCGTGCCGCACACGAAGCAGGGCAGGCCGCCGCGCCCGTACACCTGCAGGCGCTCCTGGTTGCTCCCGCGCGCATTCCAGACATCGCGGTAGTCGTCGACGCTGCTGCCGCGGTTGGCGACGGCTGCGGTGAGCACGCGTGGGATGGCATCGAGCAGGGCTGCTCGTTCGCGGCGCGTCAGGCGATGGCAGCGCCGGGTAGGCCGGACGCCCGCGAGGAAACACGCCTCATCGATGTAGATGTTGCCGAGGCCCGCCACACCTTTCTGATCGAGCAGGGCGGCTTTCACGGTCCTCGTCGTCTTGCGCAGTACCGCGTCGAGCCGCTCCTGTGAGAACGCGTCGGAAAGGGGTTCGACGCCGAGCCTGGGCAGCACCCGCGCAGCCGTCAGCGACTCGCGCGAACCGTAGGCCACGCGGCCGAAGCGACGCGCGTCGTCGAAACGGAGTTCATTCCCGTCGTCCAGCGAGGCGCGGATGTGGGTGTGCTTTGCAACCGGGGCATCGGCATCACAGACGAGCAGATGCCCGGTCATCCCGAGATGCACCATCAGCTCGTCGCCGGAATCAAGCTCCAATAGCAGGTACTTGCCGCGGCGATCGACGTTCTCGAAGCGCTGGCCCGTGAGCAATGCCGGGAGCATGCGTCCGTCGGGGACACGCACGATATCGGGCCGGTCAACGGTGACCCGCTCGATGCGCCGTCCCGCGACCGCAGCACGTAGATCACGGGCGACGGTCTCCACCTCGGGAAGTTCCGGCATCCTCAGCTCCTCGCGATGGGCGTCATGTCCCCCCAGTTGTCGCCGACCTTGACGTCAACATCGAGGGGCACCTTGAGTGCCTCGGCCGCCCCCATCCGATCCCGCAGGAGCTTCACCAGGTCGTCGACCTCCTGCGCCGGCGCCTCGAGGAGGAGCTCGTCGTGCACCTGGAGGAGGATCCGGCTGCGCAATCCCGACTCGCGGAGGGCTTGATCGACAAGGATCATCGCCTGCTTCATGATGTCGGCGGCGCCGCCCTGAATCGGCATGTTCACCGCCATGCGCTCGGCCGCGAAGCGGAGCTGGCGGTTGGCCGCGCGGATGTCGGCGATGTAGCGACGCCGCCCGATGAACGTCTCCACCCAACCGTATTCACGGGCGTGGTTGCGCACGCCTTCGAGGTACGCGGTGACCGCCGGGAAATTGCGGAAGTAGGCATCGATGAATGCGTGCGCGTCCTCGCGGCTCATGCCCGTGTCTCGGGCGAGCCCGAAATCGCTCAGCCCATACACCACACCGAAGTTGACCACCTTGGCGATGCGCCGCATGTCGGCGGTGACCGCTTCGGGCTCGACCCCATAGACCTCGGCCGCGGTGCGCCGGTGGATGTCCTCACCGCGCTGGAAGGCTTCGATAAGCTCAGGCTCGCCGGTGACGTGGGCGAGCACGCGAAGCTCGACCTGTGAGTAGTCGGCGCTCACCAGGCGTTGTCCGGTGTCCGCATGAAAGGCGCGGCGGATGCGCTGGCCCCACTGCGTGCGCACCGGGATGTTCTGCAGGTTGGGATCCGACGACGACAGCCGGCCGGTGGTGGCCACCGCCTGGTTGAACGAGGTGTGCACGCGCGAGTCGGCGGTGCACAGCAAGGGCAGCGCATCGACGTAGGTGCTCTTCAGCTTGGTGAGCTGACGCCACTCGAGGATCAGCTCGACAACCGGGTGTTCGCCGCGCAACGCCTCGAGCGTGTCGGCGTCGGTGCTGCGTCCGGTCTTGGTCTTGCGCCCGCTCGCCAGCCCGAGATCGTCGTAGAGAAAACGCCCGAGTTGCTGGGTGCTGCCGGGATTGAACGTGTACCCCGCCGTGTCCTGCACCTCACCCTCGATCTCCCCCACGCGGATGTGCATCTCGACGCTGATCGCGCCCAGGAGGTCGCAGTCCACGGCGACACCTTCGACCTCCATGGCCGCGAGAATCGGAACCAGGGGGAGTTCCATGGAGTCATGGAGACGGGTCGCCGCGGCGCGCTCCATATCCCGTGTGAGCACCGCGCCGACGGGATCGAGCAGCCCGACCCAGACACCGTAGTATGCGGCGGCCTCCTCGACCGGAACATCGGCGATGCCGCGCCGGGAGCGGCCCGAGCCCAGCACCGATTCCTCTGCTTCGACGCGGAGCGCGCAGAGGTCGTGGGCGAGCACCGGCAGGGTCGGCACCTTGAGTCGCGAGTTGGTCAGGTACGCAGCGAGCAGTGCGTCGAACTGCAGTCCCTGCACCGCGACTCCACGTCGCCGCCAGGCGAGCAACTCGCGCTTGAGGTCGTAGCCACGCTTGGGAAGCGTGACGTCTGCCAGCAGCTCCTCCACGGCGGCGAGAGCTGCCGGATCGGCGTTGCGCTCGAGCCCGGCGTGCCACACCGGCAGGTAGTAGGCGATGTCGTCACCCGTCGGTGACAGCGCCACGCCGATGACGTCGCCGGTGCGCGGATTGCCGTCCACGACCGTGCGCACCGCGACCGAACCGGCAGCGCGGATGCGCTCCACCGCGTCCTCGGCCTGATGCCTGTCGACCACGACCACAACGTCGGTCGGCGGCGATGTGAGGTCGCCGATCGGGATCTCTTCGGTCGTCGCTGGACGCGGAGCCGGCGCTGAGTCCTCGTCGAGACTCCGACCCGGAAGACGGGGCAGCAGGCTGCGAAACTCGAGACGGTCGAACAGCTCGCGAACGGCTGCGTCGTCGTAGTGGAAGAGGCGCGCGCCGTCGAGTGGGAGGTCGACATCGACATCGGTGACGATGGTCGCCGTCCACTTGCTCAAACGCGCCTGCTCGATGTGCTCCTCGAGCGCGCGCCGTACGCGGCCCGGTGGCATCGAGGGCACCGCCTCGAGCACTCGCTCGAGCGGCCCGTACTCGCGCACCAGTGCCATCGCGGTCTTCTCGCCGATGCCCGGGACGCCGGGGATATTGTCGCTCGGATCGCCCTGCAGGGCTTTGAAATCGACCACCAGCGGTGGCTCGAACCCATAGCGCTCGCGCACCTTGTCGAGGTCGTAAATGATGGTGTCGGAGATGCCGCGACGGCTCGCGAAGACGCGAACGTGCTCGGTGACCAGCTGGAGCGTGTCGAGGTCGCCGGTGAGGATGATGACGTCGAGTCCGGCGGCCTCCGCCTTGCGCGCCAGGGTGCCAATGACGTCGTCGGCCTCGAAGGTCGGGACCTCGACGATGGGGATCCCGAGCGCCTGCACGACCTCACGTGCCCAGGGAAACTGCGCCTGCAACTCGGCGGGCGCGCGCGAACGTTGTGCTTTGTACTCGGCGAACTTCTCATGGCGAAAGGTTGGTCCGGCCAGGTCGAAAGCCGCAACCGCAAAGGTCGGCGTGGTGTCGTTCAGCGCCTTGAACAGCATCGACGTGAACCCGTACGCCGCGTTGGTCATCTCGCCCCGGCTGTTGCTGAGCGCGGGCATCGCGAAGAAGGCGCGGTACACGAGGTTGTGACCATCCACCAGCAACAGGGTCTCGCGTGCCACTGAGGACCATGGTAGCGGCGCGGCGGGTATGTCCTCGGTGACGCGCTTTCGGGGTTATGATCGAGAGATGGCCGACCTGGTGGAGATGACCGTGGACAGCATCAGGGTGCACATGCCGACGGGGCAGCACGTGGTCATCCTCAAAGAGAAGACCGCGGACCGTTACCTGCCCATCTGGATCGGCATCAACGAGGCCAACGCGATCGCATTGAAGATCACCGGGATCACCCCGGAGCGGCCGATCACGCACGACCTGCTCGCCAACCTGCTCAGCGCCGTCGAGGTCACCGTCGAGCGGATCGTGGTCACATCGCTGAGCAACGAGGTCTTCTACGCGCGGATCCTCGCCCAGGTCGACGGTCGCCGCCTGGAGATCGACTCCCGTCCCTCCGACGCCATCGCGGTCGCGGTGCGGGTGGGCGCGGGGATCTTCGTCGCCGATGAGGTGCTCGACAAGGCCGGGGTGCTGCCCGAGGCGGACAAGGACGGCGAGCTGAGCGAGGCCGACCCGGAGAGTGAGGAGCGGCTCGCCAAGATTCGCGACTGGGTGAACACCCTCAACCTTCCCGACCTGGGGACCGGCGCCTCCGAGAGCTAGGCTCGACTTTCCGGACCGGGATCGCGCCTACCCGGGGAAGAGCGACCAGAAGCGCGGGTCTTCGAAGCCGAGCCGCCAGGCGGCGACCCCCGCAAGCCCAAAGGTGTGGACCAGGGCGACCTTCCGGGCCAGACTGTCGGCGTCGTCGAAGTAGGTGGTCAGGGAGCGGTCCGGGGAAAGGATGTACGGCGTCTGGGTGTTGAAGTTGTAGTCGACCCGGGCGCCGGGCACCTGGAGTGCGTTGAAGAGCACGTTCGAATAGGCTGACGCGCCGCCGATGCTTCCCCACTCGCGCCCGTAGAGGGGGACGCCGAGGAGGGTGTGCGCCGGGTTGAGATCGGGAAGGGTGGCCTTGAGAATGGAGATGTCCCAGTCCAGTCCGGCGACCGGACCCGGCGTCCCCCCGCCACCGTGCTCGTCGTAGGCCATCAGATCGATGAGGTCCGCGGCCTTGCCGAGCGCCGCGACGTCGTAGGCGGCCGAGTACTGGTTCAGGCCGGCGAAGTCGTGCGGAACGATGTCGACGATGAGCTTGGCGCCGTGGGCGTGCAGCGCGGTCGCGAGCTGCTGGATGAAGGCGGTGAACGCGGCCTTGTCAGCACCGAGCATGCCTTCGAAGTCGACGTTGATGCCCGAGTACCCGACGTACTTGACCGCGGCGGTCATCTCGTTGATCAGCCTTGCCACCGCCTGCGGGTTGTTGAGGAGTTGATCGGTGGCCTTCGGATTCACGGGGTCGTTGGCGAGCGACGGCCAGATCGGGATGCCGGCGGCGGAAGCTCGACCCGCCGCGGACTGGTCGGGCGTGCCGAGCAGCGTCCCGTCCGCCTGGGCCTGCCACCCCGTCGGGCTCATCTCGGCCACCGCGCCGAGGTGGAAGGCCAGCGAGCTGTTCGACGCCGCGGTGTTGATGACGAAGGCGTCGACCTTGACGCCGGTCACGGCCGGTGCGGCCGGCACGGTGACCCGGCGAATCGTATGGCGCGCGATGTTCCCGAGCGCCAGCGTGACACCGGGGTCGAGGTGGGCACCGCCGGCGGTCGTGATGGTCGCGGGCAGCGAGATCGATCCAGGAGCCCTCCCGTGCCAGCTCACCCTCGCGTGCTCCCCGTCGATCCAGGTCACCGTGGCGCCTGGTATGGCCGCGGCCACTGCCGGTTGATCGGGGGCGTCGGCGAAGACGGCGTCGACCACCAGCCCACTGGACGGATCGATGTGGGCGGCGAGCATCGCCGCGGTCGCCGGGATGACCGTGAAGGTGATGAGCTGAGTTTTCAGCCCCGTCACCGCCACCGCCAGACGATGCGTCGAGCTGAGCGCCAACGGCTTCACGGTCGCGAACAGGTCCTGACCGGTCTGGGCGAGGGTGAGCTTTCCCCCGTCGAGCGCGGCGGTCACGTCGCCCATCTGCAGCGCGGCTCCCGTCGCGTGGAGCTTGAGATCGAGGTTCGCCGGCACGTCCTCGGCTCCGGTGCGCAGGCCGACACCACCCGCCGTGATCACGACGTATTGGTAGTTGGGGGGTGAGCTGAGCCCAGGGAGGCTGCAGCCGGAGACCAGCAGCGCCACGGCCAGGCACGCCAGGCGGCGGTGCATCGCCCCAAGTCTAGTCAGGTTGGAACGATCGTGATGGGGCCGGCGCCCCCCTCAGCGGGTGACGAGGGTGAGTGTGGTGGTGAGCCCCGGAGTACCGGGGCCCTCGAATCCAGCCGGGATCGACGCCACGACGTGGAGTTCGCTTCCTGGAGCCAGGCCCGGTGGCACCGTGAACGTGAGCAGCGAGCTGCTGTTCGCAGGCTGGTACTGGGCTGCGGGGGAAGCCGCGCCCGGCGCGACCTGCGGAAGGTGCGCGGTCCCGGCTCCCACGCCGGCGACGAGACCCGTCCCGCCGACCGCAACCGTCACACACGGCCGCACCGTACGTGTGGCCGGGGAGACGCCGGTCGTGCCGACGACCCCCAGAGAGGCCACGGGAAACGAGAGTTGCGCGTAGACCACGACGCTCTCACCGGCTTTGACGGAGAGCGAGGGCGTCGCCAGCACCAGCCGCGCTCCGGGGAGGCTGGTGGCGGTCGCCACCTTCGCCTGGCTGAACTCGACCGGTGGCGCTGAGCCATTGATCGTCGCGATTGGAGGCGCGCAGGCCGCGTCCTGTGCGCTGCCACCTGCAGGACCCGCCACGGGTTGCGCGCTGGAGCCGGAGCTGGAGGGAGTGCTCGTCGTTGTCGTCGGGCCTCCGTTGTGGACGAGGGCGACGATGATCAGCACCACGGCCGCAGCTCCCGCGATGGCGGTGGCGGGGAAACGGCGCAGCAGCCCCGCGTTGAGCCAGCCGAGGCTGATCCAGGGACGAGCAGAGCGTTCCGCGACCGGCGGCGTCGAGGGCAGGTGCACGACCCGGGCCATGCGCGCCTTGGGGAGCTCGTGCAGCGCCTCCACAGTCGCGACGAACTCGGCGAATGCCGCCGCGCAGTCCTTGCAGGAGCGGATATGCGCGTGGAAACGAGCCTCGTCGATCGGCGAGAGGTCGTCATCGTGCGCCGCCGTGAAGAGCGCATCGACATGGCGCCGCGGAGTCATGCGTGCTCCTCGGCAAAACCCGGGAACGCGGCCGAGCCACGCAGCGCTTTGGCGAGCATCGACCGACCACGGTTGAGCCGGGACTTCACGGTGCCGATGGGAACGCGCAGCGCTGCGGACATCTCCTCATAGCTGAGATCGTTGACGTCGCGGAGCACGACCGCGGCCCGAAAGTCGGGTTGGAGCGTGAGCAGCGCTTCGCGGACAGCCGCGAGGCGCTCGCGCGAGAGTGCGGTCGCCTCGGGGCCGAGGGCAGGATCGGGCAGCTCGACGATGTTGCCGTGCTCATCCTCGAGCGGATCGGCGGGGCGCCTGATCGTCCGGCGCTGGACGTCGTGACTGCAGTTGATTGCCACCCGGAACAGCCAGGCGCGGATGGTCTGGCCGCGAAGGACCGGGATCCTGACGTAGGCGCGAAGGAAGGTTTCCTGGACGACGTCGGCCGCGTCGGCCGGCGTTCCGGTGATCCTGAGGGCCATCGTGTATAGCTCGTCCTGGTGACGGGTGACAATTGCGGCAAAGGCGTCGCGGTCCCCGTGGCGTGCCCGCTCGAGGAGCGCCTCGTCGTCCATGCACTTGAGAGTACGCGCGAGTTGGCGGTTGGGTTCCCGGGCGGACGAGGTCGTGACTTCGCCGTCTGGGGCGGGGAGCCGGTACGCTGTGAATCCGGCCGGGGTGGCGGAATGGTAGACGCAGCGGTCTCAAAAACCGCCGAGGGCAACCTCGTGAGGGTTCGACTCCCTCTCCCGGCAGGTGGAATCCGTTGCAATCTCTAGGCTTTTGTTCTCGCTGTCCATTTCATGTCCATTTCCACGTTCGCCGAGCACTCGAATCCAGGTCCGTATCGGGCATCGATGGAATCGGCCAAGGCTTCGGCAGCGGCATCGCTTAGGTGGCCATAGCGGTCAAGGAAATGAGAAGTCGATCCATCGAATCACAACGACTGGGCTTGTCAGGCACTTCGGCCCGACCGACTGCGGCGGTTATCAGGGCTTTGGCGGGATCGCGCCTGGGCCCGACGGCGCCGTGCGGTTCACCTGCCTCACCCACAATGCCATTGGGCGAATCACCACCACCACCGCCACCACGGGATAACCAGCCTAACCGCGGCGTGGCATGTGGTCGGAATATAGGTAGCAGTCACGGGCGCGATCTCTCGGGGGCCTCCGGGCAACCTTGCGACGGTGGGCCAAGCTGCCGAGCGCGCAAGACGCGACTTCCGCCTGCCGCTGGCAGGGAGTGGCCCGGCTCCGTGTCCCGCCGGCTTGTGACATCCGACAGGGAAGCTGCAATTCGATCTTGCTCGATTTCGGTCTTCCACGTAGGAAAGACCGTTCCGCGCAAGGCCACTTGCTATCAGTTCCCTCATCTGGGAACTACACCTAGTGGAACGAGGCGATCACCGCCGCCCAGGACTGCAAGCTCGAGAGCGTGCCGAAGTACGAGAACGTGGCGGTTGACGAGGTCAGGTCGTAGCCGGCTTGTTCGGAGTTTTGGTGATTGGAAAGTGGATTGCGCAGCAGGGCGTCGTTGGTGAAGCCAGCGGGGAGACCGGTGATGCCGGCCGTTATGGTCGCGAAGCCGATCGCCGCGATGACGACCTCACTGGCACTGCTCGTCGTGGCCGTGGTCCCGCTGGACGGAGTGGTGCTGGTGCCCGCCGCGGACGCTGCCACATCGAGCGAGGTCGCATTGCTGATCTCGTAGTAGCGCAACACCGGGTTGACGCTCGTCGAATAGGTGACCGTCACCGCTGTCACGCCTGCCGCCGCGTGGGGTGCATCCCACACCTCGGCGCCGATACGGGTCGTCGGATTGGCGCCGGTTGCACGTGTCCAAGTGTCGAGCATATTGTCGGTGACGCCGATGACCGACCCTGAGGCGTGACCGGAACCCGCGTCGAACTCTGTCGTGATGGCAAGGAGATCACCTGCGGGGGTGGATGGCGTCGTCACCGAGAAGGTCGTGCTTGTGGCCTTCGCGGCCGCGACCGTCTGCTGGACGATTGCCGGCGGCGATGAGCCGAGGCATAACGCCGGCGTAATGTCATCGATCGGGTTCCAGGTGAGACCCCCCGAGTTGTTGAGGTAGTCAACTCCGTACGCCGCCTCGATGCCATGGAGGATCCCGAACTGATCACCACTGCCCGAGAACGATCCACACGAGTTCTGGCTGATCACGAGCGTGGCGATGTGGCCGCCACACGAGGTTCCCGTTGGGACCCAGGGCGGGCACGCGACGTCGGTTTTTGCACCCTCGTCCCACGTGATTATGACGATACCGTTGCCCTGCGTATACCATTTCGACGCGAGCACCGTGGGCAGGTTGTTCGCCAGCCACGTATCACCCTGGGCGACCAGGTTGTTGAGCGGCGCGCAGCGGCTGTGCATGTCGTCACACACGCTCGGCGTAATCCAGACGAAATCCGGCGGGCTGGAGCTGTTTAGATCCGAGGACATTCCCGACAGGAAGTACGGCACGACATTGGCGTCGCATTCCGAGGTGTTGCTGATGATCTGCTTGAAATAAATGAACGGGTTGTGGTTCTGCACATAGCCGTTTGTGCCGGCTCCGTGGCCCAGATAGCAATTCTGCCCTGCGGCCAGACCGTCCATGTAGGCCTTCCAGGTCGTTCCGACCCCATCGAGCTCATTGACGAGCGTGGGATCCAGGTATGGCCGCGTGTACCCGTTGTGGTCGCATCCCGAAATGGCATCCATGTAGTCGAGAGGGCTGTTGTGCTCGATCGAATACCAGCTGGTCAGGGAGGTGTACTTGTCGCCTCCGATCAGCGTGTTGTTGATGTATGGAGCCTTCGGATTGCCGATGACATACGGGCTGCCATCGCTCGTTCCGTACGAGGTGTTCTCCATCATGATCTCCATGATGTGAGGCGGAGTCGCCGGCGGCGGGTTGGGGTCGTGCGTGACCAGATACCCGGGAGGGCAGGTGGCCGGCCCAGTCGTTGTGGCAGCGGTCGAGGCGATGGAGTGCGAGTCAGTCGGAGCAGCTACGACCGCCTGGGCGGTCCACAGGCCGCCGGCGACCGTTCCAGCCCCCGCGAGGGCACAGGCTCGGCGAACGATGCGCCAACCCGTCGGACTACTCAGCACTAGACGGATCTCCCCCATTTCGCCGCCCTCTGCTCTCAGCAGCCCGCGTGCATCCACCCATGCGGACTTCATTCAAACTAGGCATCGTCCCCCCTCTCTTGAAATGGGCCGCCACCGTCCTGCTGACCGCGCGTCGCGAGACTAGCAGATACTCATGTGGCGTTTGGGCGCGTTTAGCGCGATTGGCCTATTTAGGGTCGATACGGAACTATATTCAGCGTACGTGAGGGGCCAATCACCGCGGTTGTGCGGACACCGCGACGGTGGTAGGCGTCGACGATCCCAGAGGGTCAGCGCGCAGCGTAACTCCACAGACGGGGTAGGGGTCCCCGCTTGCTAGGACCCCGCGGCCAAGAAGTCGATGGCGGTGACGGAATGTGCCGGGAAGGTATAACTGAACGTGCCCGATGCGGGAACCGCGAACCCAGGTAACGCGACGACCTCGACGGCTATCGGCGCCGCCAGCGTATTGACCGAGGTCACAGCCGGTCCATTCACCTGCTCCACCGTCGCATTGACGGCAGAAAAACCCTCGAGAGTCACGGACGCGGTCCAGTCGTTGCTGACGTCGGTGTTGGTGACAATGACACCAAGAGCATCGCCCTGGTCGTTCAGGGCAGCCGTGACATACAGCAGATTGATGATCTGAGACTTCACGGTCACTGTCGGATCGGAGCTGACCGCCGATGCCACTGACTGGGTGCCGAGATCATCGGCGTACAACTTGTAGGTATATGAGGGAGCCGTGGCAATCCAGTTCACGTAGTAGTTCCCTGTCGGATCAGGGGGGATGCTCGGGTAGAACTGGACGTCCTCTGCCCGTGCCGTCTCCGGTGGTTTCGTGTTGAGCGCACTAAATGGAGTGTGCGACTCAAAGGTGAGGTGGTTGGCAATGAACTCGTCCATGCTCACCGAATTTGTTAGAGCATGGCTCAGGCTGTAGCGCAGGGCGACGTCCGATACATCGATCTCCCAAGAGTAGATCAACATCCCGTTCAGGGCCGGATACGCAGGCCCGTTGATCATGTTCTGCAGCGCCACGGTCTTGTCAGCGATGTGTGACGCTGCGCCGACCGCGGTGTAGTTCTGTAGCGTCGACGTGGTGCCGCTTCCTTGTGAGCCGCCAAGACCGTGAACGTCTGCAAAATCAAACCGAGCGTTTCGTGCCTGCAAAGCATTGAAGAGGTCATTGTTCTTCGGAGACCACCCCGTGCCCACCTCAATAGTTGGGTCGACTGCCTTCATCGCATTGCGAATATTCAAAGCACCGTTCCATACAGAGACTCCGTTGATGGAGTACCCATCCAGCCAGGCATTGACGTCTGGGAAATGCCGCTTGTCCGGTACAACTTCGTTGCCGAGCGCCCAGTACCTGACCCCATACGGCGCAGGGTGTCCATAGGCCGCTCGTAGCGCTGCCCATGGATGGTTACCGTCGTCTGGAGAATCCACGAACTCGACAAAATTGGCGGCGTCCTGGGCGCGAATGTTGCGCTCCAGAGTAATGCCGGTCCAGGCGACTGCGTTGGGACCGATGGCCTCCATGAATTCCATGTGCTCCATGATTCCATAGGAATTGCAGGCAGCGGGAGGACCCGCCAAGTTTGCACATGTCGGTCGACTGAGGACCGGCCCGATGCCGTCTTCCCAGTTGTAGTAGTCACCCTGGGTGCCCCCCGGGTATCTGAGGCCGGTGACGCCTTCCTGCTGCGCGTAGCCGACGATGTCGGGCTTCAGCGGAACGATCGTTGGATCCGACGACAGCGTGGAAAGATCGACGACACCAGTGCCTCCATCTTTGTATCGCTGGTTATTGGTAAAGAGCCCCGGGCTGATTGGGCCCAGCAACTGTCCGGCATTCACAAGGATGCTTGGGCTGAACGTCGTCTGGGCACCTGCAGGCTTGTTTCCGCCCATCCCCAGGCCCAGGGGCCCAAGAAGGGCTGCGACGAGAAGCTTCTGCACGCTCCGCGCATTGCTGTCGGTGAGGGCAACCCGCGTGAACACGCTCATGGGACTTCAGTCAAACCAGGCATCGTCTCCACTTCCCTTCAGCTGGCCAGAACGACATGCTGCTGGCGCGCCGCGAGAGTAGCAGGGGCTCATGTGACATTTGGGCGCGTTTAGCGCGACCGGCAGACTCAGGGATTGATGCGCAACTCTATGGTGAGCTAGCCGCCGTCTGAGCCACTTCTAACTGACCCGCCGCCCAGCCGGCACCCTGGTCTGTCCATTTCGTGTCCATTTCAGGGGTCTAGCAATGGCTACACTTCACGTGTTCTGACCACCCCTGGCAATTCAGGAGCAGGGTTTCCGCTTCCCCCGATGAGGGTTCGACTCCCTCTCCGGCAGCCTGCTGACCACCGACCGCCTCGAGGACACGGACACGGCTCTTCGATTCAGGAACTACTGGGCGTACAGCATCGGTGTCGGGGTCGTCCTGGCGGTTGTCGCCGGGATCGTCGCGGCAACCAAGCCGGACAACCTGCACACCTTTCTCCTGATCTTTGCCGGGTGGGCCATCGGCTGGTGTCGGGCATCATCGCGAGCTATGTCTACCCGCCACCGCGTAAATGGCATGCAGAGGGAAGCTAGAAGCTGTGCGTGACGATCCGAAGCTGCTGAGACCGCTGGGCATCGCGGTTGTGATCGCGGCTGCGGTGCTGTTTGCAGATCTGTTCGGCCCTTTCGCCATGCAGGGCTGCATCAGCTGCCCGCTCGCGGGTCCGGGTGCAACGCTCGTGCTGCCTTCCTTCAGTCTCATGGAGGGTCTCGATGGGTGGATCGTTCTGGTGCCGGTGGTCGCGCTGGCACTGGAAGGTCTGGCCTACCTCTTGAGTCGGCGCCGCATCGCGGCGATCGCCAGCCTCACGCTCGCGGTTATCGTCATCGCCCTGTGCATCTTTGAAGGGGTCGATTCCGCGGGTCGGGTCGTTGGGCTCGACGCTCAGGCTCAGGCGCGGCCGGTCGAGTTGGGCGGAAATGGCTTTGTTCCGCCCAGCATCACCCCGCCGGCCCATTTGATCGCGGGGTTCTATGTGTGTGTCGCCGCAGCCTCGGTTGCCGTCATTGCAGCGGCGGCGATCGTTGTGCTGACTCTGAGGGCGAATCGGTCGAGCGCCAGCACATTCTCCGCGGCGACTTCCACCATCTGACCGCGGCACGTCGAGAGACAGAGGAAGATGACGACATGTATCGCGTCGTGTTCTTCACGATCAGCATGCTCGTTCTTCTGCTCATCGACCTGGCTGCGGTGTACGTCGCGGCGACGCGCGGCTCGGTGCTGCTCTCACTCTTGCTCGCCGTTCCGGGGATAGGCCTCCTCTGGGCTCTGGTGGCCGTTCGCTTCGATCCGCGGGGCCGGCCATCTCGCAAATGGCCGCACCGCGGCGCAACGAGGGTTGGCTACAACCCGTGGATCGGCGGAGGGATCGACGAGGACCGCTGAGTTAGGTGTCATGTCGTTGGCGATGACCGTTGGCCTGCCGCAAACGGCGGCCGCGTCGACCTTAAGACGGTCGAGTATCCCGTCAGCGTGTCGTCCGGCAGCATTCTCGCGCTGACCCTGTTCAGGACGGCGCCGTCTGCTTCAGCGAGAACGCCCAGATGATCGGCCGCCCGACCACATCCGAGGTATACCCGGAGTACGCGCTCGATCATCAAGTCAACAGCTCATGTCTGGCGATGGAGGCTGATGGCAACGAGTAGGCACCGGCAGCACGGCAGCGTTAGGGTACCGCGGGCGTACGCACGCTCTTCCCACGCGATCCACATCTCGGAGGACACCCAATGCTCATCAGCACCGCCAATGACCTGCCCTGATACCAGATCATCGAAGTCCTCGGCGAGGTCTTCGGGCTTACCGTGCGGTCTCGCAACATCGGCTCTCAGTTCGGCGCCGGACTCAAGTCACTCATGGGTGGCGAACTGAAGGGAATGACCGCAAACCTCGCGCAGAGTCGCCAGGAAGTCATTGAGCGGATGGTCGGCGAAGCCTAGGCGAAGGGAGGCAATGCCATCGTGGCGATGCGCTTCGACACCTCTGAGATGGGGGGCACCTGGACCGAGATCTGTGCATATGGCACGGCGGTCATCGCCAACCGGACGTCCCCTCCCCTGCCGCCGGCCTAACCGGCCGCGCGCGACTCCGCGAATCGACCGATTCGAAACGCCGACAGGTCGGCATCGCTGGTGCCGGTCGTGACGCGTTGCGCGATCGCCTCGCCCAGTCCAGCCGAGTGTTTGAACCCGTGTCCCGAGCACGGCGATACGAGCAGCACGCCGGGTAGGTCGGGGTGGTCGTCGACAACAAAGTCGGCATCGGGGGTCACCGTGTACAGGCAGCGTACCGCACGCACGCAGCGTTCGGTGACGCCCGGCAGTCGCGGGCCGATCATGCGTGCGTACACCGATTGCGTTTCAGATGGTCCGACGTCGAGCTCCGCCTCACTTGCGGTGGTGGCGACGTCCAGTTGCTCGTCGGCAACCTTGATGTTGTCCGCCCCATCGACTGCGGGCAAGCCGTAGAACGCGCTGCCGTCATTCAGCCCCCAGATGAACACGGGCATGACTCCCGGCGTGTGGTCCACGCTCCCTGGTCGGAGCGCGAACCATCCGAGCACCTGTCGGTACACGTTGAACAAGGCGCGCTCTGGGGCCTCCACGAAATCCTGGATCCACGGACCGACCGCCAGCACCACTCGCGGTGCCTCGTGCACGCCGCGATCAGTGCGAACGCGCACCACCCCGTCACTCGATTCGAGCCCGAGCACTCGCTCGTCGCGGCGAACCTCGGCGCCGAGGCGCTCGGCGACTGTCAGCTGTGCGTCGACGCAACGCTCGGGGCGGACGAATCCCGCACCCGGCTCGTAGTAGGCGGACTCATCGCCCTCGAGCTTGAACTGCGGGAATCGCAGGGTGACCTCGGCCGCCGACAAGCGCTCGTAGGGGATGCCGTACCGCGTCGCGCACGCGATCGTCTGGGACAGGAAGTCGTGTCGGTGGTGACCGGCGGCGCCGCCGCCCGCGGCCTCGATGACCAGACCGCCGCACTGGGTGAGCAGGTCGGCGCCGGTCTCCGCCTCGAGCTCGCGCCAGATCACATGCGACCGCCGCACCAGCGGCGTGTAGTACGCGCCCTCGCCGATCGCCTCACGGGTAATCCTGGTGTCGCCGTGGGTCGAACCCAGGACATGCGGCGGCGAATAACTGTCGATCCCCATCGCATGAACGCCGCGGCGGGCCAGTTGAAAGAGCGTCGCCGCGCCGGCCGCACCAAGGCCGACGACGATGACGTCCGGTGTCCTCACCGCCGCAGCCTACTACCCTGCGACGGTGACCCAGGACCACTACTTCACCGCGGATCCGAAGGTGCCCTCGCGGCCGCGAACCATCCGGATCAGCCTCCCCGACCGAAGCTTCGACCTGGACACCGATCGCGGGGTATTCGCCCACGGCCACATCGACTTCGGGACCGACCTCCTGCTCCGGACCATCCCGCCTCCGCCGGCCGGCGCCCTGGTCGACGTCGGGTGCGGGTACGGGGCGATCGCGATCACGCTGGCGCTGCGTCAACCCGACGCCCGCGTCTGGGCGGTCGACGTCAATCGCCGGGCGCTCGACCTCTGCGCGCGCAACGCCGAGCGCGCCGGGGCGAGCAATGTCATGGTCGGCGATCCGGATACCGTCCCCGGGGGCCTGCGGTTCGCCGCCATCTATTCCAATCCCCCGGTTCGGCTGGGGAAGGCCGGACTCCACGAGCTGCTGCTCCAATGGATCGCGCGGCTCGAACCCGGCGGGACCGCCACCCTGGTGGTCCAGCGCCACCTCGGCGCGGACTCGCTCGCGGCCTGGCTCACGAGCCTCGGGCACCGTGTCGAGCGCGTCCGTTCCCGGGGAGGCTACCGGGTGCTCGAGGTGCATGCCCCCGCCGGGAGCCCGCATGATGACAGTCGTGCTCGATAGCCCCGCCGCGCTCGGCTTCATCACCATCAACGTGGACCCGGTCCTGCACCTCGGGCCACTGCCGATTCACTGGTACGGGATCATGTACGCCGTCGCGTTCCTGGTCGCTTACCAGTTCGGCGTCCTCCCGTACGCGATCCGCCGGGGCATTCCCAAGGCGGTGGCCGAGAAGATCACCGTCTGGACGATCATCTTCGGGCTGCTCGGCGGCCGCCTCTATTACGTGGTCCAGCAGCCCGACCTCTGGCAGAACTACGTTCTCCACCCGATCAACATCATCGCGTTCTGGCAGGGCGGCATGGCCTTCTTCGGCGCGATCATCGTGGGCTTCGCGGCGCTCGCCATCTGCGCCTGGCGCTACGGCTACAACCCCTGGATCGCCCTCGACGGCGGTGTGCTCTTCGCGGTCGTGGGCCAGCCGATCGGACGTATTGGCAACATCATCAACGGCGATATCCTCGGCGCGCCGAGCACCCTGCCGTGGGCAACCGCGTACTCGAACCCAGACGCGATCCTGCAGCCACACTTCAGCCTCTGCACCCCGGCGCAGTGCATCGCGTACCAGCCGGCGGCGGCCTATGAGGCTATCGGCACGATTCTCATCGGGGTCATCCTGTATCTGCTGCTCCGACGTAACCCACGGCCCGGAGTCCTCGCGATCATCTACGTCGGCCTGTACGCGATCAGCCAGTTGATCCTCTTCCAGTTCCGGGCCAGCGAACCGCCGGGTCCGCTCGGGTTGCGGGAGGCGCAGTGGACCTCGATCGCGATGCTGGTGATCGCGGTGCCGGCGCTGTACTTCGTCTGGCGGCGAACCATCACGCGGTTCGAGCCGAAGGCTCCGGACGAGACGAACCTTGCCAAGGAGCAGGCAGCGGTTCGGTGATCGGGTCGACGCTCTTCAACGTCATCGGCTTCGTCGAGACAGCCCTGACGGTACTCATCATTGCCCGCATCGCTGTGTCGTGGATCGGCTTGAGCCCATGGCACCCGGTGGTCCGCTGGTTACGGATCATCGTCGACCCGATCCTCGCCCCATTCCGGCGGATTCTGCCGAGCTTCAGCGGGATCGATTTCTCACCCATCCTCGCGATCGTGGTGATCTATTTCGTCGCGCAGATCCTGCAGGCGCTGGTCCTCGGCGCCGGAGTCGACCCGGCCTTCACGTTCGTCAATCTCATCGCCACACTGGTCGTCGACATTGCGATCGCGATCGCGGTGCTGGTCTTTGTGCGCGTCCTCCTCTCGCTGTTTCATGCGGATCCGTGGCATCCACTCGTCCAGATGGTGCGCGCCATGACCAACCCCCTGGTCGCACCGTTCGCGGGTTTGCGACGGCGACGCGGCGCCTCGGGAGTCGACTTTCCGGCGATCGCGGCGCTCATCGCCTACATCGTTCTGATCGTCGTGATCAAGCTGCTGTTCGGGTTTCTGCTCAGCTCGATCTGAGCCCCGCCCAGATCAGCGTCGCGACGGAGCGCGCTCGCGTTCCGGGGCGCGCACCCGGTGCATCTCCAACCGGTACGAGTTGTCGCCCACCAGGTGCTCGACGACACGCTCGAGCGCAGGGCCCGGGTCGACGGAGAAATCGACCGCGAGCGAGATCTCGTCAACGCTCGTGCCCGAGTCTACGTGGAGGACGACCGGGCAATCGCCGTGGTGCTCCTCGAGCGCGCGCCGCAGCGCCCCGAGCAGCGCGATCTGCGCAGCGGTCACGCTGACGTGCACGGTGCTGTTGCGCCGCCACGCTGCGAGACGAGGATCGTCGTAGGCGTACACCGCCTCCGCGAGGATCTGTGGCGGCTCGATGTCGACGCGGTCCTCCTCGTCGCCGATCGCCGGCGTGCCGCCGTTTGGACTCCGCCCGGCTTCGACCTTGCCGCGGACCACGATGACAGCATCCGGACGCAGCGCGTTGGCGCACTCCTCGAAGACCCGAGCGAACACGACCACCTCGACACTGCCGGTCAGATCCTCGATCTGCAGCGCGGCCATCCGCTGACCGGTCGTGCTCCGGCGCGGGATGAAGGTGCGGATGTCGCGAATGGCGCCACCCACCTGCACGATCAGGCCATCGAGGTGAGCACCGAGCTCGTTGATGGTGGTGTCGACGCGTTGCTGCAGGTCGCCGGCGATCCGCCGCAGCGGATGATCGCTGAGGTACATACCGAGAAACTCCCGCTCCCAGCTGAGCCGCTCGTCCGCGGCGATCGCGAACGGGCCGTTGCGGTCGCGGCTCTCGAGGTCGTCGGTTGCGGGGGGCGCCGGCTCGATCAGGACGACGGTGTCACCGAAGAGCGAGGTCTGTCCCGATTCGCGCTCGCGGCGGATGGAGTTGGCACGGTCGATGGCGCGATCGAGCACCGCGAGCATGGCTCCGCGCTCGCCGAGCGAGTCGCACGCGCCGCTGCGGATCAGGGCTTCGAGGACGCGCCGGTTGAGGTCGCGACTCGACACGCGCAGGCAGAGGTCGAAGAGCGAGACGAACGGACCGCCGGCGTCCCGTTCCGCGACGATCTCGGCGGCAACCCGCTCGCCGACATTCTTGATATGGCGCAGTCCATAGAGGATCTCGCCACGTTCCGCGTCGCCGAGGTTGAACGCGGAGGCGCTGCGGTTGATGTCCGGCGGTCGAACCACGAGCCCGCGTGCGTGACTGTCAAGGATCGACTGCTTGAGCTTGTCGAAGTTGTCGGCGCGGCTGTTGAGCAGGGCGCACATGTACTCGATGGGATAGTTGGCCTTGAGGTAGGCGGTCTGATAGGCGATCAGGCCGTACGAGATGCTGTGCGCGCCGTTGAACCCATAGCCGGCGAACAGCGCGATGAGCTCGAACAGTTGCAGCGCGGTATCGGCATCCACGCCGCGTGCGGCCGCACCACTGAGAAACTGCTCGCGCTGCTTGGACATCTTCACCTTGTCCTTCTTGCCCATGGCGGCGCGCAGGATGTCCGCTTCACCGAGCGTGAAGCCCGCGACCGCGGAGGCGATCTTCATCACCTGGTCCTGGTAGAGGATGGCCCCGTAGGTGTCGGCGAGGATCGGCTCGAGCTCCGGGAGCATGTAGGTCACCGCCTCCTCACCACGCTTGCGACGCATCCATGTCGCGGTGGCCCCGCCCTCGATCGGACCGGGGCGGTTGAGCGCCACAGCCACCCCGAGATCACTGAGGGATCTCGGTTGCATGTCGATGAGGATGCGCTTGGCGAATGTGGCCTCGAGCTGGAAGATGCCGTGCGTGTCGGCCTTGCCGAGCAGTTCGTAGGTCTTGGTGTCGTCGAGCGGCAGACGATCGATGTCGATGTCGATACCGCGATTCCGGCGCACCAGCTCGGCCGCATCCGCGATGACGGTGAGGTTGGACAGTCCGAGCAGGTCGATCTTGAGCAGCCCGATCTGCGAGACGCCATTCATGTCGTACTGCGTGACCGCGGTGCCGTCACCGGCGGTCGATCGCTGCAATGGCACGATGTTGGCGAGCGGCTCGGAGCCGATCACCACCCCGGCGGCGTGCGTCGAGGCGTTGCGGCAGATCCCCTCGAGCCGGCGCGCGTTATCGATGATGTGCCGCACCCAGTCCTCGTGGTCGTACAGCTCGCGCAGCTCGCGGCTGTCCTTGAGCGCCTGCTCCAGGGTGATGTTCACCACCTGCGGGACCAGCTTGGCCAGCCGGTCGACATCGGGCAGAGGGACGTTGAGGACCCTGCCCACGTCACGGATCGCCGCGCGTGCCGCCATTGTCCCGAAGGTGATGATCTGCGCCACTCGATCGCGTCCGTACTTTTCCTGCACGTAGGTGAGCACACGGTCGCGGCCCCGGTCGTCGAAGTCGATGTCGATGTCCGGCATCTGCACCCGCTCACGGTTGAGGAAGCGCTCGAAAATGAGCCCGTAGCGGAGGGGCTCGATATCGGTGATGTGGAGCACGTAGCTCACCAGGGATCCCGCCGCGCTGCCTCTGCCAGGCCCGACCCGAACGCCGTCGCACCGCGCCGCTCTGATCAGGTCCCAGACGATGAGGAAGTACGCCGAGAACCCGGTCTCGCGAATGACGTCCAGCTCCATGTGGAGTCGCTCGCGCACCTCGGCGGTCACCGCGTCGCCATAACGCTCGCGCACTCCCGCTTCGCACAGCTCGCGCAGATAGCTGTCGGCGTCGAGGCCTTCGGGAATCGGCTGGTATGTCGGCAGGAGGTTGCGCCCCAAGGGGATCTCGACGTGACACCGCGCCGCGATCGCAACCGTGTTGGAGATGGCCTCGCCATACGCGGCGAAGCGCTCCCGCATCTGGCCTGTGCTCGCGAGGTAGTACTCGGGGCCGGAGAAACGGAACCGCTTCTCCTCGTCGCGGCGGGCGCCGGTCTGCAGGCACAGCAGGATGTCGTGCGCCTCGGCATCCTCCGGTTTGATGTAGTGCGAGTCGTTGGTGGCGACCAGCGGCAACCCGGTGCGCCGCGCAATCTCGACCAGCCCGGTGCGCACGCTCTCCTCCTCCGGGATGCCGTGGTCCTGGAGCTCAAGAAAGTAGTTGTCGGGCCCGAAGATCGCCGCGTGCTGGCGGGCGATCGACTCGGCGCCGTCGAAGTCGCCGCGCAGGAGAGCCTGGGGCAGCTCGCCCCCGAGGCAGGCGGAGAGACAGATGAGTCCCTCGGCGTGCTCGGCGAGCAGCTCGCGGTCGATGCGCGGCTTGTAGTAGTAGCCCTCGAGGTGCGCGGTGCTCACCAGCTTGATGAGATTCCGATAGCCGGTGTCGTTGCGCGCCAGCAGGATGAGATGGTTCGGATCACGGTCCGCGCGGCCCTCACGGTCGTGTCGCGATCGCGGCGCCATGTACATCTCGCAGCCGAGCACCGGATTGATCTTCGCGGCGCGCGCGGTGGCGAAGAAGTCGACTGCGCCGTAGAGGACGCCGTGGTCGGTGATCGCGAGTGCAGGCTGGCCCATTGCCTTGGCGGTGCCGACCAGCTCATTGATGCGCGCCGCGCCGTCGAGCAGCGAGAACTCGCTGTGGGTGTGGAGGTGCACGAAGCCGCCGGATTCCATCTCCTCGCCGGTCACGGGTTGTCCCTGCACTCTGCCTCCTGGCTGTGGTGGGCTGACGGCGAACAGACGTACGCTACCACTCCGCGGCGACCGCCCGCGGCGTCCTTTGAGCGTAGCTTCAGCGGCTCTCCTCACGGACGAGGGTGACCACGCTCTCGACGTGATACGTCTGCGCAAACATGTCGACGATGTCGATCGCGTCGACGCGATACGGCCCGGACGCGACCAGGACGTGGAGGTCGCGCGCCAGCGTGGCGGGATCGCACGAGACGTAGACCACGCGCTCCGGTCCCGCCAGCGCGAGCCACCCGGTGACCCGACCGGCGCAGCCAGCCCGCGGCGGGTCGAGGATGACGCTGTCGGCCATCTCGGCGGCGGCAACCGTCGGCAGCGCGTCCTCGACCGGGGACAGCACGTAGTGGACTCGATCCGCGACATCGTTGACGCGCGCGTTGAGCACACCCAGCTGCGCCGCCCCCCGATTGCTCTCGATGCACACGACCTCGCGCGCGTCGATGGCGAGATGACACGCCAGCACGCCGATGCCCGCATACGCGTCGACGATCCGCAGCCCGGCGTGGCCGCCGAGCGCGTCCACGGCACATTGATAGAGCACGTCCATCTGCGCCCAGTTGACCTGGATGAAGGCGTCGGCGGTGACCCGGAAGGTGAGCCCGCGCCAGCGCAGCGTGGTGGACGTCGTGCTCACCCGCCCACCGTCCGGGAGGTCGAGGCCGGCGTCGAGCGCCCCAGGGGCGAGTCCGCGCGACGGCTTGGGACGCACCAGGAGTTCCTGGCCATCCTCGCCGGCGGTGAGGTGCAGGGTGCCGAGGTCCGGCTTCCCGCTCGATGCGATCAGCGTGCGCAGCGCGGGGAGCGCGGTGGTGATGCGAGGGTGATGGATCAGGCAGTCGTCGACGGCGATGGGTCTCCAGCTGCGCGCGCGGTTGAACCCGAGTGCCGGCGGCGTGTCGGCGCTCGCGGGGATGACGTGGAACTCACCGCGCAGCCGGTAGCGCCACGGATCGGCGACACCGTGCATGCGCGGTGCCGGATGCTCGATGCGCTGGCGATGCAGCGCGTCGAGCACGATGTCGCGCTTGAGGTCGACCTGGTGCGCGTACGCGACGTGTTGCAGCTGACAGCCGCCGCACGCCGGCACGTAGGGGCACGGCGGCGTGACCCGATGTGGCGACGGCTCGAGCACGCGCACCACCTCGGCGAACGTCGTCGCCCCCTTCTTGTACCGGGGTGCGACCTCCACCTCCTCCCCGGGGATGCCGCCCTCGACGAGCACCGTCGCGCCCGCGTCGTCGTGAGCAAGGCACAGTCCGCCGTGGACCATGCGCCCGAGGCGCACCTCGGCTACTGCCCCGAGAGCCGGTCGCGAAGCAGGCGATTCACCAGCGGCATGTCCGCCTTGCCCCCGGTCGCATCCTTGACCGAGCGCATCAGCTGACCGAGCGCCTGCTGCTTGCCGGCGCGGAAGTCCGCGGCGGCGGCGGGGTTCGCGGCGATCGCGGCGTCGACCAGCGCGATCAGCTCGGCGGTGTCGCTCACCTGCGCGAGGCCACGCTCCCGGACCAGCGTCTCGGGGTCGCCACCGGCCACGTAGAGCTCGGCGAGCAACTCCTTCGCGGTCGGTCCGTTGACGGTGCCGCCATCGACGAGATGGAGCAGGCGCGCGAGCCCGTCGACACCGAGCCCGCTCTCCCACAGCGACAGCCGGTGCTGGTTGGCGAGCGCCGCAACGTCCCCGTTCTGCCAGTTGGCGGCAAGTTTGGCTGAAACGCCGGCGCCGACGAGCGCCTCGTACGCGTCGGCGCTCTCACGCGTGTCGGTGAGCACGGCGGCGTCGTAAGCGGTGAGCCCGTACTGCGATTGGAAACGATGCGCGCGCGCCTCGGGGAGCTCCGGCAGGGTCCCGCGCACTCGCTCGACGAAGGCATCGTCGAGGCGCAGCGGCGGCAGGTCGGGCTCGGGGAAATAGCGGTAGTCGTGGGCCTGCTCCTTGCTCCGCTGCGAGATGGTGCGCCCCTGTGTCTCGACCCAGCCGCGGGTCTCCTGGACCAACGTGCCGCCCGTGTCGAGGACGCCGATCTGCCGTTCGATCTCGAACTCGAGCGCGTGCTGCACCGCACGGAAGGAATTCATGTTCTTGACCTCGACCTTGACGCCGAGCTCGGCGGCGCCGCGAGGGCGCAGCGAGACGTTGGCGTCGCATCGAAACGATCCCTGCTCGAGGTTGCCGTCGTTGACGCCGATGTACATGAGGATCTGGCGCAGGCGCACCAGGTATTCCCGCGCCGCCTCCGGCGTGCGCAGGTCCGGTTCACCGACGATCTCCATGAGCGGGACACCGCTACGGTTGAGGTCGATGAGCGACGAGGTCGCGCTCTGGAGCACGTCGCCCGCGTGATGCATGGTCCCGGTGTCCTCCTCGAGATGGACGCGCGTGACGCCGCAGCGGACCGTCTCGCCATTGACCGGGAACTCGAGATGGCCGTCACGCGACAGAGGCAGGTCGTACTGCGAGATCTGGTAGCCCTTGGGCAGGTCGGGATAGAAGTAATTCTTGCGGTCGAACTTGGTGAAGTCGGGGATGTCGCAGTGCAGCGCGAGCGCGGTCCGTACGGTGAAATCCACCGCCTGCGCGTTGATGGTCGGCAGCACTCCTGGCAGTCCGATACATACGGGACAGGTATTGGCGTTCGGCTCCGCGCTCAGGTAGTCGGCCGGGCACGCGCAGAACATCTTGCTGCGCGTCAGGAGTTGCGCGTGCACCTCGAGGCCGATCACCACCTCGTAGCCGCTCATGCGGCCTCGGTGGCGAACGGAGACAACGCCGTGTGCCAGGCGGTGGCCTGCTCGTACGCGTGCGCCACGCGAAACACCCGCGAGTCCGCGAAGCGCGGCGCGATCACCTGCAGCCCGACCGGGAGGCCGTCGACAAACCCGCACGGCACCGATATCCCCGGCACCCCGGCGAGGTTCGCGGGGAGCGTGACCACGTCGCACATGTACATGGAAAGCGGGTCGTCGCGCGATCCCATGGTGAAGGCGACGCTGGGCGACGTGGGACAGACGATCGCGTCCACCTGCTCGAAGACCGCGTCGAACTCCTGGCCGACGAGCGTGCGCACCTTTTGCGCCTGGCGGTAGTACGCGTCGTAGTAGCCGCTGGAGAGCGCATAGGTGCCGAGCATGACCCGCCGCTTGACCTCCGCGCCGAAGCCGGCGCCGCGCGTCTGCAGGTACATGTCGGTGAGCGACGGCCGGTCGACTCGCGCACCGAAGCGCACGCCGTCATAGCGCGCAAGGTTCGACGAGCATTCGGCCGGCGCGATCACGTAGTACACGCTGAGCGCCACATCGGTGCTCGGCAATGACACCTCGTGCAGGGTCGCGCCCTGCGCCTCGAGCACCTTGAACGCGGCCTCCACTGCGCTGCGGACGCCGGGCTCGGTGCCCTCGCCGAGATACTCACGCGGAATGCCGAGACGCATGCCCGCCACGCCGTGGTGCAGTGACTCCAGAGGATCGTCGACCGCGCGCGGGTCGCTGGTGCTGTCCTGGGGATCGTGTCCGGCGATCGCCGCGTACACCACGGCGCAGTCCTCGACGCTGCGCGTGAACGGGCCGATCTGGTCGAGCGAGGACGCGAAGGCGATCAGCCCGTATCGCGACACGCGCCCGTAGGTCGGCTTGAAACCGACCACACCCGTGAGCGCTGCGGGCTGGCGGATCGAACCCCCAGTGTCACTCCCGAGGGCATAGGGCACCGTCCCGGCGGCGACGGTGGCGGCGCTGCCGCCGCTGCTGCCACCGGGCACGCGCTCGACGTCCCACGGGTTGCCAACCGGCCCGAAGGCAGAATTCTCGGTCGAGGACCCCATGGCGAACTCGTCGCAGTTGGTCTTGCCGATGCACACGGCCCCCGCGTCGAAGAGCCGTTGCACCGCGGTGCCGGTGTACGGCGGTTTGAACCCCTTCAAGATCTTCGACGCCGCGGTCGTCTCGACGCCGTCGACGCAGAGCACATCCTTCAGCGCCATGGGGATGCCGCACAGCGGCGACGTCGTATCCGGATGCTCCGCGAGCATGCGCGCCGCGCTGTCGACTTGCTGTTCCGCGAGCTCGCCTGTGACGCTCAGGTACGCGTTGAGATCCTTGTCGCATCGCTCGAGGTGCGCGAGGGCATCGTCAAGCAGCGCCCGCGGCGTGGTCGAGCCATCGCGGAGCGCGGCAGCGAGCTCGGTGATCCCTCTAGCCGTCGAGCTCATTGCCCTGGATGGCTCCGACGATGAAATGACTGCCGTCGGCGACCGGCGCGTTGCGGAGCGCCGCCACCGTGCCGAGCGTCGGCCCCGGCTCGTCGGCGCGCATCACGTTGACAAGGTCGCCGACCTGTGCGGTCTCGGCGAGCATCGACGTATCCACCTGCTGCAGGCGCGCGATGTGGCCGAGGATCTTCTCCAACTCGCCGAGCAGGCGGCTCTTTTCCTCATCGGTGAGGCCGAGGCGTGCAAGGGTCGCAACGTGGTCGACGTCGTCGCGCGAAAGCGTCATGGAGCGGCTATTATCCCGACCTCCCGACTCAGGCGAGCGGGAGCCAGGTGAGCACCGTCTGCTCGGTGGGTGCAAATCCGGCGGCTTGATATGCGGCGAGCGCCGCCGGATTGTCGCCCCGAGTCCAGACGCAGGCAAAGGTGACCCCGCGGCGGCGGAGCACATCCATCGCCTCGGCCATGAGCCGGTTGGCGATCCCCTGGCCGCGTCCATCCGGACGTACGTACAACTCGGCCACTTCAGCTTCGAGGCCGGTGCCGGGATCGAAGAGCACGATCCAGCACAGGCCGAGCGCCCGGCCGTCGCGGGCGCGCGCGACCAGGATGTGGTTGTCCCCGATGAAATGCGGCGCCGGCTGGAGGCGCTCGGTCAGCTCCTCCGCCGTCTCGCGCGGGTGCTCGTAGTGCGGTTGCTCAACCAGCGCAAGGTCGACGAGCATCGCCCGGACCTCGGCGTCGTCGTGATCCTCGAGGATCTCGATACGGACGCCATCGACGTCTCCCATGCCCGGCCATTGTGGCGGCTCAGGGCGCGATCAACCCCGCCGCGCCGGTGGTGGTGACCGGAGCGCCGGTGGAGGCGCCGCCCGCGCTCCCGGGCAGGCCGATCGCGGGAGGCAGGCTCACCGGCGACGGCACCGGGATCTTCACGGCCGGTCCTGCGGTGCCGGCGCGCAGGTTCCAGTTGGAGCCGTCCCAGGTCCAGGTCTGGTCGTACAAGCCGCTCGCGCGTTTGCTGCTGCCGAAGCCGCCGAACTGCACCACCTGGCCGGTCGCGGCGTCGAATGCGGCCGCCGAACCATCGAGGGCTGCGGGCGTCGAACCTGGATGCTTCCTCGTCCACGAACCGTTCCACACCCATGTCTGCCCGTTCGACGCGAGATAGACATCGCTGTGGGTGGCGGGATCACCGACGAAGGTGCCCCCGGACAGCATCGGACCGTTTTTCCAGGACTTGGACTGCCGCCATGCACTCCCTTCCCAGAGGGACACGCTCCCGGTGCAGCACCGGGACTGGTCGACCGGGGTTGGGACACCGCCGACGCACGCTGAGCACTTTGCGGGCAGGGGAACGCCAGAGAACGAGCTGCTGAAGCTCGCGAGACGGCCACTGACGGCGTCGTCGACGACCGAGCGGCCGAAGATTGCGATCGAGGTGTTCGACGCCGTCTTCAGGGCCTTCCACGAGTGCCCGGTCCACGTCCAGGTGGTGTTCGGGATCGGGAACCGCGGACATGCCGGCTGGGCGATCGTGTCATTGCTGGGCGTGATCCGCACCGGGCAGGCGATGCCCGGCGTGGTCGCCGGCATATAGGGCTGGGCGATGAAGGGCTGAGGGGCGAAGAGCAGCGCCTTGCTCGAGACCGGGTCGGTCGCCAGGGTCCATCCACCGAAGCCCACCGACGGTGTCGAGCCCGACGCCCTGGACCAGTTGTTCCCATTCCAGAGCCAGGTGGCCGAGCTCCCCCCGCGGGAGGAGCCACAGCTGGGTGCGATCGCCGGGGTGCCGTGGGCGCCAGACGGTTGCGGGGCGTTTGCAGGCACAGGATTGGCCGGAGGAATCCATCTCGTCGATCCGGAACCGGTGGACCCTGTCGCGCTTCCGGATCCACCCGAACCCGTCGCCGAGCAAACGACGCCACCGGCGAGGGGCACCGGCTCGAGACGCTCGCCCCCGACCAGCAGCAGGTCGTGGCTGACCGGATCGAAGGTCATCTGCGCTCCGGAGAGCGCGGGGGGCGAGGTCGACGGATGGGCTTGCGTCCACACCGAACCGTCCCAGATCCAGGTGTCGCCGAGGCTGCGCGATCTCCCATTCCCACCGAAGAGGACGACCGTGCCGTTGGCGGCGTCGAACGCCATCGCGGCCGCGGTTCGCGCCGGCGGCTGTCCTGACGATGCGCCCGCCCCGGCCCCTTGCACGACACGAATGCCCAGGTACGCGCCAACCCCCGCGCCGATCACAGCGACGACGCCGATGCCGGCGAGCGCCCGCGGCCAGGCGCTGCGGTGGGCCGAAGTGCTGACGGGTTCCTCGATGCTCACACTGCTCAGACGCTCATCCTCTCCCAAGAGTTCCCGCCACGGGCGCACGACTAGACTCGAATCTGCGATGACCAACGTGAAAGCGCAACCCAAGAACCCCGAGCGGCTCGAGTTGGAGCAGCTGACGGCCCTCCAGCCCGGACTCGCGCGCCTCATGCCCGAGATCGGCGCGAGGTTCTGGAAGGCCTTCTACGCCGCCGGCGCCGCCAACTGGCCGCTCGCCACCTGGCAGCTCAAAGAGCTGCGCAAGCTCCTCCGGCTCTGCGAGGTCACCCGCCCGAAGTACACCGATGACATCGAGGAATGGATCAGCGACGACCTCGACCCGCTCATGGCCGCCCTCGAGGCCCGCGATCTGGCGACGTTCGAAAGCCGCTACCACGAGGCAGTCGACGCCGCCAACGAGCTCCACCGGCGCTGGCAGAAGGAGTGGATCGTCTGGAAGCTGCCCGACAGTCCGCCGCCCGATCTCGACCTCACCCCGCGAGGCTGAC
>DAITPY010000013.1:0-43746 GCA_036833315.1 Candidatus Dormiibacterota bacterium
CGTCGAGCACCATGGCTGACAGACGAGCCGGCCAGCAGGATGCCGGTTCGATAGCACGAAGGAGATCTCGATGAACGTCGATTCGATCAAGCCCCGCCTCACCCGGCGACTCGCGCTGCTCAGTGTCAGCGCACTGCTCGGTGCAACCGGCGTCGGCACCTACCTGGTCGTGAGCGCCAGCTCGGCGGGCGCCACCCGTCTCACCCGCACCACCCATCTGACCAGCAGGGCCGGGCACGTCGCCGCTGCGATCCCGGCAAAGGTGGCGCCCAAGGCAGCGACCTCGGCCGCTGATCCCGACAATATTCAGCAGGGGAGCCAGTCCGGTCAGGACCAGTCCGGCCAGCAGGACAACTCGGGTGGCCCCGACACGACGACTGACTCGACAGGTGAGTCAACCGGAGCTGAGGCCGACGGCCCCGGCGGTCACGCAGATCCCGCCGGCTCCGCCGGGCAGCAGGGCGACTTCAACAACTGATCCCCCAACTGGACGAGCGGGGTGCGCACTCGAGCGCGCCCCGCTCTGACTTCGTGGGTGTCCTCTTGGGCATGGCGTCGGATCACACTCCCGCGAACGCGCGCATCGACGTCTCGTAGGAGCGCTCGGCCTGCTCCTCGAGCGAAAGATGGCGGAAATCCTCGGCGAGGATCTCAACCCCCCACGGGCCGCCATACCCAGTCGCTCGGACGGCCGCGATGAAGCCCGCGACGTCCTGGTCACCCTCGCCGCACAACCGTCGGAAGTCGAGTGTGTCGTCGAGCAGCGAGGCTCCGCGCACCTGTTCGTCGGCATCATCGATCTCGACCGCGAACACGTAGCGTGCAGACAGATCACGGATGCTGGCATGCGCGATGCCACCGCGGGCCATGTGCCAAAGGTCGAGGATGAGCCCGCCGTTTGACTCACCCGCGTCATCGATGAGCCGCCGTCCGAGCACGAGGTTGTTGATCTGGCCGAAGGGCATCGGCTCGAATGCGATCCGGGTCCCTACGTCCGCAGCCTGCCGGCACAGGTCGGCGAACGTCTCGACGAGCTGTCCCCAGGGCCACTCGTGCCCGCCGATCTCTCCGCCGATCTTGATCTGCCGAGGCTGAAGCCGCTCAGCGGCGCCCAGCAGGTCACGCCGTACGGCGTCGCTTGCGGCGCGTCGCGCACCGGTCGCGAACCAGTCGTTGAGCATCTCCAGCTCGAGGTGCAGCATCCCGTTCTCGGCAAGCAAGTGCGCGATTTCGTCGAGACGATCGCCTCCATCGTCGGCTGCAAGGTCGGCGTGCACGATCCCGAAACCGCGATACCCCACGCGTGATGCTGTTGCGATACGCGACGCGAGCGGAAAGGGACTTCGCTCGTCGCCACGCATCGGCCTCGCGTTCCCTGCCGTCGTCCAGCAGGATGCGAGTAGATCAACGTCCACCCAGAGCATTGTCGCCCACCGGTCCTGTGTATGATTCTTGCGCTGCGGTGATGATCGCTTGCGGACGCGATCCGACGGGCAGGGTTTCACCGGATATCTTGGTTCTACAGATAAAGAGAGGGCAGACGATGACTCGCAGACCTATTCGGCTGCTCGTCGCGGTATTTCTGATAGCGGCGTCAGCGCCATTGGTGGTGTCCAAGGCTGCGCCTGCACGGGCGTCCAGCACTTGCCAGACCACGGATGTGGCCGTGACTGTCGTCGCGACCCCCGGCGTTGCGGCCGGTCACGAGGTCTATACGGCAACCATCGAGAACTTCGGTCCCTGCAACGCAACCAATCTCGCATACACCGACACCCTGCCCAATGCGACGCAGGTCACATTCACCCATCTCAATCCGGGCAGCTGGGACTGCACCCTGACGACCTCGGTGCGGGTCGAGTGCACGCTCACGAACCTGAGCGCGTCTCCGGCGAGCCCCACGAATCCATCGACCGCGGTCATCGCATACGACGTCGCGCTCCCAGCCTCCAACGTCAACAAGAAGGCCACGGTGGCCGAGACCCATGCGGTTATGATCGGAGCGGACCAGACCGATCCCAACCTGACCAACAACTCACTCTCGGGCGGCATCCTCCAGAACAGCACTGGTTCGCAAACCCTCATTCAGGGCAGCGACCAGGGTGTCAACCCGACAGCGACCGTCCCGGAGACCATCCAGGTGACCATCCCGCCGGGTCAATATGGCTCGACCCTTGCCCAGATCTTCGATGACCCAACCTCGGACTGCACCAACGGACCCTTCTGCGCGACCGTCACCACGGAAAACGGCACGGTGCAGACGATCACGTTCGAACGCGTTGCCAGCGCCTACCCTGCCGGCGATCTCGCCAATCCGTCCCTCGTGCCGGTGTTCCACGAGCTCGACAACAGCTCAACCTTCCAGCAGCTGTTCGTCTGCCCGAGTCCGCATAAGGTGCCGACCGCCGGATGCATCGTCAGTACCAGCCTCGTGTCACCCTCGCACTCCCCCGCCTATTACATCATCACGGTCTCGACGCCGACCAACGGTCGCTGGGTCTGATCACAGGCGATGTCCGCGATCGAGCAAGCTATGGTTAAGGCGACGGAGACCACGCTGAGGAGCTGACACAACGGCCGGTGTCCTGATCTGCCCGAGCTGCGGGGAGGAGAACCCAGACCGGTTTCGCCTGTGTGGCTTCTGTGGGACGCCGCTTGCGGCGCCGCCCGCCGGCGAGGTTCGCAAGACCGTCTCCATCGTGTTCTGCGACCTCAAAGGGTCGACGGACCTGGGCGAGCGCCTGGATCCGGAGGCCGTTCGCGAGGTGCTGAACCGCTACTTTTCCGAAATGCGCGCCGTGATCGAGCGGCACGCAGGATCCGTCGAGAAGTACATCGGCGACGCGATCATGGCGGTGTTCGGGCTGCCAGTGCTGCATGAGGACGACGCGCTGCGCGCCGTGCGTGCCGCCTGGGAGATGCGGCAGGCGCTTGAGCGGCTCAACAGGGAATTTGCGACGACGTGGGGCGTCACGCTCGCGAACCGCATTGGCGTGAACACCGGGGAGGTGGTCGCGGGAGATCCGACCAGTGGACAGCGATTCGTGAGCGGCGACGCGGTTAACGTCGCCGCGCGCCTCGAGAATGCCGCCCCGGAGATGGGCATCGTGATCGGAGACGCGACTCACAGGCTGGTGCGCAGCGCAGTGGAGGTCGAGCTCCTCGAGCCCCTCGCACTCAAGGGCAAGGCCGAGCGAGTCACCGCATTCCTCGTGCTTGCTGTTCGCGGCCGCGAAGGCGTGGCGCGACGGTTGGACTCGCCGATGGTGGGGCGCGAAAGCGAGCTGGCCGAGATCCTCGCGTCGCTGGAGCGCGCTGTCACCAACGGTCGCTGCGGGCTGGTGACCATCAGCGGCGAAGCGGGCATGGGCAAGACGCGGCTTTCCGAAGAGTTCCTCCGTCACATCGACGGGCGTGCGATGGTGCTGCGCGGGCACTGTCTGCCGTACGGCGAGGGCATCACCTTCTGGCCATTGGCGGAGATCGTGAGAGACGCTGCCGGCATCCGCGAGGATGACGAGCTGGACACGGCGCGTGAAAAGCTGGCCGTGCTGGTCGCCGATGCCCCGGGAATCCAGGAGCGGCTCGCGGGCGCCATCGGGCTCTCCGACGAGGCCGTTCCGCTGCAGGAAACCTTCTGGGCCGTCCGCAAGCTCCTCGAGTTGCTCTCGGCGCAACGGCCTGTTGTGGTGCTCTTCGACGACATCCACTGGGCCGAAGTGAACTTCCTGAGCCTCATCGAGCACGTCGTCGACACAGCCGAAGGCCAGGTCCTGCTCCTGGGCACCACCCGGAACGACCTCTTCGAGGAGCGACCCGACTGGATGCGCGATCGAGAGAACGTCACGCGCGTCGCGCTGCACGCGCTCGCCGAGGCCGAAGAGGTCCGCATCATCAAGAACATCCTCGGGGAGACGAGTCTCCCGCGCGCGCTCAACCAGCAGATCGTCAGCACCTCTGGGGGCAACCCCCTCTTCCTGGAACAGATGGTGTCGATGCTGGTCGATGATGGGCTGCTTGCGACCGACGATCACCGAAACGGTCTCCCCTCGGGACCTCTGCCGCCGGTGCTGGTCCCACCCACCATCTCGGCGTTGCTCTCCGCTCGACTCGACCGCCTGTCCCCGGACGAGAGGGCGGTGCTGCAGACGGGGGCCGTCGCCGGTGCAGTGTTCCATGTCGAGTCGGTGCGAGAGCTCGTATCACCAGGCGTTCGCGACCATGTCGACCGCGAGCTCGAAACCCTCGAGCGCAAACTGCTGATTCGCTCGGACGTCGCGGTCTTTGCCGGCTCGGAATCGTTCCGGTTCGAGCACCTCCTGCTCAGGGACAGCGCGTATCGAGGTCTGCTCAAGCGCACCAGAGCACAGCTGCACGAGCGGTACGGCGACTGGGTTGAGCGGTTCGCGGGAGATCGAGCTCTCGAATATGAGGAGGTTATCGGGTACCACTTCGAGCAGGCTCATCGCTTGCTCGCGGAGCTTGGCCCGGTCGATGCGCGCGGAACGGCCATCGCTGGGCGGGCAGCGCGCAAGCTTGCGTCTGCAGGACAGCGGGCGCTGGGTCGCGGCGACACGCCGGCGGCCGTACAACTGCTGCGCAGGGCGAGCGACTTGCTCGGCGACCATCCGATCGCGCGGCTGGAGCTGGCGGGAGATCTGGCAGAGGCGCTCCACGACCTCGGGCAAACTGACGCTGCTCGCGAAGGGCTGGTGGCCGCTATCGAAGCTGCCATCCAGCTGGCGGACCGTCGACTGGAGGCCGACCTGCGCCTGACCTTCCAGCTGCTCAGCTTCGTCACCGGCGCCGAGCGTTGGGCAGAGGCCGCCGAGACTCACGCGTTGGGCGCTATCGAGGTGTTCGCGGCGGCGGGCGATCACACGGCGGCGGCGCGAGCCTGGCGGCTTCTGGCAACGGTTCACGGAACGGCGTGCCGCTACGGCGCCGCCACAGAGGCGCTGGGGCATGCGCTGGAACACGCGCACCTGGCCGGCGACTTGCGTCAGCTGACAAAGAATTCAGCCTCACTTGCTCTCTGCGTTTTGCTCGGCCCGACGCCGGTGAAAGCAGGGATCAGTCAATGCAATGAGCTTCTCGAGCAAACCAAGGGCGACCAGCGATCGACAGCGTTGGTGATGGCCTTCATCGCGGAGCTCCACGCGATGGACGGAGAATTCCAGACCAGCCGAGCGCTGATCGAAGAGAGCCGTTCGATGCTTGAAGACCTCGGCGGTCGATTGCTCGCCGCCGTGACGTCAATCTACGCGGGACGGATCGAACTCCTCGCCGGCGACCCCATTGGTGCGGAGCGCGCCCTTCGCCCAGAGCTCGACGCGCTGCAGGAGATGGGTGGTGTGTACTACCTCTCAACCGTCGCCGCCCTGCTCAGCGAGTCGCTCTACCTCCAAGGACGATTCACGGAGGCCGAGGATCTCAGCAGAGTGTCTGAGGAGGCTGCTGACGAGGGCGATCCTGACACGCAGCATCACTGGCGCTCGGTCCGCGCGAAGATCACCGCACGCCTGGGCCGCGGCGAGGAGGCGCTGCGGTTGGCGATGGAGGCGGTGGAATACGCACGGCGCACCGATTCGCCCGTGTTCATTGGGCGAACCCTGCTCGATCGGAGCGAGGTCCTGCACCTGACAGGCCGGCACGATGAAGCGCGAGTTGTCGCCGGGGAGGCGCTGGCAGTGGCCGAGGCAAAAGGGGACATTGCCTCTGCGGCCCGCGCGGTCGCCGCGTCATACGGCGCGCCGGATCTTGCGCGTGCTGATCTGCCTATGCCAGCGTAGTCACGCCCGCAGCCGCGGCCAGCTGCACACGTTGAGGTGCAGTGAACGTCAGAGGCGCGTCATCGCTGCCAGCCACGCCTCGACCTCCGGCGCGTCATCGATCCGGGTGGCGAAATCCGCCGTCTCGATGCTGTCGATGTGCCAGCCTTCCGTAAAGGTCTCGCGCAGCTCGGCTTGGGTCACGCGCCGCGGGCCCCAGTCTCCGGGCTGACGCTCGCTGAAGCACAAGAGGAACAGGTGTCCTTCCGGACGCAGCACGCCGCGAATGCTGCGCTCATAACGCGGGCGGTCCTCATCATCGAACACATGGAACACCCCTGAGTCGGTGGCGGTGTCGAAGCTCTCACGATATTCACGGAGGTTGAGAACGTCCCCGACGTCGAACTGGATCGACACGCCGCGCTGCCGCGCTTTGTCGCGCGCTTGCCGGATCGCCTCGGGAGATCCATCGACACCGGCAACCTCGAGACCTGCCGTCGCGAGGTAGAGCGCATTCTCGCCGGTGCCGCAACCGATGTCGATGACTCGCCCGGTGATCAACCCGGCCTCGGCCAGGCGCACCAGCTCCGGTTGGGCGCGGCCGATGTCCCACGGCGCCGATCCTTCGCGATAGGCTTCGTCGAACCGGTCCGCCATCAGTCCGGATGCGACGACTGGTAGCGCGCAACGGTAACGGCGATGATCAAGGGGACGTCGACGGCGAACAGCACCAGCATCAGCGAAACGACGAGCAGTGGAGCACCGCTCGCGTGGTTGCGAACAAACGAGAATTCGATCATCCCTGCCGAGATCACGTAAGCCACCAGTGCCCAGCGGACCACAAGGGAGAAGGTTCCCCATGCGAAATCTCGCCAGCGCACCAGCAGGCCGATCGCGCCGGCGAGCAGCAGCGCGCTGATCGCAACCAGCACGATCGGAAGCGCGAGCGGCGGAGGCGTCGGGAACGACGCGGCCATGAACACGCCGCCCACAACGACCAGCGCGAGCGACACGGTGGCGAGTTCGGCCGCGGGCGGATATCCGCGCCGGCCGGCGATCGGTGCAAGTGTCGGAGGGCTGGACACACTCATTGCGTGGCCACCCGGGTCATGATCGCCAACGTGGCGATCTGCATCGCCCCGGTGATGCCGGCGGCGTAGACGAAGCGGCGCATCAATCGGGCGATCAACTCCCCGTTCGGATGCGGCTTCTTCATCTCGAACAGGACCGCGATGTTGGCCGGCTCGAGAACGCCGAGCGCGACGGTGGCCATGACCCCGACGACGACGAACGATGCCACCAGCCATCCGTGGTTCGGGTTGAGCGATTCGAGATTACCGAGGCCCAGCGCGAGCTGGAATCCCGACGCCAGGGTCATGAGCACGACGGTGGGCATGATCACGACCATCATCGGCATGAATCTCGCGGAGAACTCCGCGCGGCTCGGAATCGAAAGCCGCCCGAGGATGGGGCCGATGACGAACCCGACGAACAGGTCGATGCCCGTCCACAGGCCGCCACCAACAACGTGGTAGAAGACCAGCGCCCACAACCAGTTGCCGGCGATGGTTGCGATCAGGCCTGCGACGATCACCGCGATGACCGGAAGCGCCGCACGCGGCACGATCTGAATCGACGGCCGTGGTCGCGCGTCGGCTGGGCTGATCGATGTCGCCGTCGCGGAAGTCATGCCAACCTCCCGTGGTGCTGCAAGGTCCTGCGTATTGTGTCCCGCCGTCAGGTCCAGGGGCCGCATCGCTGAACCCGCGCGGCTGCGGGTGACGCCGGCAGCCTGGAGCTGCCGTGCGAATCGCCTGTTTGCATCGTTCGGAACTATCGAGACGCCGCTTCCCTCGCGAGGGTAGAGTGCCTGACATCATCGCCGAGCGGCGGTGGCTCACAACAGGGGGTGCGGTATGAAGGTATTTCGACGGCTCTTCGCTCTGGGGGCGACGCTGTCACTCGTCGTCATCGGGACGGGAACGGTGAGTGCGGCGACGACGTCCGGGCGGACGTGCAGCGGGACTGCCGCCGCACCGGGTCACCTCGCCCGTGGCACCTACTCGTCACTCACGGTGGTTGGGTTCTGTCTGGGACCGGCCGGCGGCAACGTGATCATCAAGGGTGACGTGACGGTCACCAGGGGTGCGGTGCTGGCGGCGAATTACCCCTCCTTTGCACCGGGGGCGCCTGAGGGCGATGCGAACTGGCTCGTGAACGGGGACATCGGGGTTGGCGCCAGTGGCACCCTGCTCTTCGGCTGTGAGCCGGCGGCCGGCTGCGTCAACACGACGCACGACACTGTCCGCGGGAATGTCGATGCCGATGGAGCCCTGGGAGTCATCCTCCACAGCGACACCATCGGGGGCAACGTCTCATACAATGGCGGCGGTGGCGGCGTCAACTGCAACCCGGGCTTCGGCCCGTTTTCGTTCGGGGTCTTTTCTGATGCCGAGGACGACGTCATCGGCGGCAACCTGACCGTCAGCGGCCTGAGGTCGTGCTGGTTCGGTGAATTCCGCAACATCATCCTGGGCAACGACACCGTGAACCTGAACCGGTTCGCTGATCCGGACGCCACCGAGGTGGCGAACAACGAGGTCTTTGGGAGCCTGACCTGTTTCAACAACACGCCCGACGCGCAAATCGGCGACTCGACTCAACCACCCAACATCGTGTTCGGTGCGATCAGGGGTGAGTGCAAACCGTTCAGCATCCACTAGGCATTTGACGCGCTAAATCGTGGATTGGAAGGAGGCCCGCTGCGGGCCTCCTTCTGCGTGGAACGTGCGCTCAGCGAGGATGGGCGACAGTTCGATGCCGGGCAGCCGCCTCGATGCGCTGGGCCGCCGCAGCAACACCGTTGCGGTTTCGGATCTCTCTGCTGATGCCGTCGAGGTGGTCTCGCAGGCCGGCGTCGCTTAGTAACTGGTGCAGGGCCGCCTGCATCTGCTCGTCACTAAAGCCGTACGTATCCAGACGGACCCCGAACCCGGTCTCGTGCACGCGCTGAGCATTGTCGTGCTGGTCCCAGAACAGCGGCAGCAGGATCATGGGCTTGCCGAAGTGCAAGGCCTCGGTCACGGTGTTGTTGCCGCCGTGCGTGATCACAAGATCCACGATCGGCAGGATCCGGGTCTGGGGAAGGAACTCCGCGCCCCACATGTTCGGCGCCAGCTCGTACTCGTCCTGGCGCGGGCCCTTGGAAACGATGTAACGGTGTTCCGTCCGTCCGAGTATCTCGACTAGCCGCTGCATCAGCTCGACGTCCGCGCTGCCCAGTGAGCCCAGCGAAAGGTAGACGAGGGCAGATCCGTCAGGCCGGTCGCGCAGCTGCGGGGGCAGCTCGAAGTCCGCCTCGGTCTGCCGTATGCTCGAGTCGAGTCGATGCCAGGTGGCATCCAGCGGACGCCGCTCGATGTAGTCGATCACCTCCGGGTACACGTACAGGTTCAACTCCTCGGAGCTGTGCATGAACTCCAGGTCCGGAAGTGGGGGCGCACCCTGCTCCTGCACCCACGCGTTGAACGGCTCCCAGACCGGACGTTGGGTGCGCTCGTATTCGGTGCGAAACCGCGTCCAGGCGTTGCGGTCGTCGCTGCCGAGGCCGGAGTATGGCGGGGGGACGTCCAGACCGCGCATCTCCAGCGGATTGCACGAGAGGATGCGAACAAAGGGCGCCCCAGCGGTCACGAGGGCGGGGAAGCAGACAACGTTGTCCTCAACCACGATGTCCGGCCTGACCTCAGCGAGGATGGTCTGGAGCTGCGGCTCGCAGAACCTCGCACCGTCGATGAGCGCCTGCCAGGTCGGCGCCATGAAGGTCTCGAGCTGCTCGATCGTCGGTCGCCGGAACTCCTTTGCCGTGTCGCGGATGAAGTCCTTCCAGAACTGCCCCGGGTCGCCCGCTCCGGCATCCATGCTCGGCGGCGTCAGGTCGACCAGAGCCTCGTGAAAGCCGAGCGTCGCCAGCTTGCCCTTCCATGAGGCCTCTGCGGCGAAGACCACCCGGTGGCCGCGCCGGCGCAGCACGTCGCCGATCCCGATGCAGTTGTTGGTCGGGCCATATGCCGACTCGGGCATGAAGAGCACGGTCAGCGGCGAAGCGCTCATGGAGTTGCGCGCGCGCGTGTGACCGGCGTTCGACGGGGCGTGGGCATGGCATGCACAGCGCGATTCAACACCATCTGCGAGCACGACCGAGTGCGAGTCCACGGGTCATCAGCCCCGGCCATGCGGCGGTCCGCGACGAGTATGTGGTGCCGGTAACGAGGCGGTGACGGTACGGCGGCCAGATCCCCAAGCCCCTGCTCCCCCTTGCAGCATTCCGCAGGAAATGAGACCCCGGTCACACCCACCCTCATCCCAGTCACATCGAACGCACGGGCGAGTGCTCTCGCTTGTGATTTCGATGCTGCTCATGGCTGGGCTGGCGGTGGTCACAACGCAGTCGGTGCAGGCCGCAGGGGCCCTCACCAACCTGAGTTGGGCGGTGTCGAACAACCAGGCTGCGGCCACGCCGACGAATTACGCCTTCTCGTTCAAGACAGCGACCCTCGGGACAATCAAGACAGTCGCCTTCACCGTATCGGGTGCAGGTCTGGCCGGAGCGCCCGCCATCGTGGTCGGCTACGGCATCGGTGCCGGATCGGTGGCGAGGGTTGGACAGGTCATCACCTATACGGTGACCGCAGCCGTAAGCGTCTCGGCAGGCATTCCGATCTTCATCGAGCTTTCGGGTCTGACCAACCCGGCCGCCGGCAGCTACACCACCGCGATTGCCACCAACACCGCGACCCCAGCGGTCATCGACAGCGGCACCACGCCCGCGGTGGTCTTCGCGGCCAGCAACACGGCCAAGACCATCGTCGTTGCCAAAAGCCTCACATTCACGCTGGACACAACCGCCTTCCAGCTGACCATGGACCCGAGCCTTCCAGCGTTGGCCGACCAGAGCTTCACGAGCAACATCACCATCCTCACCAACGCGAACTCCGGGTACACGTTGACCGTCGCCGACCTTGCCACCGGCTTGCAGAGTGCAGCGACCGGAAATCCAACCATCCCGCAGGTGTCTGCAACCATGGCGACTGCAGTTGCCTGGCCGGCCGCTCCCGCTAATGCGACCGGTTACACGGTGACCGGCACCGGCGTTGGTGACGCCGGATTCTCGGTCAACGCCGCTTTCGCAGGGGGTACGAAGTACGCCGGCTACCGGAGTGCCGGCGATGTGGTTGCGTTGAGCACGACGGCTACCGGCGCGACGGCGAATACCTGCGCAATCACCGACCAAACCGCGATCGACTACGCGACGGCGTCGGGAATATACACCGACACGATCACGTACACGGCCACGCCCAACTACACCTGATGCTGGGGTAGCACACAATCGGCAGAGCGGGGAGGGGGTGGCTCGCGGGCGTCATTGCGATCACGGCAGGCATCGTGGCCGTACCAGTTGGTGTCGCTGCTGCGCCATCGCCGGCCCCGAGCCCGAACGCCCCCCGCTCCATTGCCGTTTCAGTGCCCCCGGATCCGGTGACTCTGCATCCCGGTGAGGTCGCGGCAATTCCCATACGCGTGCTGAACCCGGGGGCCTCGCCGGTCATCGTCACAGTGAGGAGTGAAGGGATAACCCTGGGCGATAACGGACGGACCGCCTTCACCGGTAAGCCCGACCCACTCTGGGCGGGGCGCGCGGCCTTCCCGACGGGGGACATCACCATAGCTGCTCAGCGCTTTGTCGACCTCTCCGTCACTGTGCACGTGCCCACCCAGATCGGTTCTGACCTGTATTACATCGGCTTCCTGGTCAGTCCGGTGCCCCAGGTGACGGGTGGCGTCGTGGTCATCAATCAGATCGGAGCCTTCCTCACGATTGATGTCCCTGGGCCGCGTGTCAGGGCGCTCTCGGCGGACCTCAGCACCATCGGTTTCAAGTGGGGACCGATTCATCTCAACACACTCGTGATCGGAGACCATGTCGACGGCAAGCTGATGATCCACAACATCGGGCCATCCTCGGTGCTGTTCTATGGCGAGAACGACGTCACCTCCGCGCCGATCACTGGGTCTCCGGCGCAGCAGCGAATCAGCAGGTCGTTGCTGCCGATTGGAAGGTCACGTTGGTTCACGGTGACCGCGCAGCCCGCGTTCCCTATCGACCTGGTGACGATGACCGACGTCGTCGCCTACCCCGATACGACCGGGACTGGAACGCTTGAGATCGTGCGCACCAAGACCGTGCTGGTGATCAGCCCGTGGGTGATTGTCGCCATCTGTGCACTGCTCGCGCTGCTCGGGAGTTGGCGGCTGCGCTCGAGGCATAGGCGCCGGTTGGAGCGACGCGCGGCCGCGAGAGTGACGGGTGCACGTCGCGGGCGGTCCAAGGCGGCGTGACGCACCTGGTCCTGGCCATGGCCCGTCGCCATCCGTCGATCATCTTCACAGGGAAGAGTCGGCTTGCTCATCAAGGGCTTCGGCTCGCCCACGCCAATAGGCAAGGCGGCGCTCAAAGCGTTCGGCTTCGGTGCGAAGGATCTTGAGATCCGTGCCCTTGACCTCGGCGGCAGAATCAGGGCCCATCGACGGCACCCGCTCCTCGGTCCTACCGATGATGTAGCGCTTGAAATCGAGCAGCTCTGCATACACATTGATCCAGTGCAGCGCATCTCCCGCATACGGAGTGCGTTCGTCTTCTCCCGCGAGCAGGCGGTCCCCATCGACACTTTCAAACGCTGCTTCGGTCGCCTGGTTCTGCCCAGCACCGGCACCCTGTTCGCCGTCGCCCGGTCCCTCGGTCACGATTCCGAGGCGCCCTTGGCATTCCAGTGAGCGAGCCGCGCCTTGAAGGCGCTGATCTCCTCCTCCAGGATGGTCATGTTCTCCCGGCTGAGGTACCGGCGCATCGGCTCGTCAACATTCGCCGCGAAGTTTCGAGTCTCATCCAGCTGCCGCTCCATCATTGCGACCAGGCGCTGATAGACGTCGACCCACTCCGCGGTTTCCGGGGCTGATGCCTGGATCGGCTCGGAGTCGAAGAGCTCTTTGAATGCGTGCTGATCGTGCTCCACTATTCTGCCTCCAAATGTCACGCGGCAGTCGACGCCGCGTTCTCCTGCGCCACTGACTTGCCGCCGTCCTCAACCATCGCTCGGCGCACCAGAGCAGCCACCCCGACGCTGGCGGCCGTCTCCAGAGCGGTGCTCGCCGCGCGGCGCCAGAGCGGGTTCGCGCGTCGCTGTGCCTGTGCCTGATTCTCGGCGATCCTGGCGGCGAGCTCCTCCACGAGCTGTTCGCGCTGTCTGCGCGCCGACTCGGCTCGGCGCGTGAGCCAACGATCCGAACTGCGCGCTATCGGCAGGGCAACGTCATGCGTGACGTTCGGCAGGCGCGTCGCGGCTCGAGTCACGGGGCCGCCCCTGCGCCTCCGCACGAGGACTACAGTCCCCACACCGATGCCCGCGATGCTGAGCGCAGCTCCGGCGACCATGGCCACGCGAACCACGCGACCGCGAATGACGACGGTGCGCGTGCGCAGCACCGCGAGCGTTGTGCCAAGCTCGCGACGCGTCCTCTCTATTTCTTGCCGGGTGTCAGTTGCTGTTTCGCCCATTCGACGTCCTCCTTGATGGTCTGTACGGTCTGACGCAACGGACTGATCCGTTTCAGTCGGGTGATTGCCAGGATGCCTCCGAGGCTCGCGATCACCAGGAACACGGCCGCACACGCGAGCGCAGCCACCCACTGCAAGGGCACCGCGACGACGAGCGCAACGATCGCCAGGATCAGGAAGGCGATGATCCCGAAGATCGCGATGGTCCCGGTGATCAGGGCCATCACGCCCGCGCGCAGGGATTCGGTGATCTCCTGCCTGGCCACTGAATCTCCGCCGACACCAGCCGGCTCGCCTCATTGATCGCGCTGTGGATCAATCCGCCGGTGCCCTCCGAGGCGACGGACCCTTCGTCGTCCAAGTGTCTGGCGCTTTCCATCGTCATTTCCGGCCACTCCTTGAGAACGCGTCTCGATGCTTGCGGATCCCTAAGGCTGTGCCCGCAGCTGCTGCTGCGACAACCAGTCCCAATGCAACTCGTGCTTCAACCGGAAGTGGGATGCAACCCGTCGAGTGGCGCGACTCCCTCGTCGCTGCCGCGTGCCGCGCGCGTCTCCCCATTGCCCTTCTGGTTTTCGATTGCCGTATTAGGGTCCTGATGCTCGCGACTTTCAGCGGCGGGTGCGGCGACGATCCCTTCGGATCGCGGCTCACCGAGGCGCATCTTGTTGAACACGGCGCCGATGAGAATGAACTGGCTCAGGAAACCGAGCCACGCAGCCAGTAGAAAAAAGAGGGCGAACTGCTGTCCATACGTACCGAAGCCGTGCGAGATGCGTGCGTACAGCGGAAAGAGCAGTGAGAAGACCTCGACAAGGATCCCGGCGAGCAGCGCGCCCGGCCACACGTCTTTCAATGTCGCGCTGCTTAGTACCGAAGATCTCGGTGCGGGCAAACTCCATGGAGGCGAAGAGGCTGGTCCCGCTCCACAGCAGCCCGACGATCGAGATGATGCCGAGAATTCCGGCGTTCTGATGCACGTGCTCCAACGCCTTGAGAATCTCCGCGTGCGCATCGCTCGGGAAGACCGAGACGATGCCGTTGTACAGCGCCTGCTGGGTGGCGTGGTTACTGACGACCACACCGACGATTGCGAGCACGCCGAGAATCAGCGGAAACATCGCGAGGAATGCGTTGAATGAGAGGCTGGCGGCGTAGTTGCCTCCCTGGCTCTGCCCATACGCCATCAGGACCTGTACCGGCCGCCACGAGGTCACGCGCTTCAGCACTTGGTCGACGCCTGCCTCCGCCCGCCCCTAAAACAACCCACCTGAGCTACTAGGGGCTTACCTTATAGCTCGACTATAAGGATAACAGCCTGGACCGTTCTCGGTTGGCGGGGCGCGCCCGGGACAGCCTCCGACACCCGTAGGGGACGTTCGAAGCGGGCGGGCGACCCGAAATCGCTCCTCGCTCGCAATCATCAATCGGCCGCTCGATGTGATTGAGGAGCAACAGCGTGGCTGACCTCGACCTCGGCGACATCGCCGCCACGCGCGGCGGATCGCGCAACTTGCGCGGGTATCTCGTCAAACCCTCAGGCGCAGCGCCGTGGCCGGGCGTGGTCATGATTCATGAGGCGTTCGGACTCGACGCTGTGATGCGTCGCCAAGCCGAGCGCCTCGCAGCTGCCGGTTACCTGACGTTCGCCGTCGACCTGTTCAGCGCCGGAGGCGCCGTGCGTTGCCTGGTCTCGACGATGCGCGCCCTGACAGTGGGCCGCGGGCGCGCCTTCGCGGACATCGCGGCCGCCCGCGAATGGTTGGTTCAGTCGCCGGAGTGCACGGACAGCATCGGCGTGATCGGGTTCTGTATGGGCGGAGGGCTTGCTCTGCTGACAGCTGGTTCTGGTTTCGAGGTGGCGTCGGTCAATTACGGGTCACTGCCGCGTGACCTCGACGCTGCTGTCGCCGCGGCTTGCCCGATCGTCGCCAGCTACGGTGGTCGCGACCGAACGCTGCGAAACGCCGCCTCGAAACTCGAAGAGGCGCTGACCAAAGCGGGCATCGTCCACGACGTGAAGGAATACTCCACAGCCGGCCATGCGTTTCTCAACGACGCCGAGACTGGGCCCCGTGTGCTTCGTCCCTTGTTGCGCGCCGCGGGAATGGGCCCAGAGCCTGCAGCCGCCGCAGACGCCTGGCATCGCATCGAGGACTTCTTCGCACGCCACCTGCGCTAGGCATCAGCCGGACGTTTCCACCAGTCCGGTCCACGACCAGTGAGGAAGTGGCACGCTGGGTGGAACCCTGGAGCCGCGCGGTGAGTAGCTGAGCACTTCACGGACCGCCCACTCCATGTATCCGCGCAGACTCGCCCGGAAGACCGGGTCATCAGGAAGGGCTGCGTCATCCGCGGCCTCGACGAAACAGTTGACGAAGCGGTCCCCGAGGTCATCATCTGCGCCCTGGCCGGCATGGATATCGAGCATCTGCGAATGACCGCCGCACGACTGCGAGTAGGCGGGAGGACCTCCGAAGACCTCAGCCCAATAGCTGGCCAATCTCTGGATGTGATCGGGGTGGCCAGGGTGCGAGAACGGGTGACTGAGGACTGGATCCTGCAGACAACGCTCGTGGTGCGCTGTCGCGAGAGCGAGAAATGCAGCCTCGCCACCAGCGAACTGATAGATCGAGGGCCGTTGCACGGCTATCCCGAGCCCTGCTCTGCCTGGGCTAGCTCGGCTGCGCGTCGGGCCATCTCGTCGTCTGCAACATCCTCGAAATGCGTCGCGAAATACCACTTGTTGCCGAATGGATCCTGAACGCCGGAGTTGCGATCACCATAGAACTCATTGGTCGGCTCGCGGAGTGAGGTGGCGCCCGCGGCCAGCGCGCGCTCGTAGGTCGCATCGGAGTCGGCGACGTACACGTGCAGCATCGACGTGGTCAGTTCGCCCGAAGGCGGAACATCGGCCAGCATCACCACTGAGTCACCCACGCGGATCTCCGCATGACCGATGCGGCCGTCGGGACCTGGGAGTCGCATCATCCCGGTGCCGCCGACTACATCGAGTATGAACGTGATGAGGCGTTCGGCTCCATCAACGACGAGATACGGGGTAACCGCGTGATATCCGGCAGGCTTGAACTCGACCGCCATCAGACCCTCCTTTGACTAGACGACGAGTCTACAAGAGGTAATTCGGCAAGCCATCCACGGCTCCGACACGGGCCACCCTCGGCAAGGACTAGACTCCGGCAGGCGCCTCGGGTCGCGGGGTGCGCAATGCGGAATGGCTGGGAAATCTCTACCCAGCGCAAAGGGGGACCAATGGAAGCTACAAGGATTGTCCGAGTCGTGCTCGCAGCCGGGCTGCTGGCGGGCGTCGGCGTCGCTCAGAACCTGGGTGTCGTCTCGGCCAGCACCCCGGACCATGCGATCTTCGTGTCGCGCCACGGAAACCCGACAAACTCGGGTAACTCGTGCGATACCGCCCGCTACACGACCATACAGTCAGCGGTGAAAGCGGCCTCGCCGTGGGCCACCGTGGTTGTCTGCAAAGGCACGTACGCGGAGGACGTCGTGGTGTCCAAGCCGCTCACGCTCGAGGGCCGCGACGCCACGATCAAGGGAACCACGACGACGACGTTCCAGTGCGATCAACTGGGACCAACGGGCCCGGGCGTGGCTCCTTGCCTTGCCGGCCTGACCATCAGGCACTCGCACGTCTCGGTTGAAGGCTTCACCGTCACGGGCGCGCTCGGAGAGGGCATCCTTGCCACCGGCACCCTCGCGGGTGGCTCGATCAACGACGTGACCATCAAGGACAACCGGGTTGTCGGGAACAACCTCGGCGGGATTCCCCCGAGCTCGACTTCGCCATATCCGGAATGCCGGGCGTTCGGGCAGATTCCCGGCGACTGTGGCGAGGGCATTCACCTCATGGGTGTCGCCCGGGCCGTTGTCCAAGGCAATCACGTCAGCGCCAACGAAGGCGGCATCCTGCTCACGGACGAGTTCGGTCCGACGCACGGCAACCTCATCCAGGACAACACAATCACCGGGAACCCCTTCGACTGCGGCGTGACGGTCCCTGGACACAACCCATTTGCGCTGGATGCAAGCGGGAATCCGCAGCCCTTGGTTGCGGGCGTGTACGACAACGTTATTCGAGGCAACCGCATCACGAACAACGGCTTGCAGGGCGAGGGTGCCGGCGTGCTCTTTGCCAATGCAGGTCCGGGAACCGCCTCCTATGACAACCTCGTCGAAGGCAACTACATCGCCGGCAACCAGCTGTCCGGGGTGACCATGCATGCGCATACGCTTCCACCCGGACTGTTCGAAGACCTCAATGGCAACCGCATCATCGGCAACGTGATCGGCCGCAACAACGTCGGCAGCCCTGCGGTCCCCGGCGACCCGCTCGATGGACCGCCCGCGCAGGACTTTCGCACCACCGGCATCCTGGTGTTCTCCGGCAGCGTGCCGGTGCACGTCACGATCGTGGACAACCTGATCTCCAATGATCATTACGGCATATGGCTCGGAGTCAACGGCAACGTGACGGCTTCGCGGCATGGCAACTCGTTTCACAACGTCACCAGGCGCATCTTCACCTTTAGCTGAACAGTTCGACATCGCGTGATCAGTCGACCCTCGCCGGCCTCCGGCGAGGGGTCGACGATCACGGTCGGCAACCGCTGGAGGCAGCCCCGGCTCAGCGGAGCCAGCGATCTCCTGACGTTCGGGGCGAGCCGGCAAGGGAACGCCGACGCGACCGTCGGTCTTGTCTCTCAAACTTCGGTTGAGTTAGGGTGTCGGGCAGCTGACAGACGAAGTCGCGATTTGTCCCGAGTATGACGTAGGGTCAGCAGATGGACAGCTCGGATGGCCAGCGACCCCGAAGTTCTCCGAGCCGTGGTGACCACCCGCTGGTGCGCGCGGTTGCGCGCGTCCCCGCCTCGGTGCAACGCAAGCTTCTGGTCGCCTCGGCGATTGTCGTGGTCCTGCTCGTCGCGGTCGGAGGTCTCGGCATCGTCGTGCTCAGCCAGTCGAACGACCGCGTCTCGGCGCTCGGGGTACTGCCGCAGCGCGTAGCGACCTACACGCAACTCCAGGACGACAGCCGGCAGCTCAGCCAGCAATTTCGGGCTCGAGATTTCCTTGTGACGCCCTGTGTCTATGGTGCCGGGTGCGTCACCGTGCAAGGGCTATGCGAGCGTGGCGGAGGGTGTCCAGGGCAGCCGTTTCACCCCGACGCCGGCCTGGTGAGCGAGACCGACGGAACCATCCAGCAGACCCTCAACCTGATTGGCTCGCTGAGCGATGTCGCCCACCTTGGCTTCCAGCCTCCCCCTGAAGAGCGGAGCATCGTGGGCGAGATCCATTCGGGGTACGGCCGGCTCGCAGCAGCCACGACCACTCTTGTCGCAAGCGACCGGACGGGTACGTACAGCGTGAATCAGATCCAATCAGACGAGGCGGATGCGCTCGAGGGCAACGCCAACCGGTTGCTCAGCGTTGCCGAGAAGCATGCTGCCACCCTGATCGCAGAGAACCAGAGCGCGTACCTCGGCTCGCAGTATCTCTTCATCGGAGTTGCCGCAGGGAGCGTGATCCTTGCCCTCCTGCTAGCGCTCATACTCGCCAGGGCGCTCACGGGACCGATCCGCAAGATGGACACCCGGCTGGCTGCGATTGCCTCAGGCGACTTCTCGGGACACCTCGATGTGCCCAACCGCGACGAGCTCGGAGCGCTTGCGGCGAACCTCAACCGCATGAATGACGAGTTGGGGCGCCTCTACCGGGAGCTCGACACCGCCAGCCGTCACAAGTCGGAGTTCCTCGCCAACATGTCCCATGAGCTGCGCACGCCGCTCAACGCCGTGATCGGCTTCTCTGAGGTGTTGCAGGACCGCCTCTTCGGGGAGCTCAACGACAAGCAGGCCGAGTACGTCGCCGACATCCACACGTCGGGACGGCATCTGCTCGCCCTGATCAACGACATCCTCGACCTCTCGAAGATCGAGGCCGGCCGGATGGAGCTGCAGGTCAGCAGCTTCGCGCTCGCCGAGGTTCTGGACAGCTCGGTGGCGCTGATGCGTGAGCGTGCGACGCGAGGTGGGATCAGCCTCCGACTCGACGTGGACGCGAGCGCCGGCGAGATCGAGGCCGACGAGCGAAAGCTCAAGCAGGTGCTCTTCAACCTCCTCAGCAACGCGGTGAAGTTCACACACAGCGGCGGCCATATCGAGGTCAGCGCCCGGGGTGACGGCGGCGAAGTCGTCGTCAGCGTGCGCGATGATGGCGTCGGTATCGACGCTGCAGATCAGGCCCGCATCTTCGAGGAGTTCCAACAGGCGGGAACGTCGCAGCTGCAGGAGGGAACGGGATTGGGGCTCGCTCTGTCCCGGCGGTTCGTCGAGCTGCATGGCGGCCGCCTGTGGGTGGAGAGCGAACCAGGGAAGGGCAGCACGTTCACGTTCACGCTGCCGCGCACCCATGGCGTTGTTGCAGCGGCGGAATCCGCCGCCACGGCAGCTCCCGCCACCGCAGCGATCACCGACTGATCAGGTTCGCTCCTCGAGCACCTTGAGTGCCAGCCGCCGGCTGTGCCCCTGCTGCATCACCAAGCTGAACCAGAGGCGGAGCAACCCGTCGACGACCTCGACAGCTTCCGGACCTCCAACCCGCACGGGCCGGAATCCGACATCGGCGATCAACTGCTCAATGGTCCCGCCGGGAGCGCCGCCGGGTCCGCAATAGAAGCCGTCGGCCGGCGTGCCGTCGACGATCGGTCGCTCCAGCTGCTCCCATCCGTACGAGTTGAATGCCCTGTAGTAACTGGCCGCCGGCGCCGCCTCCGCGACGGCGATCGCGCTGTTCGCATGCTCCGCTCTCACGTTGTTGGCGGCATCGACCACCAACTTGCCGTCGAGCAGGCGCCCGAGACGGGAGATGGTTTCCGCCATCTCCGCACCGGGTATCGCAAAGACCGCGACATCGCTTCGCTCCACCGCGGCTTCGATCTCCGCGCGCTCAGCCCCGATCTGCTCCGCCAGCTCCACGAGCGCCGGCTTGGCCGGGGAACGCGCTCCGAAGGTCACGGTGTGGCCTGCGGCCGCCCACTTCCGTGCCAGTGCCGCGCCGATACGCCCCGAGCCGATGACGGCAATGGTCGTCAAGCGCCTTCCCGCACCTCAGTGAGGTCATCGGCGACCAGGCCGTGCGCTTCGCGATGCACCGCGGTCGCGGCCTCCTTGTTGGGCGCATCCACAAGGCAGAAAACCGCCCCTGTGCCCTCGTCGAACCAGTACTTGAGGTAATTGACCCCGTGCCTCGCCTGCACCTCGAGGTCTCGTTGATGGGCGCCGGCGACTGCTTCGGCGGTGAGGCCTTCGACCTTGTGGTGGTGGTCCATGTAGAGCGGCATCGGTGTTCCTCCTCCGTGACTGCTTGGAGCGATCCTACCTATCGATCGGTGACGTTGTCAGGTGAGTTGAGCGTAGCCGCGCATCGCGCAAGCTGCATCAACCGTTCGGTCGATCTATTGCTGCGACGGCGTGTCGACAAGGTCGTGCTCGAAGGCGAAGAGGGTTGCCCCCGACCGAGTGTTGACGCCGATCTTGCCGTAGATGTTGATGACATGGGTGTGCACCGTGGCCTGGGAGACGAAGAGCTCGCGCGCCATCTGCTTGTTCCCCAATCCCCGGGTGATCGCCCTGAGCACATCCACCTCACGGTCGGTGAGCCCGCACGGCCATGCCCGGGCCGACCGTCCCGCGGGTCGCGGCTGACCCGCCGCCAGCAACACACTCTCCACAGCTCGGGCATCGAGGCTGTGAGCCTCGACAGCATCTCGCAACTGTCGCCTCGCCTCCTCAGGTGTGCGCGCCGGCCTCCAGGCGCGCTCCTCGCTCATCGACTGGTAAACCTCTGCCACTGCGAGGACGCGAGCCGCAAGCGGGAGCGCGTTTGCGTGCAGACCGCGGTGGTATCCGGAACCGTCGAGCCGTTCGTGATGGAGACCGGCGAGCGCTGCCGGCGAGCGCAGCGGCGCGGCGAAGCTGAGGATCCGCTCGGTGTGATACGCGTGCAGGCGAACTCGCTCCCACTCCGCTGGATTGAGCGGTCCGCGTTTGATCCACACCCGGTTCGGCACGCTGACCATGCCGAGGTCGTGAACCTGACCCGCCCGCCGCACCGTGGCTGCCTCTTCCGCGTCGAGGCCCGCGTGCAACGCGGCCGCCTCCGCCAGACGCGCGACGCGAGTCGAGTGCCCGCGCGTAAATGGCGAGGCGAGGTCGACGAAATCAGCCAGAGCACCGCTCACGTCGTCCAGGTGCGCTGCGCTCACCTGCCGGTGCGGCTCCGGTTCCGCGCCCAGCGCCTGATCCCACACTGAATCCACCGGCAGCGTACGGAGCAGATCGCGGCTGTTCTGCAGCCACAGCCGCGCGAGCTCCGGGTCGAACTCGCTCCCGCTGCGCTGCCGAACGACCTCATCCGCCGCTTCGACGCCCCCGGCCTGGTGATAGATCTGCGCCACATGCACGAGGTGCACGAGCCGGGCGGTTGCGGACAAGCCTGCACCGCTCGGCAGCGAGGGGAAGATCTTGCCGTCCCAGCGTCCGTATGCGTGCAACAGGGACTCGGTGACCCCGGGGCTCGCGCCGAGCCGTTGTGAGAGCCGGCACGCCACCTCGGCGATGTTGGCGAAGGCCTCGGGCAGGTCGCGCCCGGCGGTCGCCAGTGCGGCCACACCCTGCGCCCACCCGGAGGGCCCCCACTGACGCGCCAGTCGGGTGACGGCGATGCGCATCATCTCGGGTCGATTGGCGTAATCGGCCTCGGACATCCACCGGCGCACCGTCAGGTCGTCGCCGGCGCCGAGCCGGCTTTGCGCTGCGACCGCGCCTGTACAACCGATGTGATACAGGAGCGCGAGGTAGTAGACGTCCGACGCGTCGGCCCCGCTCCAACCCATGAGGCGAGCCAACTCGACCGCAAGGAAGGCATCCCGGAGCGCGCTCTCGGCCGCGACGTCGTGCGCGAGGTCGGTGGCCAGCGAGACCGCTGCGAGCAGTTCGGCCAGGCGCAGGCCGCCGCCCGTCCTCAGTTTGTCGACGACCACTGTGACCACCTCTCCCCGTGCCGATACCTCCCGGCATTATCGGTGGTGCGCAGCCTGGTCTCCGATGAGTCCCGCGGGCGCCAGGGAACCTCCCCTCGATCTCCCTGGCCGGGGCGGAGCGGGCTCAGGCGAACGCGATCGTCCGGGCGCCGGCGACCACTTCCTCGACCACCTTGGCGGCTCCAACGATTGCCGCTCCCGTCGCGAGCTGGCCTTCGGTGATGCCGCGCGGCTTGGTGCACGCCCCGCAGAGCCAGACCTTGCCCTGGTTGCGGACGAACTCCCCGAACAGGTCGGAGAGCTTGGGGAGACCGGGCGCCTCGATCCCGTCTGTGCCCTGCGCGGTTCCGAGGTACACCGCGTCGATGGTGCAGAGCACGATCGCCTCCTGACCGGCGACCGCGGCGATATTGGCGGCCACGAAGGGCAGCGTGGCCCGTTCAGGATCGTCGCGTCCCCACACACAGTTGAAGATCAATTTCTCGCTCATGTGCGCTTCACCACTGTGACGGCGAGACGCTGATCGGCTTGTGTCTCAACGGCTGTGACCGAATGTCCCAGCATCCTCACGAGCGATGGAAGATCCTCCTTGGCGGCAGGGTCGCTCACGATCACGGTCAGTGACTCGCCGACGCTGACCTGCTCGAGCCGGCTCCGAAACTCCTGCGCGAGTCCGTCGCCGCATCCCATGGAGCCCGCGTCGAAGACGCACGACGCGCCAGGCTCCTCCTCTTTGAGAAACCCCGAGCAGAGCAGAGCGATCTCGGAGATGCCGTCCGGACCTTCGGCGACGAACGCCACCTGCTCGATGACCTCGCGGGTCTCGCCGTCGCGGCTGAGACGGAAGCGCCAGTTCAGCCGGGTTCGGGATCCGACCGGCGTAGAACCGGTGTCCAGCACCTCGAACTCGGTGGCCGGCGCGAACCAGCCCTCGAGGCGCTGGGCGATCTCATCTCGTCCGGAACGCACCTCCGGCCCTCGCGGTAGGAGCATTCGCGCCTGCGCCGAGGGGGCCAGGCATGCCGCGAGCCGTCCGAAGTCGCGCGCCGAGATGGCGGAAAGGAAAGCGTCTGCTGCGGATTGGTCATTCATGCCACCGAATGTAGTCGCGCTGACCTCGACAGCACATCAACCGTTCGGTCGATATTTGCGTGTGTAGACCTTGGTACACCCGGGTACGCCTGAGACAGGCCGTTTCACCGGCCGATAACCATCCGAGGTGTGATCGTGGCAGTGTTCCTTCGCTGGTTGCTCGTTGATCTCATCGTCCTACGAATCCTGCGGCGGCACCGACTTCGCCGCTACCGAGATCGTTCGTACCCTGTGCTCTCGGCGCCATATTCCCGATTCGGCAGGCGCGTCTACGGGCCGGCTCCGGGGAGTTACCAGTACGTTCGTCGCAGGCGGTTGTCGGGTTGCTCCGGCTGTCTCGTTCTGGTCGCGGTCATGACCTTGGGCATCGTCCTGCTGGTGGAGCTGCTGCACTGGATTTTCTAGAACGAAGGATTAGCGGAAGCCGACCCCCGCGAGTGCCGCCGATCCCGGGCAGAGTTTCTCGAACGGCACCTGCGTCAGCGGTTGCGTCGCCGTGTTGCCGAGCTCGTGCAGGTCAGACGACTGCTCGTCGATGTAGAGCAGGCCGGTGACGATCTCGCCGTGGCCACGCGAGGCCATGAGGTGCTCCATCACCGCCGCGCGATTGGTCGGATCGTAGCCCTCGGGCACGCTGCGGAATCGCAGCGTCGCTCCGTCGTGCATCGGGATGCTCACGACGCCCTGATCGGGAATGGTTGCGGAGATCTCCTCCGCAGGCGGCACGAAATCGGTGATCGTCATCTGCACGTCGTGCTGGCGCGTGAAGAGGTAACTCTTCGTCGAGCCCTCATGGTCGTTGAAGGTGACGCACGGCGAGATCACATCGATGATCGCGAGCCCGCGGTGCGCCATGGCGGCGCGGAAGATCGGCACCAGCTGGCGCTTGTCGCCGGAGAACCCACGCGCCAGGAACGTCGCGCCCAGCGACAGCCCGAGAAAGATGGGGTCAATCGGCTGCAGGTGGTTGGCCTCACCGCGTTTGGTGGTCGAGCCGACGTCGGCGGACGCGGAGAACTGACCCTTGGTGAGCCCGTAGACACCGTTGTTCTCGATCACATACACCATGCGCACGTTGCGCCGGACCAGGTGCGCGAGGTGGCCGAGACCGATCGAGAGCGAGTCGCCATCGCCGGAGATGCCGATGCACAGCAGGTCGCGGTTGGCTGCGCTCGCGCCCGTCGCGATCGGTGGCATGCGTCCATGGCAGCCGTTGAACCCGTGGGCGCCGCGGGCAAAGTACGCGGCGGTCTTCGCCGAGCATCCGATCCCGCTCAGCTTGGCGATCATGCGAGGCGGCGTCGCGGTCTCCCACAGCGCCTGGGTGATCGCCGCGGTGACCGAGTCGTGTCCGCAGCCGGCGCACAGCGTTGACATCCCGCCCTCGTAATCGCGAACGGTGAGGCCGAGCGCATTGCGCTCCAGGCCCGGATTGGTGACCGACGGCTTGACGATGGAGGGCATCGCTCAGGACCCCATGATCCGTCTGACGCCGTCGACGACGTCTTCGGCGCTCAACGGATAGCCCCCGTACACCAGCACCGACTCGAGCTTCTCCTTGGGCACCGGCGTCTCCAATGTCAGCAGGGTGCGCAGCTGGGCGTCGCGGTTCTCCTCGACGACCACCAACGTCTCGTGCGCTTCGAGAAACGCACGTACCGCAGCACCGAACGGGAAACCACGGATACGCATGTAGTCGGCGGTCACGCCCTGGGTCGCAAGGATTTCGATTGCCTCGAGGACTGCGAGCTCGCAACTGCCCAGGGTCACGATGCCCAACGGCGCGTGCGCGTCGTCGCCGACCAGCGGCGCGGGGATGTGCTCTGCGATCGCCGAGTGCTTGCGCGTCAAGCGATCGACGACCGCCTGGTATTGCTCCGGCGTCTCGGTGTAGGCGCCATCGCTGCCATGACCCGACCCGCGCGTGAAGTACGCACCCAGCTCGCTGACACCGGGGAGCGTGCGCGCGGTCACGGCGTCCGCGTCCGCGGGCTCGTAGCGATGGAACACCTCGAGCTCGCGCAGCTCGCCGGCGTCGAGCACACGGCCGCGGTCAGGTATGTAGCCGTCGTCCCACTCCAGCGCCGGACTCACCCAGTCGTTCATGCCGATGTCGAGATCGGAGAGGACGAAGACGGGGGTCTGGAATCGCTCGGCGAGATCGAATGCGCGCACGGCCATCTCGAAACACTCGGCGGGATGGGCCGGGAAGAGCAGGACGTGCTTGGTGTCGCCGTGCGACGCGTACGCGCAGCTCAGGATGTCGGCCTGCTGCACGCGGGTCGGCATGCCGGTCGAGGGCCCGGTGCGCTGCACGTCGAAGATGACCGCGGGCACCTCGGCGTAGTAGCCCATGCCGAGCAGCTCCTGCATCAGCGAGATGCCCGGACCCGAGGTCGAGGTGAACGCGCGTGCTCCGGCCCACGACGCGCCGAGCACCATCCCGATCGCGGCGAGCTCATCTTCGGCCTGGAGCACCAGGTAGTTGTTCTGCCCCGTGTCGGGGTCGCGACGAAACTTGGCGCAGTACTTGGTGAATGCGTCCATGAGCGACGTCGACGGGGTGATCGGGTACCACGCGGCGACCGTCGCCCCTGCGTACACGCAGCCGAGCGCCGCCGCGGTGTTGCCGTCGATGAGCATCGATCCCTCGGTCGCGTGCATCGGCTCGACCCGGCAGGGCAGCGGATGATCGAAATGCTCGGTCGCGAAGTCGTGTCCGAGACGGAGCGCCAGCTGGTTGGATGCGCGAAGCTTGTCCTTGCCGGCGAACTGCTCGGTGAGCAGTTGCGCGATCACGTCCATGTCGAGGCCGAGCATCGCGACCAGCGCGCCCGCGCAGGCGACGTTCTTCATGAGGATGCGCTCGCGCGGCCCCCGAAACGCGTCGTTGCACATCTCCGCGAGCGGCACGCCGAGGTAGGTCACGTCCTCGCGGATGAGTGCTCGGTCGAGCGGCCACGACGAGTCGTACATGGTGTAGCCGCCGCTCACCACCTCCGCGATATCGCTCTGGTATGTCTGCCCGTTCATCGCCACCATGACGTCGTACCTGCGGGCGCGCGCGACGTGACCATCCTTGTTGACCCGGATCTCGTACCAGGTCGGCAATCCCTGGATGTTCGACGGGAAGAGGTTCTTGCCGGAGACCGGAACACCCATCCGGAAGATGGCGCGCACCAGCAGGTTGTTGGCGCTCGAGGAGCCGGTGCCGTTGACGTTGGCGAGCTTCAGCGAGAAGTCATTGACTTTGGAGCGTTGTGCGGCTTGCGCCTCGGATTCCATGCTCATGTCGCCACCGCGACGGGTGTGGACAGCGCGAGCGGGATCGCCAGCTCGAACTTCTGCATGTCCCACGCCGCCGTCGGGCATCGCTCGGCGCAGAGGCCACAGTGGACGCAGAGGTCCTCGTCCTTGACCATCACCCGCCCTGTCTGGGGAAGCGCCGCGGAGACGTAGAGCGCCTGTTCGAAGTTCTTCGCCGGCGCTGACAACCTTGTCCGCAACTCGGCTTCGTCACCGTTCTCGGTGATCGTCAGGCACTGCACCGGGCAGATGTCGATGCAGGCATCGCACTCGATGCAGAGCGGCGCCGCGAACACCGTCTGGATGTCGCAGTTGAGGCAGCGCTGTACCTCTCGCGCAGTCTGCTCTGCGGAGAAGCCCATCTCCACCTCGGTGCCGATGCTCTGGAAGCGGCGAGTCAGCTCGACGTGCTCCATGCGCTGCCGGGTCGAGGGGTTGTAGTCGTTGTGATAGCTCCACTCCGTGAGCCCCATCTTCTGGCTCACCAGGTTCATGAACTGCGGTGGGCGCGAGCTGACCGGGATGCTCTCGCAGTGGTTGTGGATCGAGATCGCGGCCTGGTGACCGTGCTCGACCGCCCAGATGATGTTCTTGGGGCCGAATGCCGAGTCGCCGCCGAAGAAGACCCCGGGCAGCGACGATTCAAACGTCACCGGGTCGACGACGGGCATGTCCCAGTCGCCGAGCTCGAGGCCGAGATCACGCTCGATCCATGGGAAGGCGTTCTCCTGACCGATCGCCAGGATGACGTCGTCGCAGGGGATCACCACCGTGTCGATCACCTTGGAGTGGCGAGCCTGCTCGTCCCACTCCAGGCGCTGGAACTCCATGCCGGTGAGGCGTCCGTCCTCGATCACGAAGCGCGTCGGCGCATGGTCGACGAGGATCTCGACCCCCTCCTCCTCGGCGTCGTCGAGCTCCCAGGCGGACGCTTTGAAGAAGGCCCGCGGGCGCCGGGCCATGACCTTGATGCTGGTGCCGCCGAGACGGAGCGACGACCGGCAGCAGTCCATCGCGGTGTTGCCGACGCCGATGATCAGCACCCGCTCGCCGATCTTGTCGGTGTGCCCGAAGGCGACAGACTCCAGCCAGTCGATCCCGATGTGGATCCGGTCGCTGTCGTGCCGACCCGGCAGGTCGAGGTCCTTGCCTCGTGGCGCGCCGGTGCCGATGAACACAGCATCGAAGTCCTGCTCGAGCAGGGCGCGCAGGCTCGTCACCGAGGTGTTGAGGCGGAGGTCGGCGCCCATGTCGATGATGGTCGCGATCTCCTCGTCGAGGACCTCGGCGGGCAGCCGGAAGGCCGGGATGTTGGTGCGCATCAGCCCGCCGGGCTTGTCATGCTGATCGAGGATCACCACCTCGTAGCCGATCGGCAGGAGGTCGTTGGCGACGGTGAGCGTGGCCGGCCCGGCACCGACGCAGACGACGCGACGGCCGTTCTTATGCGTCGGGATCACCGGGAGGCGGTCGGCGATGTCTCCGCGGAGGTCCGAGGCGACCCGCTTCAGGCGGCAGATGGCGACCGGGGCGCCATCAATCCGCACGCGCCGGCACGCAGGCTCGCAGGGCCGGTCGCAGGTACGCCCGAGGATCCCCGGGAAGACGTTCGACTCCCGGTTGGACATGTAGGCGTCCGTATACCGCCCCTGGGCGATCAGCCGGATGTATTCGGGGACATTGGTGTGGGCCGGGCAGGCCCACTGGCAGTCGACGACCCGGTGGAAATAGTTCGGGTCGCCAGTGTCGGTGGGATTCACGAGTTGGATCTGGTTCCCTGGACGGGGGTGTGCTCACTTCTATGGTGACACCCTCTCACCGGAGCGCGGCGATTGATGTGCATCCCGCGCCTGCGGTCGGGCCGCCGATACACTCAGATGGTGGGTGATCTCCGTTATGCCGACGCCGGTGTCGACATCGATGAGGGCAACCGTGCCGTCAGCCTGATCCGGCGCACCATCGCATCGACGCACACGGCCCAGGTCCTCGGCGGGATCGGCGCCTTCAGCGGGCTCTTCGCGCTCGACCCCGGGTCTCCGACCGGCACCGTGCTCGCCTCGAGCACCGATTCGGTCGGCACCAAGGTGAAGGTCGCGATCGCGGCGGGGCGGCACCGCGGGATCGGCATCGACCTGGTCAACCACTGCATCAACGACATCCTCTGCTGCGGGGCGGACCCACTCTTCTTTCTCGACTACTACGCGACCGGCAAACTCGTCCCGGAGCACCTCGCCGAGCTCATCGAGGGGATCGCGGAGGCCTGCCGGGCGGCGGGATGCGCGCTCGTCGGCGGGGAGACCGCCGAGATGCCAGGCGTCTACGCGCTCGGCGACTACGACATCGCCGGCTTCATCGTCGGCTCCGTCGAGCGCAACGCGATCATCGACGGCAGCCGTGTGCGGGCGGGCGATGTGCTCCTCGCCCTGCCGAGCAGCGGGTTGCACACCAATGGGTATTCGCTGGTGCGTCATATCGTCGCGGAGCATGAGCTGGAGTGGGCCGGCGTCCTGCCGGGGACGGACGCACCCCTGGTCGACCTGCTCCTCGAGCCCCATCGCGCCTACCTCCACGCGGTTCGTGAGCTGCGTCAGACCACGGACGTGCACGCCATCGCGCACATCACCGGAGGCGGCGTGATCGACAACGTACCGCGGGTGCTTCCCGATGGCCTCGCCGCAACCGTCGAACGCTCGACATGGACGGTCCCGCCGATCTTCGAGGCATTGCAGCGGGCCGGCGGGATCCATCTCGAGGAGATGTGGCGCACCTTCAACATGGGCGTGGGCATGGTGGTCGTCGTTCCCGGCGATGCACCGCTGATCGAGTCCGCGGCGGGCATCCCCATATGGCGGATCGGCGAGGTGGTTCCCCAGACCGGCACACGGCGGGTCCTGCTCACGTGAGGGGTGGTACCCCGATTGGGGTGCTGGTCTCGGGAGCGGGAACCAACCTCGAGGCGCTGCTCACCGCGTGTGCGGCCCCGGATTTCCCTGGGGAGGTGGTGCTCGTGCTCTCCAATCGCGCGTCGGCGCGCGCCCTCGAGATTGCCCGGCGCCATGGCGTGCCGGCGCTCGCGCTCTCCCAGGGTGAGTTCGGTGGCGACGCCGGCGCGCGAGATCAGGCGATGTGCGAGCGGTTCCGAGCCGCGCGGGTACGTCTGGTCGTGTGCGCCGGGTATGACCGCATCCTCGCCGACAGCTTCCTCGACGCCTACCCCGACGCGATCCTCAACGTGCACCCGTCGCTGCTGCCCGCCTTCGGTGGCGGGATGGACGCAGTCGAGCAGGCGCTGGCGCGAGGAGTCCGGGTGACCGGTTGCACCGTCCAGCTGCTGGAGCGCGGCGAGGCGGACGGGGGACCGATCGTCCTCCAGGCCGCGGTGCCGGTTGAGCCCGACGACGATGCCGCGACCCTGCGCGCGCGCATCCACGCCTGCGAGTGGGAGCTTCTCCCCCGGGCGGTGTCGCTCTGGTGTCGCGGTCGCATCGTTCGCGACGGCAACCGCGTGCGCGTGCTTCCCGCGTCCACGCCGGCCACGGTCTGAGCATGCGCGCGCTGCTCTCGGTGAGCGACAAGACCGGCCTGGTCGACTTCGCGCGCGGCTTGCGCGAGTGCGGGGTGGACCTGATCGCGACCAGCAGCACCGGACGCGCGCTTGCCGACTCGGGCATCGAGGCGCTGTCCGTCGCCGACCTCACCGGATTCCCGGAGATGCTCGACGGGCGGGTCCGGACCCTGCATCCCGCGATCCACGCGGGCATCCTCGCCCGCCGCGACCTCCCCGAGCACATGCGCCAGCTCGCCGAGAACAGGTTCGAACCGATCGACCTCGTCGTCTCATCGCTGTATCCGTTCGCCGACACCCTCGCGAGCGGCGCGGATACAGACATGATTGTCGAGAACATCGACATCGGCGGCCCGACGCTGATCCGCGCCGCCGCCAAGAACCGCGACTCCGTTGCGGTGGTCGTGTCCCCACGCCAGTACGCTCAAGTACTCGGCGAGCTGCGCGAGCACAGGTCCATATCCACCGCGACCAGGCACCGGCTTGCGGCGGAGGCGTTCGCCCATGTCGCCACCTACGACACCCAGGTCGCCGCATGGCTGCGTGGAGAGCTCGGCGACGCGAACATGCCGGCCGAGCTCACCGTCGGTGGCCCGCGGCTCCACGAGCTTCGCTACGGGGAGAACCCGCACCAGCGAGGCGCGCTCTACGCGATCCCGGGACCCGGCGGCGGGGCCGCTCACGCCAGGGCGCTGCAGGGATCCGCGCTCTCCTACACCAACTGGCTCGACGTCGATGCGGCGAGCGCGCTGGTCAGCGACTTCGCGGAGCCCGCGGCATGCGTCATCAAGCACACCAACCCATGCGGCTTCGCCATCGCCAGGACAGCCGTCGACGCCTATGGTCTGGCCTACGCGTGCGACCCGCGAGCGGCGTACGGCGGGATAGTCGGGATCAACCGTCCGATCGACCTCGACACCGCGACCGAGCTCACCAAGACCTTTCTCGAGGCGGTGGTGTGCCCGGCCGTCTCGGATGATGCCGCGGCACACCTGACCACCAAGCCGCGCCTCCGCGTGCTTGTCGTCGACAGGCCGTCATGCTCGGACCACCTCGACGTGCGCAGCATCGACGGGGGGCTGCTCGTGCAGACCCGCGATCGCGTGGCCACCGATCGCGCGACCATGGTCGTGGCCAGCGGGCGTCAGCCAGACGAGACCGAGTGGCGCGACCTGCTGATCGCCTGGCGAGTCTGCCGGCACGTCAAATCCAACGCCGTCGTCCTGGTGCGCGGCGGCATGGCCGTCGGAGTCGGTGCCGGGCAGATGTCACGCGTCGAGTCCTCCGAGCTCGCCGTGGCGCGGGCGGGGGATCGCAGCATCGGTGCCGTCGCAGCGTCGGACGCCTTCTTCCCGATGCCCGATGGGCTCGAGACCCTCGGCAAGGCGGGGGTGCGAGCCGTGATCCACCCCGGTGGCAGCAAGAACGACGCGGTGGTCACCGCCGCGGCCGACGCGCTCGGGATGGCGGTGGTGCTTGCGGGCGAGCGCCACTTCCGGCACTGACGGCCGACCGCGCTCGGCCGCCGGAAACCTCGACTAAGGCCCGTCAGCGCCCGTTGCGCCTCCCGCGATCCTGCTTGGACTGGTCGTCGATGCAGAACCTCGCCGTCGGGATCGCCTCGAGCCGCGCCTCGCTGATCGGCTGTCCGCACGCCTCACACTGGCCGTACGAACCCAGGTCCACCCGCTTGACGGCCTCCTCGAGCTCCTGGAGCTGGAGCTCGGCGTGCTGGAGGACGCTCTGGTCGAGCTCGAGGCCGATGGTCTCGCTCGCCAGCTCCGAGGGGTGCTGCTCGGCGGAGGACAGCTCCCGCTCGGTCGCCTCCTGGGCGTCTGCCGTCAGCCGGTTCGCCGCCTGGCGGAGCTCCTCGATCCGAGCTCGCTCGGTCAGCAGCCGGGTGCGGGCCTCGTCGGTGTTCATGGTGTGGGTCACCCTCATGTGCTCAGTGCGGTCTCGCCGAAGCGCGACGTGCGCGATGGGTCCAAAGACCTGATCCATCGCGGCCGGTCCACTCTCGGTCCGCAGGTATCCATTCATTCTCACGGCTTGGCACTGGTTAAGCAATGGGGGACGGCGCTAGCCAGAGGGTCCCCAGCGGCGGCAGGGTCAGCAAGGCCGAGTCCGAGAAGGCGTTCCACGGCACCGCTTCGGCCTCGACGGCCCCCATGTTCCCCACACCGCTGCCGCCGTAGTGCTCGGAATCGGTGTTGAGCACCTCGGTCCACCGCCCGGGGAGCGGCAGCCCGACCCTGAAGTCGTAGCGCACCACCGGGGAGAAGTTGGCGACGCAGGCGATCCCCGGGTGGCCGTTGGCGTCGCGCCGGATGAAGCTGAGCACGTTCTGATCGGCATTGCCTGGGTCGATCCACTGGAAACCGTTCGGGCTCTCGTCGAGCTCCCACAGCGAGGGCACGCCGGCGTAGAGGGCGCCGAGGTCGGTGATCAGGTGCTGCACCCCGGCGTGGGCGGGGTCGTCGAGCAGCCTCCAGTCGAGAGAGGAGTCATGCGCCCACTCGTGCTCGTCGCCCAGCTCGCCGCCCATGAAGAGGAGCTTTTTCCCAGGGTGGGCCCACATCCAGCCGAACATGGCGCGAAGGTTCGCGAAGCGCTGCCAAGGGTCGCCCGACATCTTGGCGAGCAGCGATCCCTTGAGATGCACCACCTCATCGTGCGAGAGCGGCAGGATGAAGCGCTCCGACCACGCGTACATCAACCCGAAGGTCATCTGATGGTGTGCGTACCTCCGGTACACCGGGTCCTTGTGCAGGTAGTCGAGGGTGTCGTGCATCCACCCCATGTTCCACTTGAAGTCGAAGCCGAGCCCACCGCTCGCCGTGGATCGGGTCACCCCCGGCCAGGTCGTCGACTCCTCGGCAACGGTCATGACCCCCGACCCGCGTGCGTGCAGCGAGTCGTTGACCTCGCGCAGCAGCGCGATCGCCTCGAGATTCTCCTTGCCCCCATAGATGTTCGGCAACCAGGCACCGGGCTGACGCGAGTAGTCGAGGTAGAGCATCGACGCGACCGCGTCCACGCGCAGACCGTCGATGTGGAACTCCTCGGCCCAGTAGTGGGCATTGGCGACGAGAAAGTTGCGCACCTCGTTGCGGCCGTAGTTGAAGACGTACGTGCCCCAATCGGGCTGCTCGCCGCGGCGCGGGTCGGCGTGCTCATAGAGCGGGGTGCCGTCGAAGCGCGCGAGCGCCCAGCCGTCGCGCGGAAAGTGCGCCGGGACCCAGTCGAGGAGCACGCCGACGCCGTTGCGATGCATGACGTCGACGAATACGCGGAAGTCGTCGGGAGTGCCGTGCCGTGCCGTCGGTGCGTAGTAGCCGGTGACCTGGTATCCCCACGACCCTCCGAAGGGGTGCTCCATGATCGGCAGCAGCTCGACATGGGTGAAACCCAGCGCACGGCAATGCGCGGCGAGCGGTTCGGCGATCTCCCGATAGCTGAGCACCCTTCCGTCCGGGGCTCGGCGCCAGGAACCGAGATGGACCTCGTACACGGCCATGGGCGCGCGGTTCGGGGCGGCGCGCGCGCGCCGGCGCATCCAGGCGCCGTCGCGCCAGCGGTGCGTGCTCTGCTCGACGATGCTCGCGGTGCCAGGCGGGTGGTCCGCGGCGCGGGCGAGCGGATCCGCCTTGAAGATCCGCATCCCGTCACCCCGGGTGACCAGGAACTTGTAGCGGACGCCGGGACCGACCCCGGGGCAGAAGAGCTCCCAGACCCCGGAGCTGCCGAGCGTGCGCATCGGCCAGGTGCGAGCATCCCAGAAGTTGGCATCGCTCACCACGCTGACGCCGAGGGCGTTCGGGGCCCAGACGGCGAACGCCGTCCCGGTGACCCCCTGGTGCTCGATGACCCGGGCACCGAGCGCTCGCCAGAGCTCGAGGTGGGTCCCCTCGCCGATCAGATGGAGGTCGAGCTCGCCGAGGGTCGGCAGGAACCGGTAGGGGTCGTCCTGCTCCCACTCGCGCTCGTCGTTGCGAAACCGGATCCGGTACCCGGGCAGGTCGGTGACCGGCAGGCTGACCTCGAACAGGCCGAGGCCGTTGCGGCGTCGCATAGGGGTCACGCCCTCCTCGCGCGCGAGGCTGGCCGCCGTGGCTTCGGGGTGGAAGGCACGGACCAGCGTGGTGCCGTCGATCCGATGCGGTCCGAGCAGCCCGTGAGGGTCCGGCAACCGCCCGGCCAGGAGCAGCTCGACGGCCGCGTCGAGGTCGGCCACGACGCCCTGATCAGACGTCACGGCCGCTCCGCGCCCCGCAGGAGGAACCGCAGCGGGATCTCGACCCATGCCGGGCGGTGACCGAGCTCATAGCCGATCTCGTATACAGCCTTCTGGACCTCGAAGGCGCGGCGGAGCACGAGCGCCGGGCCAGGCGCGGGCAGGACCGGATGCGATCCGATGGTCTCGAGGTAGGCCGCCCAGAAGGCGTCGCGGTTGGCGTCGGCCCAGGCGTCGCCGTACCCGAGCAGATGGCGTCCCTCGTCAGCGTCCGGCGAGGTGCGCTCGGCGATCGCGGCGGCGGCGGCGTAGTCGAAGGACCGGAGCATCGCCGCCACGTCGCGCAGCGGGCTGCTCAGCTCGCGGCGCTGCGCGGGTGTCCGATCCGGCTCTCCCTCGAAGTCGAGCACCACCCAGCCGGTGTCGACGCGGAGCAGCTGGCCGAGGTGGAGGTCGCCGTGCACGCGGATCAGCAGGCCGCCGGGGGGCAGCGAGCGTATCGCCTCGAAGCGCGCGACCACGCCGTCGCGAGCCATGCGCAGCAACTCGAGGGCGGCGTCTCCACGCCCGAGCAGTGAATCGAGCTCAGCCGTCATCGCGTCGGCCCACCCATTGAGCGATGTCGCGGTCAGCGGCGCCGGCTGCATCGCGGGCTCGGTGAACTTCCCGGCGAGCGCGAGATGCATCTCGGCCACGACCTGACCGAGGCGCTGCGACTCGGCGAAGAAGGCGGCGTCCTGATCGTCGACGGTGGCACGGCGGGCAACCGGGTCGGCCTGGGCCATCGCCTCGGCATCGGCGTAGAGGGCGCGCAGCGATGTGAGCGCGAGCGCCCATCCCTCGGTGCTGTTGTGCAGGAAGGGCTGCACGATCGCCAGCGGCGACGGCGCTTCGTCCCCCGACACCCAGAGCGCGCGTCCCAGCAGCGGCGCGATGTGCGTGAAACCCGCGCCGGCGAGCGCGTCCGACATCTCGAGCTCCTGCGACGGTCCGGCCTCGACGCGGCGCATGTGCTTGAGAAAGATCGCATCGCCGACCTCGACCGAGGTGTTGCTCTGCTCCACCCTGAGGTGGCGCACCGACGACAGGGTGCCGCTGTCGAGCGCGCTCGGGTCGGGGCACGAGCAGCGCAGCTCGCCACTCGAGGTGGCCAGGGAGCGCTGCTCGCGGATAGCGTCGAGAAGCCATTCGATATAGGTGGGATCACCGACCGCGTCGTAGAGCAGCAGCGGTTTCGGCGCCTCGGGCCACGGGATCACGAAGTCCGGGGCGCGCTCGGCAAGCTCGTGGCCGGCTTCGCGAACGCCGAGAGGAAGTGCGTAGCGGGTGGTCACACCGTCGGTGTAGGTGACCGCGGTGAGGGTGTGCATGAGCACCGGCGAACTGTCGCTGATGACCGCCGCGTCGACGACCTCGATGTCCGCGATCGTGCGACCGTGCGCGCCGGCCCAGCGCTGACGCGCGATGTACGTGCCGAGCGCCGTCTCGCAGCCTTGCAGGCCGTGGTCGCTGAGCACGGCACCCGCGTCGCGATCGCCCGGACTCATGATCCCGCCGGGTCGAGCGTGAACCAGTAGAAGCCGTGCGGCCCCATGGTGAGCAGGTAGGGCAGCTCACCGATGCGCGGGAAGTGGACTCGTCCGAGCATCTCGACGGGGATGGTCCCGGCGTGGCTGCGCAGATCGAGCTCGACGGGTTGTGCGAAACGCGAGAGGTTGTTCACGCAGAGGACGATCTGATCACCGAGTGTGCGCACGAAGGCGAACACCGACGGGTTGGCCGCGTCGAGCGCGTCGAAGGTGCCTTCGCCGAAGACGGGCCAGCGTTTGCGCACCGCGATGAACCTGCGCAGCCAGTGCAGCATCGACGACTCGTTGCGCCGCTGCGCACTGACGTTGCATGCCTGGAACCCGTACACGGGGTCCATGAGCGGCGGCAGGTAGAGCTGGGCGAAATCCGCGTGGCTGAAGCCACCGTTGCGGTCGGCGTTCCACTGCATCGGGGTGCGGACACCATCGCGATCGCCGAGGTACACGTTGTCACCCATGCCGATCTCGTCGCCGTAGTACAGGATGGGGCTGCCCGGGAGCGAGAGGATGAGGCCGTGGAAGAGCTCCATCTGACGCCGGCCGTTGTTGAGCAGGGGCGCGAGCCGTCGCCGGATGCCGAGGTTGAGCTTGGCGCGCGGGTCCTTCGCGTACTCGGTCCACATGTAGTCGCGCTCCTCGTCGGTCACCATCTCGAGGGTGAGCTCGTCGTGGTTGCGCAGGAAGATGCCCCATTGTGTCTTCGGTGGCAGCGTCGGGGTGCGTTCGAGGATCTCGGTGATGGGGTAGCGCTGCTCGCGGCGCAGCCCCATGAACATGCGCGGCATCAACGGGAAGTTGAAGCACATATGGCACTCCGGCCGCTCCGGTGACCCGAAGTAGTCGACCACGTCCTCGGGCCACTGGTTGGCTTCCGCGAGCAGCACCCTGCCCGGATACTCGGCGTCGATCGCGGCGCGCAGATCGGCGAGAAAGCCGTGTGTTTCCGGCAGGTTCTCGCAGTTGGTGCCCTCGCGCTTGAAGAGATAAGGGACAGCGTCGAGCCTGAAGCCGTCCATGCCCAGGTTCAGCCAGAAGCGGCACACGTCGATGATCTCGGCGCGCACCCGCGGGTTGTCGTAGTTGAGATCGGGCTGGTGGCTGAAGAATCGGTGGAAGTAGTAGGCGCCCGCCTCCTCGTCCCACGTCCAGTTCGAGGTCTCGGTGTCGATGAAGATGATCCGCGCCTCGGTGAAGCGGTTCTTCGTGCTCGACCACATGTACCAGTCGCGATGCTCGCTGTCCGGCGACGAACGCGCGCTCTTGAACCACGCGTGCTGGTCGCTGGTGTGGTTGACGACCAGGTCCATGATCACGCGGATGCCGCGCTGATGCGCCTCGTCGACGAGTCGCGCGACGTCGTCGACGTTGCCGTAGTCGGCCAGGACGGTGCGGTAGTCGGAGATGTCGTATCCGCCGTCACGCAGCGGGCTCTGCTGGAACGGGAGCAGCCAGATGCAGTCGACTCCGAGCCACTCGAGGTACTCGAGCTTGCCGATCAGTCCGGCGAAGTCGCCGATGCCGTCGTCGTTGCCGTCGTGGAACGCCCTGACGGAGAGTTCGTAGAACACCGCTCGCTTGAACCAGAGCGGGTCCTCGGCGAGGTCGATGAGCGCGCTCATTGCTGCCTCCGGACGTGCAGGATGTGGGCGGGTTGCTGGGCTGGGTCGAGGCGAACATAGTTCACGGGGCCGTGCCACGTATAGGTCCCGCCGCCGAGCTCGTCGTGGACCTCGAACGGGCGGTCGGAGGTCACGCCGAGTGCGCCGAGGTCGAGCCAGGTGGTGGCCTCATGAGCATGATGGGGGTCGAGGTTGACCACGAGGAGGAGCACATCCTCCCGGTCGGCGGTCGCGCGAGACACGCAGAGCATCGACTCGTCGGTCATGTGATGCACACGGAGGGTGGTCAGCTGCGCGATCGCGCCACGGTGGCGGTTGCGGATCTCGTTGAGCCGGCTGATGAACGGCGCGATCGACCGCGGTTGCGACCAGTCGCGCGGTCGGAGCTGGTACTTCTCCGAGTCGAGGTACTCCTCGCTGCCCTCACGCACAGCCGTCGCCTCGCACAGCTCGTACCCGCCGTACATGCCCCACGAGGGACCGGTGATCGCCGCCAAAGCCGCGCGCAACCTGAAGGCGGAGGGCCCGCCGTACTGCAGCGTCGCGTGCAGGATGTCGGGGGTGTTCACCCAGAAGTTGGGCCGGAACCAGTCGGCCAGCTCGGTTTGTGACAGTTCAGTCAGATACTGAGAGAGCTCCCATACCGTGTTGCGCCAGGTGAAATACGTGTAGGACTGCGAGAAGCCCAGCTTGGCGAGGCGCTGCATCACCGCGGGACGGGCGAACGCCTCGGCGAGGAAGATGACCTCCGGGTGCTCGCGACGGATCTCGGCGATCAGCCACTCCCAGAGCGCGAACGGCTTGGTGTGCGGGTTGTCGACCCGGAAGATGCGCACCCCGTGGCCGATCCAGAAGCGCATGACGTCGGCGACGGCTCTCCAGAGCCGGGTCGAATCCTCGGTGTCGAAGTTGATCGGGTAGATGTCCTGGTACTGCTTGGGCGGGTTCTCGGCGTAGCGGATCGAGCCGTCCGACCGGTGCCGGAACCATTGCGGGTGCTCGGTGACCCAGGGGTGGTCGGGGCTGCACTGCAAGGCGTAGTCGAGCGCCACCTCGAGGCCGTTCTTGCGGGCGGCGTCGACGAAGTGGTCGAAGTCATCCAGAGTGCCCAGATCGGGGTGCACGGCGGTATGACCTCCCGTCGCCGACCCGATCGCCCAGGGGCTCCCGGGATCGCCCGGCTTGGTCTCGGTGACGTTGTTCGCGCCCTTTCGGTGGGTGACACCGATCGGGTGGATCGGCGGCAGGTAGAGCACCGTGAAGCCCATGGCCGCGATCGCGGGGAGACGGCGTTCGGCGAGGCGGAACGTGCCGCTGCGGGGTGGCACCGCCCCCTCGGACCGGGGAAACATCTCGTACCAGGCGGAGTATCCGGCTGCCTCGCGTTCCACCCAGAGGTGGTACGGGCCCGCGATGGTCGCGTGGCTCAGGTCGGCGGTACGCCGCATCAGTGCCATGGAGGCGTCTCGGGTCGCGAGCGCGAGCCGGGTTTTGGGTGCGGTCGGCGCCGCCAGCTTCGTCGCCAGCGTGGCGGCTGCTCGCTGGTCGGCCTTGGAGAGGCCGGGCTGTGCTGCGCGCGCCTCGGCCATGGCGGCCCCGTCGGCGAGGTCGAGCTCGACATCCACGCCGGCCTCGAAGCGGATCGCGAGGTCCCGTGCCCATCCGCCCCAGAGGTCCGGAAGTCCCGCCACCGCGAAGCTCCAGGTGCCCAGCCGCTCGGCCGTGATCCAGGTGGTGAACCAGTCCTGGGGCTCGGCCACCATGGCGACGCGGCTCAAGCCTCGGGGCGGCGCATCGGGGACGAGAGCACCTGCGCCCGGCCAGTGCCAGACCCAGGTCAGGAGTGGATCGTGCCCGTCGGCGAACGCTCGCGCGCTGACCCGGAACGGGAGGCCGCGCGTGGCTTTTGCAGGGAATTCGCCGCAGTCGACCCGCGGCCGAACATGCTCAATGACCACGCGCCTTCGGTCGCCGAGCATCTCGCCACACGCTAGCAGACAGGGGCGGCCCCGGAATGCCCTGTAACGTCGAGCCCGTAGAGTCGGACAGAGTCTGATGACCCGTTACCGTCTCGCGCTGGCTGCCGTGGCCGTGTTCATCGTGGCCGCGGTGCTGTTCACAGTGGTGCGCATGCCGGCCCCTCCAGCCACCGCGTCGACGACCGGGGGGCAGGTCCAGCCGGTCGGCGCTCGGCATCCGGCGCCCGACTTCACCGGCATCGACGGGTGGCTCAACACCACCCCGCTGACCCTCGCCGACCTGCGTGGCAAGGTGGTGCTCATCGACTTCTGGACGTTCTCGTGCGTCAACTGCGTGCGCACCATCCCGCACCTCCAGACCCTCTACAACGACTACAGGAACGACGGGTTGGTCATCGTCGGGGTGCACTCGCCCGAGTTCGATTTCGAGAAGGTCCCCGCCAGCGTTGCGGCTGCGGTCACCCGGCTCGGGGTGACCTGGCCGGTCGCCGTCGACAGCGAGATGGCCACCTGGAACGCGTACCGGAACCAGTTCTGGCCGGCCGAGTACCTGCTCGACCAGCAGGGACGGGTGGCGTACACGAGCTTCGGGGAAGGCGACTACGACAAAACGGCTGCGGCGGTGGCGCAGCTGCTCGGCGTGCATCCGGCTGCGCTCCCATCGTCGACGCCGGTCCCGACCAACACCACCCCGGAGCTGTACCTCGGAAGCGAGCGCGGCCAGCTTGCCGGCAACGAGGCCTATGGACCTCTGGGACGGGCGACGACCTATCCGAACTCCGGACCACCGCAGACCCAGGACCTGCCCCAGGTGTCCGGTACGTGGACCGACGAGGGTCAGTACCTCGAGGCGGACAGGACCGGCCACGTGCGTCTGGCGTTCCAGGCCGACTCCGTCTACGTCGTCGCAGGGACCTCCGGACCGGCTCTGCATGTTGCAGTCAGTCTTGACGGAAAGTCGGTGGCGACCGCCGCCGGTGGTTCGGGGTTGACCGGTTCAGGGTTCACCGTTGCACGCCAGGACCTCTTCCAGCTGCTCACCCGCGTCTCATCCGGCTATCACCTCCTCGACCTCACGGTGCCGGCCGGGTTCCGCATCTACACCTTCACGTTCGGCTGATGATCTCGATCGCGACCGTGCTCGCGACCTTTGTCGCGGGGCTCGGGTCCTTCCTCGCACCGTGCACCGTGCCGCTGCTGCCCGCATATCTCGCGTGCGTGTCGGGGGTGAGCGCCGCCGAGCTCAGCAATCCCGAGCGGCACAGCTTTCGCCTCCGTCTCCTCGCCGGGTCGCTGCTCTACGTCGCCGGGTTCACCGTCGTCTTCGTGCTCCTCGGGCTCACCGCGGGGGGCATTGCGCGGGTCGCCAACGGGGCGGTGAGCGGGCGGATCGTGGAGATCGTCGGCGGCGCCGCGGTCATCCTGTTCGGGCTCGCGATCATCGGCGTGGTCCGGGTCGGCCTGCTCGAACGCTCCCGGGGGTTTCAGTTGCCCGAGCGACTCCGCCGCCGTGGCGTGTTCGGCGCCTTCCTGGTCGGCATCGTCTTCGGACTCGGCTGGACCCCGTGCGTCGGCCCCTACCTGGCCGCGGCCCTGACCCTCGCCGCGCTGAGCTCCCACGCGGTGACCGGCGCGCTGCTCCTGGTCGTGTATTCGCTCGGGCTCGGACTGCCCTTCATCGCGGTGGCGCTGCTCTGGGCGTCACTGCCCGAACTTCCCCGCCGCCTCAACCGCTTCGTACGCCCGCTCACCCTGGCTGGCGGCGTGATCACCGTCGCACTCGGAGTGCTGCTCGCGACCGGCGCCTACACCCACCTCACCTCGTACCTCGCGCAGCTGTCGACCCCGACCTGACCAGTCGCCGCCGGTCAGGCGACCTTGCGGCAGACCACGACGTCGAGGGTGACGTTGCGCTGGATGTGCCGGGCGAGGCGCAGGTACACGCGGAAGTCGCGGTAGTGCTGATCGCCGACCATCTCCTTGAGCTGTTTCGCGTGCTTGTGCATGTTGGCCAGCCAGTGGTCGATGGTCACCTCGTAGTGGCGCCGCTCGATGTGGTGCACGCGCTCGATGTCGAATCCCGCGTCATTTGCAAGGCGCGTCTCCTCGGCGAGGGTGCGGTAGTTGCCGGTGTCGCCGTAGATCTTGCTCACGAACTCGCCGCCGCGATCCAGCTTCGCGTGGCGTGGATGCTTGAGGTGCAACTCCTTGTTGATCATCACGCCGCCAGGCTTGAGCCAGTCGTGGACCTTGGTGAAGAAGCCGCCGAGGTTGAAGAAGTGGACGATCACCTCGTCGGTGTACACGGCGTCGATCGGCTCGTCGGGGGTGTAGTCCTCCCAGTGGCTGAGCACGATCTTCGCGTCCGTGCCGCGGCGAGCGATCCGCTCCTCGGCGTAGCCCTTCTGGGTCGGCGAGAGCGTCAGCCCCGTGCCCTTCAGCCCGTAGGTGTCGCACAGATAGGTGAGCGGGCCGGCCCAGCCGGCGCCCACGTCGATGAGGCGCATGCCCTTCTCGAGACCTGCAAGCCTGGCGATCAGGTCGAGCTTGGCTTCCTGTGACGCGGTGTCGTCCTCGGTCCCCGGGTCCCAGAGGTTCGCCGAGTAGACGTTCCAGTCTCCACCCGTGATGAGCAGAAAGAACTCCGGGGGTTGCTCGTAGTGGACGTTGGTCCGGCTCTGGTCGACTTCGGTGGTGTACGAGTGGTAGAGCTGATGCTCCGGGCGGATGTCAGTTTTCTGGCTGCTGGCCACGAGTGGAACCCTCTGAGACGCCTGATCAGACCAGAAGAATAGCGACGCGGGGCGCGGGTCGTTAAGAAAGGGTGGTTTCCAACGCGCCGCGTCCGGTGGTGCGCTCGGGGCCCCGCGCCATCGCCGGGTGCGAAGATGGGTTCCTGATGGCAGGCACGGATCCTTACGGCACCACGGCGCAACTCGTGCCCGGGGTTGCGTATCACCGCCTCGCCGCACTCGCCGACCGCGGCGTCGGCGACGTCTCGCGACTGCCGGTGACGGTGAAGATCCTCCTCGAGAACAGCCTGCGCAATGCCGCGGCTCCGTCGGTGCGCGATGGCGACGTCGAGGCGATCGCCAGCTGGGACGGCAAGGTCACCGAGGCCGACCGCGAGCGTGCCTTCATGCCCGCCCGGGTGCTCCTCCAGGACTTCACCGGCGTCCCCGCGGTCGTCGACCTCGCGGCGATGCGCTCCGCTGTCGCCCGGTCGGGCGGCGACCCGATGCGCATCGATCCGCTGGTCCCGGTCGACCTCGTCGTCGACCACTCGGTGCAGGTGGACGCCTTCGGCAACCGCGAGGCGTACGAGCGGAACATCGCGCGCGAGTACGAGCGCAACCGGGAGCGCTACTCGCTGCTCCGGTGGGCGCAGCAGGCGTTTCGGGGCTTCCGGGTCGTCCCTCCGGGGATGGGCATCGTCCACCAGATCAACCTCGAGTACCTCGCCCAGGTCGTCCAGGTGCGCGAGACGGACGGGGTGCGCATGGCACTGCCCGACACGCTGGTGGGCACCGACTCGCACACCCCCATGGTCAACGGGATCGGCGTGCTCGGCTGGGGAGTCGGTGGTATCGAGGCCGAGGCGTGCATGCTCGGACAGCCGCTGTTCCTGCTCGCTCCGGTGGTGGTCGGCGTGCGCTTCCACAACGCCCTGCCCGCCGGGACGACCGCGACCGACCTCGTGCTCACGCTCACCGAGATGCTCCGCCGCCACGGCGTGGTCAACAAGTTCGTGGAGTTCTGCGGCACCGGCTTGACCTCGATGTCGGTGCCGGATCGCGCGACGCTCTCCAACATGTCGCCGGAGTTCGGCGCCACCGCGTCGCTCTTCCCCGTCGACGCGCGGACGCTCGAGTACCTCCACGGCTCGGGCCGCGACCCCGA
>DAITPY010000014.1:0-42953 GCA_036833315.1 Candidatus Dormiibacterota bacterium
GTCCCGACGCTCGCCAGAAGCATCGACGAACTCTCCCACACTTACTTCCACCGGCCGCCCATGCTGGTCGGGCCGGGAACGCGCACCGGCATCCGGATCCAGTACGACGATCCGCGCCTGGTGGGCGCGGACCGCATCGCCAACGCGATCGCGGCGCACCACCTGTACCAGGGGCCGGCAGTGCTCGTCGACTTCGGGACGGCCACGACCTTCGACGCGATCGACGCCGGAGGCGACTACCTCGGCGGGGCGATCGCCCCTGGCATTCAGCTCAGCCACGATGCGCTGGTGAGCCACGCCGCGATGCTGATCCGCGTCGAGCTGACCGCACCCACCGAGGCGATCGGTCATAACACGACGGCGAGCATGCAGTCGGGAATCGTCTTCGGCTACGTCGGCCTGGTCGAGGGCCTGGTTGAACGCTTCCGCAGAGAGATGACCGGACCGGCGAAGGTGATTGCCACGGGCGGCCTGGCAACGTCGCTGTCCAGCCTGATGCCGTCGATCGACATCGTCGACGAGCGCCTGACCCTGCACGGCCTGCGCCTGATCCACGAACTGAACCGCTGAGGCGCGCGCACCTCACCCGTACCATGGTGCGATGGCAATCGCGGCAACCGCCGCCCGCCCAATTCGGGTCGGCGGTCTCGAGCTCTCGTCACCGGTCCTGGTGGCGCCGATGGTCGGGATCACCGATGCGCCCTGCCGCGAGCTGTGCCGGGAGTTCGGCGCGGGGCTGGTGTCCACCGAGATGGTCGCCGCCGAGGCGGTGGTGCGCAGCGCCGACGCGGCGCTCCGGCTCCTCGACTTCCCCGCCGAGGTGTCGCCGGTCGCCGCCCAACTGGTCGGCTGCGATCCGTCGGTCATGGCCGCCGCCGCGCAGGTGTGCGTCGAGCGGGGCGCCGTGCTCGTCGACGTCAATCTCGGCTGCCCGGTCTCCAAGGTGGTCAGCCGGGGCAGCGGCGCCGCCCTCGCTCGCGATACCGGCGCCACGGTTCGTGTGCTCGCGGCCATGGTGGCGGCGGTCGACGTGCCTGTGACGGTGAAGATGCGCCTCGGCTGGGACCACGGTTCGATCAACGCGCCCGAGCTGGCTCGTGTCCTCGAGGACGCCGGGGTGGCCGCGGTCACCGTGCACGGCCGGACCCGGTGCCAGAAGTACGAGGGTCATGCGGACTGGGCCGAGATCGCCCAGGTCAAGGCCGCGGTGGGCATCCCGGTGTTCGGCAGCGGCGACGTCGAGGACGTCGAGACGCTGGGCGCGCGCATCGAGTCTGGGACGGTCGACGGGGTCGTGATCGCGCGGGGCATGCTCGGCAACTTCTGGTTCGTCCGCCAGGCGGTGCACCGCCTGGCGACCGGCACCTCGCTGCCCGACCTCGACTTTGCCGGGAGGATCGCGCTCGCGCGCCGTCACCTCGACATGTTGTGCAGCTATCACGGTGAGGCGCGGGCGCTGCGCATCGGCCGCAAATACGTCGCCTGGACGATCCGCGGTTGCGCAGGCGCGGCGCGACTCCGCGCCGAGGTGCAGACGATGGACACGCGTGAACGGCTCGATGCGTTGCTCGATCGGGCGCTGGCTGCGGGACCGCGGCCGGAGGGATGGTTCCAACCGGTGTTCGTCAGCGGCGAAGGCTAGACACACAAAAAAGAAGGGCGCCCCTGGAAACCAGAGACGCCCCGAGAGGGGGGGCAGACATAGATCCACTGCCGGATCTGCGACGGATCATATGAAGCCAAGCCAATTCCGTCAAGGAATGACTAGAACTTGTTACGCCTGATTTGATGACGCTCGCCTATACTCCGGGCTCCAATGAACGGGTGCCGCCAGGGTCACACCCCCCGTTGGCGTTGATAACTGCTGTACCAGGGAACTGAATGGACAAGCCGGTACTGCTCACACATGATGGGCTCGTCAAGTTGGAGCGGGAGTTGGAGGAGCTGCGCACGGTTCGGCGCTCCGAGGTGGCCGAGCGCATCAAGTACGCCAAGGACTTCGGTGACATCTCGGAAAACGCCGAATACGATGAGGCGAAGAACGAGCAGGGAATGCTCGAAGGTCGCATCCTCGTCGTCGAGAACATGATCCGCAACGCGGTCATCATCGAAGAGGGCAGCGAGAGTGGTGTCGTGAGCGTGGGCACGACGGTCGAGGTCAAGGATGACTTCGGCAAGCAGACGTTCACCATCGTCGGCCCCGCCGAAGTCGACGTGACCACCGGACGGATCTCCATGGAGTCGCCGGTCGGCAAGGCACTGCTCGGACACCGCGTGGGTGACACGATCGACGTGCAGAGCCCGGGCGGCGCTCGTCAGATCAAGATCGTCAAGATCAACTAGTCGCTCTGCCGGCGCGCGTCACGCGCACGAAGCGCGTCTCGCCGGGGAAGATAGCGCCCATGCCATCCGACGATCTCTTCGCAGAGCGGCGCCGCAAGGTCGAGGAACTCGCGGCACGCGGGATTCCGTCGTATGGCGTCGACTTCGCGCCGAACGCCACCGTCGAGGAGGCGCGCCGGCTGCTGACGGCATATGAGTCGGGGCGTCCGGATGCCGAGGTCGACGCAGCGGATCGGCCCGTGGTCGCGGTCGCCGGCCGGGTGATGCAGCTGCGCGATCTCGGCGGCGCCGCATTCGCGCACATCGAGGATGAGTCCGGCCGGATGCAGATGTGGTTCCGCGCGGACCGGCCAGGGGACGCGCATTCGATGGTCGGCATCCTCGATCTCGGGGACATCGTCGGCATCACCGGCCCGGTGACGCGGACCCGCCGCGGTGAGCCGAGCGTGCTCGTCGATTCGATGACCCTGCTGGTCAAGTCGTTGCGCCCGCCGCCCGAAAAGTTCCACGGCCTCCAGGACCAGGAGACGCGGTACCGCAAGCGATATCTCGACCTGCTCAGCAATGCGTCGCAGCGCCGGCATTTCGCGACCCGTACGCGCCTGGTCCGCGCCCTGCACGCGACCCTCGAGCAGCGTGGGTTCATGGAGGTGGAGACGCCCATCCTGCAACCGATTCCCGGCGGCGGAGCCGCGGTGCCGTTTCGCACCCACTGGAACGCGTTGCACACCGACGTCTACCTCCGCATCGCGATCGAGCTGCACCTCAAACGCCTGCTCGTCGGCGGCTATGCGCGCGTCTATGAGATCGGTCGCGTCTTTCGCAACGAGGGGCTGTCGCCTCGACACAACCCGGAGTTCACAATGCTCGAGGCGTACCAGGCGTATGCGACGTACGACGACATGCGCGAGCTCACCGAAGCGCTGGTCACCGCCGCCGCCAACGCCGCCGGTCCGCAGGTTGCCGAGGATGACGCCGGCGGCAGCGCGCCGTGCGAGGATCCTTTGCTGCGCAAGGTGTTCGGCCAGTCCCTCGACCTCCATCCGCCATATCGCGCGGACACGATGGTGAACTTGGTGCGCGAGCACACCGGCGTCGACGCGCTCGCCTCGTGGGATGACATGCATGCAGCCGCGGCAGGGATCGGCGTCGAGGTTGCCCCCAACCTCGGGCCCGGCGCCGTGTTGCTCGAGATCTACGAGCAGCGCGTCGAGGACGCCATCTGGGACCCGACGTTCGTGCTCGACTATCCCGCCGAGGTGAGCCCGCTCGCCCGTCTGCGCCGCGACGACCCACGTTTCGTGGAACGCTTCGAGTTGATCATCGCGGGCCGCGAGCTGGCCAATGCCTTCAGCGAGCTCAACGACCCGATCGACCAGCGCGCGCGCTTCGAGGAGCAGGCACGGCTGCGCGCTGCGGGGGATACGGAGATTCCCCCGATCGACGAGGATTTTCTCGAGGCGATCGAGGTGGGGATGCCACCCGCAGGCGGTCTCGGTGTCGGCGTCGACCGGCTCGTGATGCTGCTCACCGGTGCGGCGACCATCCGCGACGTGTTGCTCTTCCCCACGATGCGCCCGCAGCACCGCGGCGGAGACGGGAGCTCCGACTCCTGATGCTGCAGCTGCAACGCATCCGCGACGACCCCGACGCTGTGCGCGAGGGCGCACGCAGAAAAGGGGAGACCGCTCCGGTCGACGAGCTGCTCGAGCTCGACGCGCAGGCGCGCGCCCTGCGCACCGCCGTGGAGCAGGCCCGCGCGGAGCAGCGCGCGGCGTCCGCCACGGTTCGTGGTGCACCCTCGCCCGAGCAACGCGCGTCGCTGAGCACACTCAAGCAGCGCATCCAGGATGACGAGGTGCGTCTGGCCGAGCTTGACCAGCGCGTCGAAACACTCCTGCTCGAGATTCCCAATCCCCCGCATGCAAGTGTCCCTGACGGCGGTGGGCCCGAGGACAATGTGGTGGCGCGCACCTGGGGTGCTCCACCGGTGTTCGACTTTGACGAACTGCCCCATTACGAGCTCGGCGAGCGGCTTGGCATCTTCGACTTCGAGCGCGCGGCGAAGGTCAGCGGCTCGCGGTTCGTCGTCCTGCGCGGCGACGGCGCCCGACTGCAACGCGCGTTGACCTCGTTCATGCTCGACGTCGCGCGCGAGCATGGGTATGACGAGGTCGCGCCTCCATACCTGGTACGCCGCGAGGCGATGGTCGGGACCGCGCAGCTGCCCAAGTTCGAGGACGAGGCGTATCACGCCGACGACGGGCTCTTCCTGATTCCCACCGCCGAGGTGCCGGTCACCAACCTCTATGCAGGGGAGATTCTCGAAGGAGCGCACCTGCCGATCGCGCACGTCGCGTGCACACCCTGCTGGAGGCGAGAGGCGGGTGCCGCCGGGAAAGACACGCGTGGCTACATCCGGCTGCATCAGTTCGAGAAGGTGGAGATGGTCCGCTTCACCACTCCCGAGACGTCGCTCGACGAGCTCGAGCTGCTCACGTCGCACGCGGAGCACGTGCTCCAGCTGCTCGGCCTCCACTACCGCGTTCTGCTCATGTGTGCCGGCGACCTCGGCTTCGCGCAGTGGAAGAAGTACGACGTCGAGGTGTGGGCGCCGGGGATGCGGCAGTGGCTGGAGGTGTCGTCCTGCTCGGTGTTCGCGGACTTCCAGTCGCGCCGCGCAAACATCCGCTACCGTCCGTCACCGCAGGAGAAGCCGCGCTTTGTGCACACCCTCAACGGCAGTGCGCTCGGCGTGCCGCGCACATTCGATGCGCTCCTCGAGACCTATCAGCAGAACGACGGCACGGTGCTGATCCCAGAACCGCTGCGCGCGTACATCGGTGGCCTGGAGCATCTGACCGCGCCGTAGGCACACGCGAGGCGCACTAGCCGGGCAGGGAGACGCGATTGCTCCGCCGGCGCGCCCGAAACCGTGCCTCGGCCGTCGCCCGAGCGACCTCCTCGACGACGGTCGCCTCCGCTGAATGACCCCAGAATCCGTGCGGCGCAAGCGTGTAGTCGATGAGCTGCTGCAGCCGGGTCCCATACGGCTCACGGAGCTCCTGGAGCCGCCGCCAGGTCTCGTCCGCGTCGCGCAGCTGGAGGCCGAGCTCGTTGAGTCCCGTCCAGGCTTTGCCGACGAGCTCACGACTCATCCCGGACGTGTCCGCGGGTTCCTCGGGAAGGTTGAGCGCGGCCGCGATGTCCCCGACGGCGCGGCGACCACGTCGATACAGGAAGTAGGGCTCGCGCACGTCGGCGCCCACGATGCAGGCGCACGCCAGGGCTGCCGCGTCGGTGACGACACCGAGGGCGGTGATCCATGACTGCCCCGGGTGCTGCGAGCGGAACAGCGCCAGCATCGGGTACGAGCAGTGGCTCTCGAGCACCTCTGCGGTCCACATCTCCCAGTCCGTACAGAAGCGATTGAAGAGGTCGAGGCTTCGATCGGTCGCGTGCACCGCGATGACCCGCATCGGGGTCAGGCGTCCGCCGATCGGGTCGTCGAGGGTCAGCAGGCGTGCTTCTCGACGGCTGTACGCGCCGTAGAGCGCAGGAAGATATGAGATCAGCAACGCGATCGTGCCCAGGCCGGTGAGCGTCTCCACCAGCGACAGGAAACGGACCCCCTCCCCGTTGGCGACAGCGAACGCGGGCGTGAGCAGCGACGTGCCGGCGTAATAGGCGAGGCTCACCCAGTCGCTCTGGCCGCCGATCCGCTCGGCGAGGCCCCAATAGATCGTGGCCCAACCCACGACGAGACCGATGAGCCAGACCAGCAGGAGTCCCAGCAGCGACAGCGCCGGATAGACGTTGAGGACGAAGTCCCCTCCTCGGGAGGGAAGACGCGCGGCGGCGATCCTGGTGCCGCCCCAGGTGCTCGCATACCAGAGCCGCGTCGGGCGCCAGAGAGCGGTCCGGGCCCGGGTGACGATCAGCGTCGCGATCGAATCCGCCACGATGAGCAGGACCAGGGCCGCTCCCCCGGCGAGCGCCAGGGCCCGCAGGACCTCATGCATCCGCGGAGTGTATGGGTCCCGACGACGCGCTCACCCGCCTAGAGTGGTGTCGATGGCCGAGGAGCGCGAGATCAAGATCCCCGTCGACCCCGGCTTCGTGCTCCCCGATCTCGATGGTGTGATCGAGGGCGTCCGCGCCGTCGACCGCGGGACCGTGGAGCTGTCGGCAACGTACTGGGACACCGACACGCTCACATTGCTCCACTCCCACCTGGGACTTCGCCATCGCCGCGCCAAGGGCGAGCCCGGCCGCTGGACCCTCAAGGCCGGGAACGGGAGCGTCGGCCTGGCGGTCTCGCGCGAGGAGACCGATTTCATGGGGCCGCCGGAGCAACCGCCGCAGGCGGCGCTGGCGGTGATCCGCGCCGAAGTCGGTGAGGTCGACTTGCACCCGATCGCCAGCCTCGTGACCATGCGCCACACCGTCGATCTCCTGGCGGGCGACACCCGGCGCGCGGAGGTTGCGGATGATCGCGTGGCGGTGCGTTCCGGGACGCGCACGGTGTCGGAATTTCGTGAGGTCGAGGTGGAGCTGTTCGACGCGGCGGCGGCCCTCATCGATGCGGTGATGTCGCGGCTCCGCGCCGCCGGAGCCGGCGATCCCGAGAGCACGCCGAAGTACGTGCGTGCCTTGCGGGCGCTCGGTCACGACGCCTGAAAGAGCAAGGCGGGGAGACGTAGCCCGCTCGTTGCGGGCTGCGCTCCCGTCCGCGGGACCGCCCCCCCAACGCACCATCCCCCTGGCTGGCAGACCCCCCTCCAAATGTGGCCCCTGGCCGAGCATCGTGACAACGACGCAATCGTCGAATCGCGATCGCCAGCGTTAGCTTCACAATTTTTTACGGCTCGTGAAGAACTATTTTCCACCGATGGTTCGGTGGCTGGCGGATGGGCCCGGTACGCACCTTGTAAAGTCGGCAGCGATGGTTTCTGCCTCGAAGCAGGAGACTCGTACCAGTGGCTTCTTTCAGGACGCCACCATCGATGATCTCCGGCTGGCCGCCGTTTTCAGGCGCGGCTTCAGGCATGCGCTGATCCAGATCAACCGGTCACTGGCTCAGCACGACCTGAGCCCTCTCCAGTACCACCTCCTCCTCGAGGCGGGCGCTGCGGGCTGCGAGGGATGTGTGCAGGGAGATCTCGCCGAGCTCATCCAGGCTCCGGAGGCACGGGTGTCGCTCATGGTGCACGAGTTGAACGCGCGCGGCCTGGTGCGGACCTTGAGATCCGCTCCGGACCGCCGCATGGTCCGGGTGGGCCTCACCGAGGCCGGCTGCAGGATGGTCGAAGCCGCGCTGCACGCGCAGCGGGCCGCGCTCCACGAGATGGCTCAGGAATTCGACGTGCCCGGGGTCGCGCAGATGCTCCGAGGAGCTGTGCAGCTATACCTGGGCGTCGACATCGCCGAGGAAGGCCGCCTGTAGGATCGCTCCCACCCGGAGCGCATAGCCGGGGGCGTGGATCGCGAGCCAGATCGCGTCAATCCAGTTGGCGGGGTCCAGCACCGCGCGCCGGGGTGCCGCCCAGGCCGGGGACAGCTCACGCTGCGGCGAATCGAGGATCACTCGGACCACCCCGAAGGCAGCGGCATCGGCAGCCGCGGCGGCCGATTCCATGTCCACCGCAACGTGACCACGACCGGCCCAGAGCGCTCGCGCCGGACCGGTGACCATCGCGGGGGTCGAGACGAGTGACCCGGTGACGACGCGCATGCCGAGGGTGCGCGCGGCATGTTCAAGCCGATCCGCGACCGCGGGATCGCAGGCATGCGTGGCGCCAGACTGGTCCGAGACACTGGTCGCGATCACGACGGTCCCCGGAACCTGGTCCGGCAACAGCCCACCGCACACGCCGGCGCTGATCACGACCGAGGCGTCGCCGGCGGGTGCGGACCCGCCGACGCCGACCTGGATCACACGGATGCCCGGTGCCCGGCGGCGCACCCCCCATGCCTCGAGGCCGGTCGCGCACACGGCGACGACCCGCCGGTCAGCCGGCATAGCCGTGGGCGCGATACCAGCGCACCGAGCGTTCGATCGCCGTACCGACACTCGAGGGGCGGTATCCGAGCTCATCGACCGCCTTGGCGCTGCTCGAGTACATCTGGAGCCGGCCCATGCGCACACCCTCGAGGGGGACGACGGGGGCGGCTCCGGTGAGACGAGCCCGCAGGTCGTCGAATCTGGCTGCGCCGGCCGCGATCGCGTATGGCAGCGGAAACGTCCGCGCCCGGCGTCCCGCCGCCGCACCGATCAGCCGCCAGAATTCAGCGAGGCTCAGGTTGACAGCGCCGGCGATGTAGCGCTCCCGGGGGCGGCCGCGTTCGAGGGCGAGGACGTGGGCTGCCGCGACGTCCTCGACCGCCACCACGTTCATCCCGCCGCGCAGCGTCGCCGGCAGCCGTCCCCGCAGCAGGTCGACGACGATCCGTCCCGTCGGCGTCGGTCGGCGGTCGCGGGGTCCGATGGGCGCGGTCGGGAGGACGGTGACCAGCGGGATGCGTGCGCTCAGCGCCGCGCGCTCCGCGACCAGCTTGGACGCGTGATAGGTCAGGGCGCCTGCCGGCGCCTCGGCCCAGCTCCGCTCGGTCACCGGGCGAGAGGCCGTCGCTGGCGCGAGCGTCGACGAGCTCGAGGTGACCACGCAGCGCTCCACTCCCACGATCCGCGCCGCTTCGAGCAGGCTCTCGGTGCCGCGAACGTTGACGGCCGCAATTGCCGCCCGATCGCGCGGCGAGAACGAGTACAGCGCAGCCGTGTGGATCAGGTACCGGCATCCGCGCAACGCCGGCGCGAGCGATGCTGGAAAGCGGAGGTCGCCGCTGACCGGCGTCACTCCAGGCGGGAGCGCCAGTGGCTCGCGCACCAGGGCGCGGACACGGTATCCGCGGGCGAGCAGGGCGTCGAGCACGTGCGCTCCCACGAATCCCGAGGCGCCGGTGAGGAAGACATCACCCGCACCGGGCGCCGCATACGCCGCGGTCACCTCAGTTGAGGTGGGGCTTGATCCCGAGCGGTCGAAGACTGTCCTTGGCGGCGCGCAGCGACTCACGCAGCGACGCGGACGTGGCCACGACCGCCGTCGGCTCGTACCCGCAGTGGGCCATGCAGTTGCCGCAACGCTCGTCGCGTCCACGACCGTACTTCTCCCACTCGGTGGTGTCCAGCAGGTCCCGGTAGGACGTCGCATAGCCGTCGGACATCAGGTAGCAGGGCCGCTGCCAGCCGAGCACCGAGTAGCTGGGGATGCCCCACGCGGTGCAGCTGAAGTCCACCTTGCCCTCGAGGAAGTCGAGAAAGAGGGGGGAGTGGTTGAGCCGCCACTTCTTGCGACGCCCGCCTGCGAACGCGTCACGGAAGATGGCGTGGGTGCGTTCGACGTTCAGCCAGTGATCCTGGTCCGGGGCCTTCTCGTACGCGTACCCCGGCGAGATCTGCATGCTGTCGACACCGACCTCGTCGTTGAGGAAGTCGAGGACTCCGCGAATCGAGCGGGCGTCGTCCTGGTCGAAGAAGGTCGTATTGGTGGTCACCCGGAAGCCGCGTCGCTTGGCCGCGGCGATCGCCGCGATCGCCTTGTCGAAGACGCCGGGCCGGCACACCGATTCGTCGTGGCGCTCGCGGAGGCCGTCGATGTGCACCGAGAACGAGAAGTACGGCGATGGTGTGAAGAGGTCCAGCTTCTTCTCGAGCAGGAGCGCATTGGTGCACAGGTACACGTAGCGCTTGCGCGCCACCAGTGCCGCGACTATCTGATCGATCTCCTTGTGCACCAGCGGCTCTCCGCCGGCGATCGAGACCATGGGAGCCTCGCATTCCTCGACGGCGTCGATGCACTGCTGCACCGTGAGCCGGCGCTGCAGGATGGGATCCTCATGCTGGATCTTGCCGCATCCCGCGCATGCGAGGTTGCATTGGTAGAGGGGCTCGAGTTGGAGGACGAGCGCGAATTTCTGGTTGCGCCGCAGCCGTTGTCTGGCCACATACGTTCCAACCCGCATCGCCTGTCGCAGTGGCACCGCCATGGCTTGCTCCTTTGTCCTGCTCTTGCTTATATCTGGGCGACGAGCACGCGCTCGGTTGCACGTTCCGCCTCGGCCGGCTCGCCGCCGGCGAGCGCGAGGGTCGGGAAGACGTGACGATAGAGGTGGTAGTTGATGTAGAAGTCACCGGGAAATCCGGTGCCGGTGTGCTCGGGCTCATCCCAGGTGCCGTCGCGCTGACGCTCGAGGAGGAACCTGCGGCCGCGCGCGCACGACGGGTCGTCACCGAGCCCGGCGAGTTGGAGCGTGAGCATCGCCCAGGCGGTCTGTGACGGTGTGCTCGTGCCGACCCCCGCGAACGACTCGTCGACATAGGAGTGACACGACTCGCCCCAGCCGCCATCCGGGTTCTGCACGGCGCGCATCCACTGCGCGGCCCTGCGCACCATGTCGTCGCCGCTGCACAGGGCGACCAGCGCACTGACGACGCACCAGGTGCCGTAGATGTGGTTGACGCCCCAGCGGCCGAACCACGAGCCCCACGGGCGCTGTTGGCGGCGCAGATACGCGAGCGCCGGTGCGATGTCGCTGTGATCCGGTCGATCACCGACCGCGGCGAGCATCTCGATCACGTGAGCGGTGACATCCTCGGAGGGCGGGTCGAGCATCGCGCCGAAGTCGGCGAATGGCAGCCGGTACACGAGCGTTCTGGTGTTGTCCTTGTCGAACGCCGCCCACGCGCCGTTGCTCGATCGCATGGCTCGGCACCAGCGCACGGCTTCAGCCACCGGGCGTGACACCAGCTCAGGGTCGCCTGCTTCGAGCAACGCGAGCGCAACCACGGCCGTGTCGTCGACGTCGGGATAGATGTCGTTGTCGAACTCGAACGCCCAGCCGCCGCAGCCTTCGTACGGCACCTTCACCTGCCAGTCGCCGCCACCGGCGATCTGTTCGGCGAGCACCCAGCCAACCGCGGAACGCAGCGCGGCATGGTCGCGTGGCACGCCGGCCTTGCGCAGGGCGAGCATCGCCCACGCGGTGTCCCAGACGGGCGACATGCAGGCCAGCAGGCGCCAGCCCGCGCCGTCCTCGATGGAGAATCGCCTGAAGCCCTCGAGCCCTCGGCGCATCACCGGATCGTCGAGCTGCATGCCCTCGAGGTTGAGCGCGATCAACGAGTACACCCATGGGGGCTGGATGCCGCCCCACCCACCGTCGGCCTCCTGACGTTCGCTGATCCATGACACGAGCTTGCGTCGCGACGACGCGCGGCCGGGCTGCACTGGCAGCCGGTCGTACACCTTGAGCAGGTGGTCGAGCCAGATGAACGGGCCCGAGCCGGCGACGTGATGCATCCGATGCGCGGTCCCCGGCGCGATCAGCTCGTCGACGCTGACACCGAGGTCTCGCACGGGACGGCGCGAAATCACGATCAGCAAAGGAGCGATCGTGCCCCGCGCCCAGCACGCGAAATCGTAGAGGTTGAGCGGTGCCCAGGCGGGGAGGCGCACCAGTTCGGGCGGCATGCTCGGCACGCCGTCCCACGGGTAGACACCGAAGAGCGCGAGCCAGATCTTGGTGAAGACTCTCGCTTCGACGACACCGCCCTGATCGATGATGAAGCGCAGCGCATCACGCAGCGCGCGGGTGCCCGCGTCAACGCCGAGCACGCGCAGCGCCACGTACGCCTCGATGGTCGTGCTGAGGTCGCCGGGGCCGTCGTGGTACAGCGCCCACGTCCCGTCGTCGCGTTGCGTGTCCAGGATGTGACGGATCGCTCCGTCGCGGATGTCGTCGTGCGGCGCGCCGAGGAACCGAAGCAGGAGCACGTGCTCCGCGGTCATGGTCACGTTGGTCTCCAGCTCGCCGCTCCACCAACCCGCGGGGTCCTGATGGTCGAGCAGCCAGTCCACCGCCGAACGCAGCGCTTCAGACCGCATGGGCGGTCTCCAGGGACATGCCATCGGTCCGCGTGCTCGGGAGGGAGCGCCACCCGGCGGAGCTGCTGAACAGCGTGTTCGCGGCGGTCCGCCCGCTGCGCACCGCCGACTCGATGGTCGCCGGCCATCCAGTATCCGTCCATGCCCCGGCGATCACCAGGTTGGAGAGCTTCGTGGCCGGACCGGGACGGCGCACTCCCGGCGCGGGAATGAACGTCGCCTCGGGATCGCGGGTCGCCGCACCGAGCAACAGACGTGCGCGCGCGGCCTGGGGAAGCACCGCGGCGAGCGCGCTGCGACCGAGCTCAACAAGCTCGCTCTCCGGACGGCCGACCAGTCCATCGGCGGCGCTGAGACTGCAGCAGACATAACCCGGTGACTTCTCGAACACCCATTGCACGGGGGAGTCGAGGAGCGCCGCGAAATCGCAGCCGAGCACCGGACGGTCGTACCAGAGGTGGACGTCGACGATCGGCATCGCCTCGAAAGCGTCCAGGCCCTCGATGCCGTAGGCCGGTGCGTCGTCGAGGATCGCGGCCAGGCGCCGGGGCGGCACCGCGATCACGCAGGCGTCGCACGCCGCGCCGGCGCCGTCGGTCAGCTTCACCCCGGTCACACGCTCGCCGTCGTGATGGACGCCGACCACAGCCTGGCGGATGTGCACCCCGTCAAGCCGCGCGGCTGCGGCTTCCGCGAGACGCGCAAGCGGCACCGTCAGGTACGCGATCCGCGCGGCGTCCCGGTCACCGAGAAACGCCGTGCGTATCACGAACAATCCCATCGCCGCGGAAACGCGGTGCAGCGGCGCGTTGAGCGCGGGAACGAGGAACGGGTTCCAGAACGCGCGCAGCGCCCGGGCACTCTGGCGCTGGCGACGGAGCCACGAGGCCATGTCGCCGTCGGGGTTGCGGTCGTAACGTGCCGCGACCAGGGCGCGCCCGATCAGGAACCGATCCACCGCCTTCAGGTGCGGATAGCGCGCGAACCCCGTCATGAGGTGCATCGGCGCGGGCAGGCCCGACGCGCGCAGCCGCGCAGGCGGTCGCGTTCGGGAGAGGACGGTGACCTCGAAGCGCTCCTGGATGTAGAGCGATTTACTCATACCGAGCTCTTCGACGAGGTCGAGAGTGGCTGTGCAACAGGCGAGCACAACATGCTGCCCGCAGTCGACCTCGTGGCCGTCGACCTCGAATGACGTCGCCTTGCCGCCCAGGAGTCGCGAACGCTCATAGATGTCCACGCGCCATCCGCGCTTGGCCAGTTCGAGCCCCGCGGTGAGTCCGGCAAGCCCGGCACCGATCACGGCGACGCGCGGCTGGCGCTTCATACGGCCGCCAGCCACGAACGCGCCATGACCCCGAGCTTGGCGGCCTTGGAGAGCCGGGCACGACCGCGCAACGGCAGCTCGGGGGTGGCCTCGATGCGATCGAGAATGCCGAGGTAGATCCCGGCCATGGTGCGCACGCACACCGCCGGCTGCATCGGGATCGACTCGGTGACGCGGAGGCCGGAAGCGTGCAGCTTGCGCGCGCGAGCCGCCTGCATCGCCATGAAGCGGTTCCATCCGGGTGCGGTGCGGCCCTCGAGAATGTCGTCCTCGGTGATGCCGTATGCGGACAGCTCGTCCGCGGGCAGGTAGATGCGCCCGCGGGCGGCATCCTCGCGTACGTCACGAAGGATGTTGATCAGCTGCAGCGCGACCCCGAGCTCGTCGGCGCGCTCGAGGGCGATCGGGTCGCGAAAGCCGAAGATGCGCACGCACATCCGGCCGACCACAGACGCGACCAGGTTCGCATACAGGGCGAGCTCGTCCCATGTCCTGTAGCGCACGGTGGTGAGGTCCATGGCCACACCGTCGACGAGCATGTCGAGCTCCTCGATCGGTATCGAGTAGCGGCGCATCGCCATGGCGAGCACGCCCATCACCGGGTCGGTGGTGTCGCCCGGACGGGTCTCGCGCAGACGGCGGCGGTGGTGGTCGAGACGAGTGTGGCGCGACGACCGGCCTTCGAGATCTGCATCGTCGTCCACCTGGCGGGCGAAGTCGTAGAGCGCGTAGATGGCGGTGCGCTGCTGCCGAGGGAGCGCGATAAAACCCCAGTAGAAGTTGGCCGCCTCGCGACGCGCCATGTCCTCGCAGAAGCGCTCCGCGGCGCGCATGCCGGGCAGCATGGGCGTGTCAAGCATGCCCATCTCTGATCCGTGGCGCCACTCGCAGCAGGCGGCTTCGCGAACTCTTGCGCTGCAAACCGGCGGAGATCGCCGCAGCCGCGATGCGCACTCGAGCGGTTCGATCCACCGCCGGGCGGTGTGTCGCGGTCCGGTAGTTGCGCGCCGCGACTGCGTCGAGGATCGCCTCGCCACCGAGCCGGTAGAGGGCGAGCTGTACTCGCAAACGCGATGGCGCGAGCCGCTCCAGCTCGCGGCCGGAGTCGAGCAGGGCGCGGGCGCGCTGACACAGCAGACAAGTTGCCCCGTCGATGCCGTGCTGGCGCACCTCGGACTGGAGCAGGTAGGTGCGCCCCAGACGCGCGTCGATCGAGACGTCCTGGGCGAAATTGGCCAGCTGCAAGCCGATGCAGACGTCGTCGCTGAGCCGCACCGCCGACGGGGCATCGATGCCGAACAGGCGGAGCACGATCCGTCCGACCGGTGCCGCCGAGCGTTCGCAATAACCGCGCAGCGCCGCCCAATCTTCGTAGGTGTCGACGCGCTGGTCCTGCAGGTTGGCGTCGATCAGGTCGACGAAGGGGTGCACCTCCAGCTGGAATCGGCCGGCGGTGTCGGCGATTGCGACCAACACCGGGTGGGTGCGCTCGCCGTAGTCGAAGCTCTCGCGAACCTCGTCGCGCCAGCGCCGCAGGCGCCGCACCGCGACCGCGCGGTCACCACTCTCGTCACCGAGGTCATCGGTGAAGCGGCAGAACGCGTAGACCCTGGTGAGGTCGCGACGCAGAGATTGCGGGGACAGTCGCGATGCGACCGTGAAGTTCTCATAGTGGCGCACCAACTGGCGGCAGTACGCGTCGGCCGCGTCGAGCGCGATCCCGGTGTGCGCCATCAGACCGCGGTCCCGTCGCGACGGACGATCCGCGCCTGACTCGCGAGGTCGCCGACACGTCTCGCGCCGACGCAGAACATCGCGAGTCGCAACTCCTCGAGCATCACTTCGACTGCCTCCCCGAGGGCGTCGTCCCCGGCGGCGGCGGCGCGCACGAGCGGGCCCGCGATCCCGACAGCGCCGGCGCCAAGCGAGAGCGCCTTGGCGACGTCGATCCCATCGCGCACCCCACCACTGGCGATGATCATGCGGTCCGGCGCAATCTCTTTCGCCCGGATGAGCGCTTCGGTCGTGGGGATGCCCCACCCGGCGAACCCGGCCGCAACCCGGGCCCGCACGGGGTCGCTGATGCGGTGGCGCTCGACCTCGCTCCATGACGTGCCCCCGGCGCCGGCGACGTCGACGGCCGCCACTCCCGCCTCGAAGAGACGCGCGACCACGTCATCGGAGATGCCCCAGCCCACCTCCTTGACGATGACCGGCGCGCCAAGTTCGGCGCACACGCGCGCGATGCGCGCCAGCAAGCCGCCGAAGACTGTGTTCCCGGAGGGCTGCAGGGCTTCCTGCAGCGGGTTCAAGTGCAGCACCAGCGCGTCCGCACGGAGTGTGCGCAGCAGCTCACGGCATTCGTCGACCCCGACTCCGAGATTCAGCTGCACGGCCCCGAGATTGGCAAGCAGGGGAACGTCAGGGGCGATCTCACGCACGTCGAAGGTGCACAGCACGTCGGGCTGCTCCAGGAGCACACGGCACGACCCCAGGCCCATGGTGAGCCCGTGTCGCTGAGCGACGCGCGCGAGCCGCTCGTTGATGACGCGGGTCTGCTCCGTGCCACCGGTCATGCACGAGATCAGCAGCGGCGCACCGACCGGGCTGCCGAGAAAGTTGGTGCGCATGTCGACGCCGGCGAGGTCGATGTCGGGGAGTGCGCAATGCACGAGGCGGAAGTCGTCGAAGCCGGCGTCGATGCCCTTGGCGGCGACGTCCTCATCGATATTGATACGCAGGTGCTCGTCCTTGCGGGAAGCGGTTCGCGACGCCGTGCGCACCTTGCCGTTCGCGTGAGAGCTCGACTTAGCGGTTTCGTTCAGCAACATGGATCGCCAGATCCGCAAAGTCGGTCAGCGCCTGGTCGGGGAGGCCGGTGAGCGCGGCGATGGCGTCGCGGGCGAGCACCATGGGGACGCCCGCGGTGAGCGAGGGTCCGCCCAGCTCGTCGAGCAGCGCGCGAAGCCGGAACTCACCGCCGGGCTCGCGATCGTTGAAGAGCCTGCGCAGCTCCCGACGCCTGACCGGGGTCGCAACCGCGTAGGCGGCCACGACCGGGTAGGTGAGCTTGCGCTGCCGCAGGTCGCCGCTCCGGCCCTTGCCGGTGAGGTCCGGATCTCCCCAGGTGCCGAGCCAGTCGTCGCGGACCTGGAAGGCGAGCCCGAGCAGCCTTCCCGCGGCGTCGAAGCGCTGCGTGATCGCGCGGGGTGCGCCGGCGAGGACCGCTCCGGCGGCCATCGCCGCGCCCAGCAGCGCCCCGGTCTTCATGGTCGCCAGGCGCAGGTAGGTGGCCTGGGATGCTCCGGGCCGGCCCTCGAGCGCGAGGTCGAGGCACTGCCCCTCGACCACCTGCACCACCGCCGCGCTGAGCAGGTGGGCGGCGCGAGTCCTCCGCCCGGGCCTCGGGCCCGGGGCGAGCAGGGAGCTGAGCGCCGCCGCGAACATGCCGTCCCCGGCGTTGATGCCCTGCTCGGTCCCCCAGATCGTCCACACCGCGGGGCGATGGCGCCGGAGCTGGTCGCCATCCTGGATGTCGTCGTGGATGAGCGTGAAGTTGTGGATCAGCTCAACCGCGACGGCTGCCGGAAGCGCCCAGGCAGGATCTCCTCCGAGCGCCTCGCAGGCCCAGAGGGAGAGGGCGGGGCGGATGCGCTTGCCGGCGGGCTCATTGGCCGCGCCGCCCCCGGCATCGGTCCAGCCCATGTGGTACGCGGCCATCTGCCTGAGCAGGCCTCGCATTCGTGGCGCGGTTCCACGAAGTCCGCCGTCGAGAAGATCGATGTGCCGCTCCAGGAGCGCAGGGTGCGCTTCACTCGAAGGCGACGCATCGATGTCGATGTCGAGAACGCGTTCCGCCATGGGCCTCCCCCTGCAAAGGAAGCTTTCTACGCCGTAATCGTTGTCGAATGGTAACCAACTGCCTTCTGCGGCGGCAAGCCGATCAATCGACGCTGGTCACTCCGGGGCCGCAGCGGGGAGCACCACCTGGAACTCGGTCCCATGGCGGGGCTCGGAGGGGACCGTCACCGCGCCGCCGTGGGGCTCGACCACATGGCGCACGATCGCCAGGCCCAGGCCGGAGCCCTCGCCGTCGCGCTGGCGCGAGCTGTCCGCCTTCCAGAAGCGCTCGTAGATCCTGGGCAGGTCCGCGGGCGTGATCCCGACGCCGGTGTCGCGGCAGCGGAGCACCACCTGTCCAGGCTCCCCGGGTGTCGCGCCGATGTCGATGCGGCCGCCGGACGGGGTGAACTTGATCGCGTTGTGGGCGAGGTTGCGGAGCACCTGACCGAGCTGTGAGCTGTCGCCGACGAGGTCGGGCGTCCCGGGCGCGACGCTCACATCGAGCGACACCCCCTTGCTCTCGGCAAGCGGGCGAAGCCTGTCCAGACTGCTCATGAGGGTCACGATCGGCACACGCTCGCTCGCCATCGGCCGCAACCCGGACTCGATGGTGCTGAGCTCGAGCAACTCCTCGACCATCTGCGCCATGTGCGCGGCCTCCTGGCCGATCCTGCGCACGAAATCGGCCGCGGCGTCACGATCCTCGAGGCCTCCGTTCGCCAGCGTCTCGGCGATCAGCTGCACCGCGGTGATCGGGGTGCGCAACTCGTGCGACACGTTACTGACAAAGTCGCGTCGAACTCGCTCGAGATGATGGACGCGTGTCTCGTCGCCCACCAGCAGCAGGGTTGCCACCTCACCGTTGAGCGCGATCGCCCGCGCGAGGAAGTCGCGGTCGTGGAGATGGAATGCGCGTTCCTCGACCTGGCCGCTCTCGCGCGCCGCCTCGAGCATGCGGATCAGCCGGTAGTCGACCTCACCGGCGACGAACGCCGAGCCCTCGATCAACTCGAGCCCGAGCAGCTGCCGTGCGGCTTGGTTGGCGAGCAGAACACGTCCGTTCGTGTCCAGGGCGACAACGCCGGGATCGAGCAGGAGACCCACGGCACGGAGCACTGCGATGCTGTCAGCACCGGACTGCAGATCGTTCGTGCTCAACGCCTCCACTGGATCGAGTATAGGCGGCCGCATCTACACGGCCTTCAGGCCGAGGGCGAAGATGGCTGCCATCGCGGCCGTCGCGGGGATGGTGAGCAGCCACGCGAACAGGATGTTGCGTGCCACGCCCCACCGTATCGCGCCGAACCTCCGGGTCGCCCCAGCGCCCATGACCGCGCCCGAGACAACATGCGTCGTGCTGACTGGCAACGCGAGCTGGGTCGCTCCCTGAATCACCACCGCGGCCATGGTCTGCGCACAGAAACCGTCGACGGGCTCGAGCCGGATCACCTTCATTCCCAGCGTTCTGATGATCCGCCATCCGCCTGCATACGTACCGAAGCCGATTGCGGTTGCAGCCAGCAGCACCACCCAAAGCGGCGGCGACGGGAACTCCTTTCCCGAGGCCGAGAGCGCGCCCGCGCTCACCAGCGCCAGCGTGATCACCCCCATCGTCTTCTGCGCATCATTGGCGCCGTGCGAAAAGGAGACGAACGCGCCGGATGCAACCTGGGCCAACCGGAATCGGCGGTCTATCGGACCTGGATGCGAATGCCGGAACAGGTCGAGGATGCCTATGGTGAAGAGGTACGAAAGGATCAGACCGATCAACGGTGATGCGACCAGCGCGATCACCACTGGTTCCACCGACCCCCACTTCACCGCGTCCACCCCGTACGCAGCTGCGCCCATCCCGATGAGCGCGCCGATCAGCGCGTGCGACGAACTCGACGGCAGCCCCAAACGCCAGGTGATCAGGTTCCAAGCGATCGCGCCCACCAGCGCCGCGACAATCATCGCAAGCGACACGCCCTGTTTCGGAGAGACGAGCCCCCCGATCGTATTGGCGACATGCGTGTGTAGCAGCTCGATGGCGACGAGAGCTCCAATGAGATTGAATGCAGCCGAGAGCGCCACAGCAGCCCTGGGCCCGAGCGCCCGCGTGCTGATCGATGTCGCCACCGCATTGGCGGTGTCGTGGAACCCGTTCGTGAAGTCGAATCCCAGCGCGATCAGGATCGTGACGATCAGCAGAACGCTGGCGCCCATCAGGCGTTCTTGAGGGTAATGCCTTCGATCACATTGGCGACGTCCTCGCAGCGGTCGAGCGAGTCCTCGAGCAACGCGTAGAAGTCCTTCAACTTGATGATGGTGATCGCGTCGTACTTGCCGCTGAAGAGATCACCAATGGCCCGACGAGACTCGGTGTCGCCCACGTTCTCGATGCGATGTACCTCGATGCCGTGCTCGCGTATGCCCGACTTCGACTCGAGCTTGGAGACCGCCGCCTGCACTTGCACCACGGCCTCAATGAGGAGTGACGCCATTGACTTTGCCGCTGGCGAAATGTCCGTGATGCCATACAGGATGATCGTCTCCGCGATCTCATCTATGTAGTCGAGGACATCGTCGAGCCCAGAGCTCAAGGCATAGATATCCTCACGTTCGAAGGGCGTGATAAATGTGCGGTTCAGCGTTTGGACGATCTCGTGGGTCAGCTCGTCACCGGCGTGCTCGAGATCTTTGATGTCCGCCGCATGTGCAGCCATCCCCTCGATGTGGTCGTCAAACGCGGCGCGGAGCATCTGTGAAGCCGCCACCAGATTGCCCGCCTGGCGGTCGAAGAGTTCGTAGAATCGGCGCTCGCGGCGCAGGAGGGTGATCCGCATCGACGCCAAGATCCTAGCGGTAAGCGATGTGGGCCGGCCGGGCGAAGGAGCTTTTGGTTAAGCTCGCTTGATGGCGCCCACTGTCGCCAGGCGCATCCTCGTGGTGGAGGACGAGGATGCCATTCGCGAGACGCTGCGCTATAACCTCGCCCGAGAAGGCTATGCGGTGATCGAGGCCGCCACCGGGACGGATGCGTTGAGCATGGCTCGGGCTGAGCGACCAGACCTCATCCTCCTCGACGTGATGCTTCCTGAGCTCAGCGGGCTCGAGGTGTGCCGGATCCTCCGGCAGGAGACCTCCACGCCGATCCTCATGCTCACCGCAAAGGGGACCGAGGTGGACAAGGTGGTCGGCCTCCAGTTGGGCGCCGACGACTACGTGACCAAGCCGTTCTCCTTCAATGAGCTGCTCGCGCGGGTGACGGCGTTGCTCCGCCGCTCCGAGATGAGCGGCAGGCCAGCGGGGGCTCCCGAAGTCGACGAGTTCGACGGCTTCCGGATCGACCGCGCCGCCAGGACGATCCACCTGGAGGGCACCGAGCTGCGCCTCGCGCCCAAGGAGTTCGACCTCCTCTCGCTGCTGCTGCGCAACTCCGGCCGGGTCCTCTCCCGCCAGGCCATCATCGCGGCGGTTTGGGGAAACCGGTTCTACGGCGACCCGAAGACGGTCGACGTCCACGTGCGCTGGCTGCGGGAGAAGTTCGAGCCCTTCGCCCGGCTGCCCTTTCGGATCACCACCGTCTTCGGCGTCGGCTACCGCCTCGATCGGATCGGCTCTGCGGAGCCGTCCCCGTAAACTCGAAGCAGTATCGGAGGAGACGCGTGGACGCAGTGGTCATCGGCGGTGGTGTCATCGGGCTCTCGGTGGCCTGGCGGGCTGCTTGCGCCGGGCTCAGGGTCGCCGTTGTGGACCCGGAGCCGGGGTCGGGCGCATCGCATTTCGCGGCAGGCATGATCGCTCCCACCAGCGAGGCGGATTACGGCGAGGGAGCCATCGTCGAGGTCGGTCGGGATTCCGCTGCACGCTATCCGGCATTCGTCGCGGATGTCGAGGCGGACTCGGGACGTCAGACCGGCTACCGCCAGTGCGGGACGCTGCACGTGGCGGTGGATGCCGACGAGCACGCCGCCCTCGAGCGCGCATTCCTGCATCGGAAGTCGATCGGGCTGCCGGTGGTCAGGCTTTCAGCGCATGAGACCCGTGAGCTCGAACCCGGACTGGCTCCGTCGATCCGCAGCGGCATGCTCGTCGACTCGGACCACGTGGTCGACCCCCGCGCGCTCACCTCCGCGCTGCTCACGGCCTGCACCAATCGCGGCGTGGAGATCCGCCACGGTCGGGGAGAGGTGTTCGTCGAGCGCGGCAGGGTCACCGGCGTTCGCGTCGAGGGCGAGGAGCGCATCGACGCGGCGCATGTCGTGCTCGCAGCGGGGTGCTGGTCCGGCTCGGTGGGCGGTGTCCCATCCGAGGACCTTCCGCCGGTTCGACCGGTCAAGGGCCAGATCCTCCGCCTGCGCGGCGCTCCGGGTGTGATCTCGCGGACGGTCCGGGGCAACGACATGTACGTCCTTCCGCGGGGGGACGGCCGGGTGGTGATCGGCGGCACCGTCGAGGAGCGGGGCTTCGACACCACCGTCTTCGCCGGAGCGGTGCTCGAGTTGCTGCGCGACGCCCGCGCCCTGATTCCTGACGTCGCCGAGCTCGAACTGGTCGAGGCTTCTGCGGGGCTGCGCCCCGGCTCTCCGGACAACGCTCCCATCGTCGGCGAGGCGAACACTCCCGGGCTGATCCTGGCGACCGGGCACTACCGCAACGGGTTCCTACTCGCACCGTCGACCGCGGACGCGGTCGTCGCCGCGCTCACCGGGAACGGGTGGCCCGAGGCGATGCGTCCATGGTGGCCATCCCGCTTTCACGACACCGCCGCAGTGCCGGCGTGATCATCGTGGTCAACGGCGAGAGCCGCGAGGTGGCCGACGGCCTCGGGCTGACCGACCTGCTCCGCGAGATGGAGCTTCCACCTGAGCAGCGCGGGATCGCGGTGGCGCGAAATGGTGACGTCGTGCTCCGAGCCAGCTGGCCGGAGACGACGCTTGCCGCCGGGGACCGTCTTGAGATCCTCCACGCCGTTCAGGGCGGCTGATGGACGACGCCCTCGTCCTCGCCGGGGAGCGCTTTGACTCACGCCTGATCATGGGCACCGGAGGCGCCTCGAGCCTGGAAACCCTCGAAGCCGCCCTCGACGCATCAGGCACGCAGCTGGTCACCGTGGCACTGCGACGGCTCGACCCCGCGAGCAGCGTGTCGTTCCTCGACGTCGTCGCGAGATCGGGGCGGCGGGTCCTCCCGAACACGGCGGGTTGTTACACGGCGCGCGACGCGGTGACCACCGCGAAGCTCGCCCGCGAGGCGTTCGAGACCAACTGGATCAAGCTCGAGGTGATCGCCGACGAGGAGACGCTCCTCCCCGACGGCGCCGAGCTGCTGGTCGCCGCCGAGCAGCTCATCGACGACGGGTTCGTGGTCCTCCCATATGCCAACGACGACCCGGTGCTGTCCCGGCGCCTCGAGGACCTGGGGTGTGCTGCGGTGATGCCGCTCGGGGCGCCGATCGGCAGCGGCTCGGGCATCCGCAACCCCTACAACCTCCGGATCATTCGCGACCGCGCCCGCGTCCCGGTGGTGCTCGACGCGGGCATCGGCACCGCCTCCGACGCCGCGATCGCCATGGAGCTGGGCTGCGATGCGGTGCTCGTGGCCACGGCGATCACGCGAGCGGCTGACCCCGTCCTCATGGCCCGGGCGGTCCGTGCCGGCGTCGAGGCTGGACGCCTAGCATTCCGAGCGGGTCGAATTCCGCAGCGTTTGTATGCGAACGCCTCCACGTCGTCGGAAGGCCTGGCGGATCTGCGCAGCAGGCCCGCCGTGCTCGCTGACCTGGGTGATGTCGGGTCCGGGTGACCCGAGGCGCCGGCGCCTGGCACGCGCCCGCCTGTACCTGGTCACCGACGCGCGGCAGATGCAGGGCGACCTGGAAGCCTTTCTCGACGGCGTGCTCGCCGCCGGCGTGGACATCGTGCAGCTGCGCGAGAAGGATGCGGAGGCGGGCGATCTGTTTCGCTGGAGCAAGGCTTTTCGGGCCGCGGCGGACCGCCACGGTGCGCTCTTCATCATCAACGACCGGCCGGATGTCGCGATTGCGGTGGGGGCGGACGGCGTCCACGTCGGCCAGAACGACCTCACCGTTGACATCGTTCGAGACCTCGTCGGACCGGAGGTGATCGTCGGGCTGTCCACCCACTCTCGAGATGAGTACGACTCGGCCCCATCCGACGCGGACTATCTCTGCGCAGGACCCGTCTATGCGACGCCGACCAAGCCTGGGCGGCCAGCTACCGGACTCGGGATCGTCAGCCACGCCGCGTCGCGAGCACGCGATGGTTCGGAACGACGCCCCTGGTTCGCGATCGGTGGTGTCGATCCGGCGACGCTCCCGGACATCGTCGCGGCAGGAGCCACGAGGATCGTTGTTGTTCGAGCGATCACCTGCGATGCCGATCCGGCCTTGGCGGCGCAAGCGTTGACGGGCGGACTGCCGGCTCTGCTGTTTTCCTAGCGATCGCAGACGCCTCACGCTCGGACGGCGTCGGGGGCCCTCGTGTAGCGAGACCGTTAAGCGTCCCTTAACTCTTTTCGTGTGTCGCCCTTAATCAGTCGATTGGCAGGATAGGGCTCGTGCGATCGCCAGCTGGCGGACGGAGAAACGGGGAATTGAGGGTTGGCATGAACGACGAGATCAGAGCATGGTTGCCGCGTCAACGAGCGTTCCAGCGCGGTGGGGCTTCGGTTCGCGCCGTCCTGATGCTCTCGACCGGAAGTCTCTTTCTGGCCGCATGCGGCAGTGGCAGCACAGGGGCGACGTCCGCGCCAAGTGCGACGCCGACCCAGGTGTGCACCGGCACCTCGGCGCCGCCCGGGTACACCAACGCACTCGCCGCGGTTCCGGGTCAGGCGACGAGCCTGAGCGGCGCGGGCTCCACGTTCGTGGCACCGATGATGTCCGTCTGGGCGTCGGCATATGCCACGCAGAACTCGGTGAAGGTGGCCTACCAGTCGATCGGCTCCGGCGCCGGCATCGCGCAACTCCAGGCGGCAACCGTCGACTTCGGCGACTCCGACGCGTACATGAAGGACTCCGACATCGCCAAGGCGAAGGGCCCGGTGGTGCAGATTCCGCTCGTGCAGGCGCCGGTCGTGGTGGCCTACAACATCCCCGGGGTTGCCAGCGGTCTCAAGTTCGACGGCAGCACCCTCGGCAAGATCTTCGCGGGAACGATCACGAACTGGAACGATCCGGCGATCACCGCGCTCAACCCGGGAGTCACGCTCCCGAACCTCGCCATCGCGGTCGCGCACCGCTCGGACGCGTCGGGGACCACGTCCATCTTCACCGACTACCTGACCAAGGAAAGCCCGAGCTGGGTGACAGCACTCGGCGGTGCCACCACCAGCGTGGGCAAGACGGTGGCGTGGCCGACCGGCATCGGCGGTAAGGGCAACGAGGGAATGTCCGCGCTCATCGGTCAGACGTCGGGCGCCATCGGCTACATCGAGCTCGATTACGCGATCTCGCAGCACCTGACGTATGGGGATGTGAAGAACAAGGCAGGAACGTTCGTCGAGCCCTGCGAGCAGACCGCGGCCAATGCCACCGTGGGCATCACCACCTATCCGTCCGACCTGCGGGTCGACATCGTCGATGCCTCCACGAATGCCGAGGCGTACCCGATCACCGGGTTGACCTGGGCGCTCGTGTATCAGAATCAGACGAACGCTGCGACCGCGGCGGCGCTGGTCAACTTCTTCTCCTGGGTGCTCACCAAGGGGCAGGACATGACCGCGCAGGTGAACTACACGCCGCTCGGCCCGACGCTCCAGAAACTCTGCATCGCGCAGCTGCACAAGATCACCCTCAACGGCACCCCCGTCTCGCCGTGAGTCGACAATCCCCTTGACCACGGTGTCCTGCTGATGCCGACGCCTGGCGCGGGCGTCGGCATCGCCGCGAGTCCTGGTCGGCCTCTCCCGATCTCGATCAAGCGAGGGCGGCCGCGCATCGGCGACAGGATGTTCGGCACCGGCGTGGCGATCACCGGCGGCATCGTGCTCGTCGTGATCGCCGCGATGATCGTCTTCCTGGTCCTGCAGGGCCTGCCGGCCATGCAGCACTACGGTTTCTTCTCGTTCATCACCGGGTCGCGATGGGCGCCATCCGAGGCGGTGCCCAATGTGTCGCATCCGAATCCCTTCGGGATCCTGCAGTTCATCTACGGAACGATGCTCACCGCCTGCATCGGGATGATCATCGCGGTACCGCTCGCCGTCGGCGCCGCGCTCGTGATCACCGACGTTGCGCCCCAGCGCCTGCGCGGTCCGCTCTCGGGACTTGTGGATCTGCTTGCGGCGGTACCCAGTGTCGTCTACGGCTTCTGGGGGATCTTCGCGCTCATTCCCGCGATCAAGCCGGTGGTCAACTTCCTCGCCGGCACGCTCGGCACCGTACCGGTCATAGGGGTCGCCTTTGCCGGTCCGTTCTTCGGCGTCTCGTACTTCACCGCGGGCCTGGTGCTCGCGATCATGGTGCTGCCCATCATCGCCGCGGTGTGTCGCGAGGTCTTCCGGAGCACGCCGCGCAACGAGAAAGAGGCGGCGCTCGCCCTGGGTGCAACCCGCTGGGAGATGATCCGGATCGCCGTGCTTCCCCGGGCGCGCTCCGGCATCGTCGGCGCATCTTTACTCGGGTTGGGGCGCGCATTGGGTGAAACCATCGCGGTCACCATGGTGATCGGCAATGCGGTGCTCCACATCAACCCGAGCATCTTCTCGCAGGGCGCGACCATGGCAAGTGTGATCGCCAACGAGTTCACCGAAGCCACCGAGCCGTTTCACCTGTCGGCCTTGTTCGTGGTCGGTTTCTGGCTGCTGATCGTCGCGCTGGTGGTCAACATCATCGCCCGCCTCGTGGTGCGGCGAGGGGTTGCGCTGTGACCCAGCTCGCCATCGGGACTCCCGGATTCCGAAACCGCCGCACGCTCCGCCGGCGGCGCGCGACGAACGCGCTCCTGGTCGGATTGCTCATCGCCGCAGTGGTCGTCGCCGTCGGTGTGCTGGCGTGGGTGCTCATCTACGTCGCAATCCAGGGGGTGAGCGCGCTCAGTCCGGCGTTCCTCACCCAGAACCCTCCGGGCAATCCCGCGGCAGCCGGTGGCGGCTTCTACAACGGCATCATCGGCAGCCTCATCGTCGTCGGAGTCGCCACCGCGATCGCCGTGCCGCTCGGGGTCGGCGCGGCGATCTACCTGGTCGAGTACGGCCGCGGGCGTCTCTCCGCCACCGTCCGATTCTTCAACGACGTGCTGATCGGCATCCCAACCATCGTCACGGGGGCCTTCATCTACGCGATCTGGGTGACGCGGTTCGGCTTCTCCGGGTTCGCGGGATCGCTGGCGCTCTCGATCGTCATGCTGCCGCTGGTGACGCGCACCACCGAGGAGATGTTGCGCCTGGTGCCCAACGAGCTACGCGAGGGCAGCCTGGCACTCGGCGCCACCCGAAGCCAGACGGTCATGCGCGTCTGCATCCCCACGGCGCTGCCGGGGATCATCACCGGCGCAATGCTCGCGGTCGCGCGAGCGATGGGCGAGACGGCCCCGCTCCTGCTCACTGCGCTCGGCAATGACCTGTTCACCGAGTACAACCCGGCAAAGCGGATGTCGACGCTGTCGCTGCAGATCTTCGACAATGCGGTCACCGGGTTCCAGGAGGGTCAGGCGCGGGCGTGGGCCGGAGCGCTCACACTCATCGTCATCGTGCTGATCTTCACGTTTGCCGCGCGGTTCTTCGGCCGCCGGGTTCGTACCTCGAATGCCTGACGTGGCCACCGAGTCGGCTTCAGCGAAGGCGAAGGTGGATGCTGTCGCCGCGCCCGACGATGCCGCGACCGCCGGTCTGTCGATCGAGAAGCTCAACGCCTGGTTCGGCAAACATCATGTCGTGGCGGATGTGGATCTGGTCGCGCCGGCACACCGGGTGACGGCGGTGATCGGCCCTTCCGGTTGTGGCAAGAGCACGGTTCTGCGCTGCATCAATCGGATGCATGAGATCGTCGCCGGGGCGCGAGTCGAAGGCCGCGTGATGTTCGGCGGTCAGAACGTGTACGACCCGGACATCGATCCCGGATCGGTTCGCAGTGAGATCGGGATGGTGTTCCAGCGGCCGAACCCGTTTCCGACCAAGTCGATTTTCGAGAACGCGATCATCGGCGTGCGGCTTGGGAAGTCCGCGGCGGGTCGACGACTCGAGGACATCGCGGAGAGCGCCTTGCGTCGCGCGGAGCTGTGGGATGAGGTCAAGGACCGCCTCCACAAGCCTGCGGTCAGTCTTTCGGGCGGCCAGCAGCAGCGGCTCTGCATCGCGCGCGCAGTGGCCGTCGATCCCTCGCTGCTGCTCATGGATGAGCCGTGCTCGGCGCTCGACCCGATCGCGACGTTCAAGATCGAGGAGTTGATCCGCGAGATCGCCGGCCAGTACACCGTGATCATCGTGACGCACAACATGCAGCAGGCGACCCGGGTATCGGATTACACCGGGTTCATGACCATCGAACGCATGGGCGATCCAGGACGGCTGGTCGAATTCGGCACGACCGACCAGATTTTTGGGGCACCGAAGCAGGCCGCAACCGAGGCATACGTGAGTGGTAGGGTGGGATGAGATGGCGAGTGGATTGAGCATCGTTGGGCGTCTGCAGGAGGACGGCGCCGCGAAGGCGCGTCCGGCGCGCGCCGGCATCGTGCAGGTGGAGAACCCCGCGGTCAGCACTCGCCATGTCAATGCCCGGTATGGCTCATTCCTTGCGCTCCGCAATGTCTCCATCTCGGCTCCCCTGGGTGAGATCACCGCGATCATCGGCCCGTCCGGGTGCGGCAAGACAACGCTCTTGCGGAGCCTCAACCGGATCAACGACCTGATTCCCTCGTTCTCGCTTGACGGTGAGGTGCTGATCGACGATCAGAACGTGTACGCGCCAGACGTCGATGTCACGAGTCTGCGCCGGCGCGTCGGTATGCTCTTCCAGCGGCCCGCGCCATTCCCCATGAGCATCTACGACAACGTTGCGTACAGCCTGCGGCTCGACGGGCGCCGCACCAAGGCGGAGCTCGACGACACCGTCGAACAGTGCCTGCAGCAAACCGCATTGTGGGACGAGGTGAAGGACCGCCTCAAGGCGCATGCGAGCGGGCTGTCCGGTGGTCAGCAGCAGCGCCTGTGTCTGGCACGGACGCTGGCCGCGGGCAGCGATGTGATCCTCATGGATGAACCCTGCGCGGCGCTCGATCCGATTTCGACTCTCCGGATCGAGGAGCTGATGCGAGGGCTGCGCGGCACGGTGACGATCATCATCGTGACCCACAACCTGCAGCAGGCCGCACGCGTGAGCGACTACACCGCGTTCATGCTGATGGGCGAAGGGCGCGCGGGCGAGCTGATCGAGCTCGGCAGGACCGACGAGATGTTCAGCGACCCGGTCGACAAGCGCACCGAGGACTACATCACCGGAAGATTCGGATGAGCCAGTCCACCCCGGTCACCCACAGGCCGGTGCTCCAGGCGGAACTGGACAATATCCGTGCGAACGTGGTGGAGCTGACCAAGCAGGTTGAGGTCGCCATCGAGCGCGCGATCTGGGGGCTTCGCCAGCGCAACCCGGACATCTGCACGGCGGTCATCGAGGGCGACGCTGCGATCAACGAGCAGCACCGCAAGATCAGGGATGCGTGCTTTCACGCGATCCTCACTCAGGCGCCGGTGGCACGCGACCTTCGCGACATCCACGGCTTCGACCACATGGCCTCCGAGTTGGAGCGAATGGCGGACCACTGCGTGTCCATCGCCCGGATCGGCAGGTCGATGGTCGATCTGCCGGACGTGCCGTCGTCAGAGCCCCTGGGAACGCTGGCGAAACAGGCGGAAACCCAGGTTCGCGACATCCTTACGGCCTTCGAGGCCCATGACACGCTGGCCGCCCGGGACATCGCCCGCCGCGACAGCATGGTCGACATGCAGTACCGGCAGATCTTCTCCGACTACGTCGACCAGATGACCGCTGACGGCAGCCTCGCGCCCCGGGCGACTGGGCTGGTGTTCGTGGCGCACTACCTCGAGCGCATCGGCGACCGCGTCACTAACATCGCCGAGGAGTTGATCTTCGCGGAGACCGGCGGGCTCGAGGACCTGGGCTGACGGTAGCTCGCGCCCGAGCAGCCAGGGAGGGCCGCCATCGATCGCCGCCGTGAGCAACGCGAAACCCTGGACGGCTGACGATTTCCGTGATACGATCGAGTGCGATGGTCGCAACTGCGAGTCGATACTTTGGCCCGCCAGCCGTAAGGCTGCCGGGGGTCCTCTAACCCGACCGCGCAGTTTCTTACCAGGGCTGGTTCATCAGAGATGGGTCAGCCCCGGATCCCGTGAGGTGGCCCATCACCACACGGAGGTTCCACACAGTGACCATCGAGCCGCTGCTCCCAAGCGCGACACATCGTCACGTCACTCGCCGGGTCCGGATCGGCGACGTCGTCGTCGGCGGTGAGTCAGTCCCCGTCATCGCCGGACCGTGCGCCGTCGAGGCGGGGTATGTCGAGCATGCGGTGGCGGCTCATCGAGCCGGCGCCAGCGCCCTTCGCGGCTGCGTGTTCAAGCCACGAACCCGCCCGGGGTCGTTCCAGGGCATGGGCCACGTGGGCCTGCCGCTTCTCGACGAGGCCCGACGGATCACCGGCCTGCCGGTGATCGCGGAGCCCCTGCAGGTCGACGACATCGATCTCCTGCGCGGGCATGCGGATGCGCTGCTCATCGGCGCTCGCTCGATGCACAACACCCCGCTCCTGCGCGCGGCCGGCCAGAGCGGGATGACGGTGATCGTCAAGCGGGGGATGTCGGCGACCTACGACGAGTGGCTCGCCGCCGCCGAGTACGTCACCGCGGAGGGCAACACCCAGGTCATCCTCTGCGAGCGCGGAATCCGCACCTTCGAGACGGCGACCCGGAACACCCTGGATGTGAGCGCGGTCGCCGTGCTCCGCGAGATGACGGATCTCCCGATCGCCGTGGATCCAAGTCACGCCGCCGGCAAGGCCGGCTGGGTGCCATCCCTCGCGGTGGCGGCGCTGGCCGCAGGGGCGGACGCGCTCATCGTCGAGTGCCACCCCGACCCCGCGAGGTCGATGTGCGACGCGGCACAGGCGATCACGCCCGCTGCCCTGGCCAGGATCGTCTCGGCGTCGCTGGCGCTGTGCGCGATGACCCGCCCGGCGGTGGTCGAGTCGGTCAGCGGATGCCGCGCGGTGATCGACACCATCGACAACGCGGTGTTCCAGATGCTCGAGTACCGCGCCGCGATGGTCGAGGCGGTGCAGCAGCGCAAGGCGGCGGCATCGGTTCCGGTGCGGGATGTCGACCGCGAGCAGGAGATCGTGGAGCGGCTATCTCAGCGTGCACCGCGACTCGGCGGCCGGCGGGTCGACCGTCTGGTGCGCGCGATCATCGACGAATGCCTGGATGCTGTTGCCGAAGAGGCCGCGGTGCCAGCGTAAGCTCAGGGCGCCGCGCGACTCGTGCGTCGGAGCCGGCGTGGTACCCAGTGCCAGAGGGCGAGGGCCAGACCTGCGAGCACCAGCAGCGGGAGCGCGGTGATCAGGACGTCGAGCGCCGTGCCGGTGACCTGGATTGCGTTGTGCCACCCGCCGCTCAAACCGGTGTTCAACGGGCCGGGTGCCGTCTGCACGAGGCGTGGCGCGCCGCGCTCGGAGAGCGCGATGGTCGCGGTGGCCATGTCCACTGATGCAGTCAGGGCGTTGAGCTGACCCTGATAGGTGTCGATCTCGACCTGCACGGTCTCGATCTGCTGCTCCAGCGTGGTGATGTCACCGAGCGACGTGGCCTTTGACAGCAGCGTGTCGAGCGCGTGCAGATGCGCGTGCGCTGACGCCAAACGTGCGTTGACGTCAACGAACTGGGCTGTGTGGTCCACGCTCGCGAAGTCGATGGACACCGCTGTGAACGTCGACGGCGTGCCGTTGAGGAACGACGCGAGGCTCGGAGCGGGAATGGCGAGTGTCACCGCGCCGCTGACGATGCGTCCGTTGTGAGCAGGCTCGGTCACCGAGCTTGCGACATATCCTCCGAGTGCGACCGCGCGGGCGATGACGCCGTCGAAGGACGCCAGGAAGGACCCGGACGGAATCGTATACGCGGCGCGGACCGAGCGCTGCAGCTCTGCGGTCGGTGCACCGATGGTGATGCCGGTCGATATCGGCGATCCACTGCCGCTGGTTACCCCGTAGGCTGAGCCGGCCGACGACCCGTGACCCGGGGCCGCCATCGGCGCAGACGCGGTCGTAGCATTCGAGCACGCGGTGATCAGCGCGGCAGCCCCGATGACGGCGGATCCGGCGATCACGTGGCGAGTGAGCATCAGGTGTTCTCCATGCGCGTTCAGTGGTGTCGATGAGACGCGCCTGGGCATCGCGAGGTTCCCTGTCTGCTGCCGCGATGTCCCGCACCGGTTCGTGGGAGAGCCTGACCCGGGGTAGGATGGCACCCCAGTGGAGCATCGTTGATGAGCAGTCTGTTCCGCCGCCGGGGCGGGGAATCCGGCTCACGTTCGAAACAGGTCTCGACCGGGATCACCTGTAGTGCCCCAGGCTGCTCCAATGACACGGCCCTGCCCTGCAATTATCGCGACCGCCGGGGACGGATGTGCCAGACGGCATTCTGTCCCGATCACGGGGCAACGCTGTACGGCGCGACCTATTGCCGGCGTCACGCGGGGACCGTGCAGGCGCTGGGTGACCTCGCGGCTGATCCCAACGCGCACCCGGACCTCGACGACCGAACCCCCTCGCTGGTCAACTGGATCTCACGAGACCTCGACCAGCACATCCGCGCTCAGCTCACCGCCGCCGCGCGCCCAGGTGAGTCGGTCGTGGTCGACGAGGCCGTCCGGCTCACCCGGGACAGCAAACGGAACCTCCGATGGGAGCGCAGCTGGAGGCTGGTTGAAAGCACCGGCCTGGTGCTCAAGCTGACCATCCACGTCTCCGAGGAGGACGACGCGATGGTGCGCATCAGCGTGGGGAGTGAGATGGTCGCCCAAGGGATCCCTCCATGGATCGCGCGGCGCCGCATGGGCGAAGAGGTCGATGTGGCCATCGACCTCGCGCAGCGGAGACTCTTCTATCAGTTCCTCGAAGAGCGCATCGCCGGCGCGGTGGCGCAGTTCCGCGTGGGCGGCGACCGACCGTACGCGCAATAGCCGTCGCACCACGACATTGATGATTACGACTGCACGCGCTGTCGTGCTGCTGAGCGGCGGTCTCGACTCGACAACGACCCTCGCCATCGCACGAGCCGAGGGATTCGATACGTACGCGCTGAGCTTCGAGTACGGTCAGCGTCACGCCTATGAGCTCGAGGCCGCACGGCGCGTCGCCGCAGCCCTCGGTGCGAGTGATCATGTGATCGCGACGATGGACTTGCGCATGGTCGGTGGCTCGGCGCTCACCAGCGACATCGATGTGCCCAAGCATCGACCGCTGGACGCGATGGGGGACGGGATCCCAATTACGTACGTCCCGGCGCGCAACACCATCTTCCTGTCGTTTGCGCTGGCGTGGGCGGAGGTGCTGGGCGCTGCGGACATCTTCATCGGCGTCAACGCGCTGGACTACAGCGGCTATCCAGACTGCAGACCGGAGTACATCGAGGCGTACCAGCGCATGGCGAATCTCGCCGTCAAGGTCGCGGTGGAGGGAACGTCCAGCATCAGGATCCATACGCCGCTGCTCGCGATGTCGAAGGCGGACATCATTCGTCGCGGCCTCGAGCTGGGCGTGGACTTTGGTATGACGAGTAGCTGCTACGATCCCGATGCAGACGGGACGCCATGCGGGGCGTGCGACTCCTGTCAACTTCGACTGAAGGGGTTTCAGGAAGCAGGTGTGATTGATCCTCTCCGCGCAGGTTCACCCCGACGCGAAATGGACTAGCTGCGAGCCTCGGCAGGTGAAGGTGTAGGTGACGCCGCCTGCGGTCAGGGTGCCGGTTGAAGCCGGCGGCGTCAACGACGAGCTCGACGCACCGCTCTGCCCACTGCTTGACTGAAACGACGTCCAGATCGGGGGTGCCGTGGAGACACCGCCGGGAAAACACGTGACGACAGGTTGATCGAAGAGTGCAAGTAGGCTCAGGGGAACGAGCCCGAGCGTGAGCAGCCCGGCTGCACTCACGTTCAGTGGCTCGCGCTGACGTCCGCGGCGGGATTGTGTGCTGCGGAGTACGAGCAGGACAAGCACAACCGCCGGAAGCACTATCAAGGTGCCCGCGACGAAAAACCCGTAGACGAACATGGCGGCAGCGGCCGGCGCGAGCCACGGTGCCAGCTGGCCGGCTCGCAGTGCGATGAGTCCTCCGGCGGCCGTGAGGGCGACGCAGACGCCGGCTACGAACACGACCGCGACGGGCATGGCGTACACGGGTTGATGGCGATGGACTTCGAGAACAACCGTGACGTAGATGGCGGCACCGGTCGCCGTCATCAACAGGACAGCCGCGCTGGTCTTCCTCATCATTCGATCGCGACCGGCGCAGTCGGACGCCGCTGCCCGCGAGGAGCTTTGCCGAGCAGCTGATCGATCCAGGGTGCCGCCTCGACCAGAGTCGTCATCAGCGCGCTCGACCCGCTGCTGTCGCCGCCGCGCATCCGCGCGACGATCTCGAGTCCCATGTAGAGGGCCACGACCGCCGAACCGATCACTGCGGGATCGACGAACCCCGCGAGTGGTGACCCGGCGATGATGCGGGCTGCGAGCCGCTCGGCGAACGTCATCCAGGGGTGCATCCTGGTGCTGATGTCCGCACCGAGCACGGGGTCGAACGCCATCGCTCCGACGATCTCCTGCACGGCGGTGAGCTGTCCGAGGCGGAGATCCTCCGCGTACAACTCCTCCATTGCGGCTCCGAGCGAGCGCAGATTCGAGACGTGTTCCAGCCGCGCCTCGTATCGAGCGAGACGGTCGGTGCTCACTCGGTCGAGCACTGTCAAGAGCAGCGCATCAACGCTGCCGAAGTGGTAGAAGACCAGCGCCGGACTGAAGCCGCCGGTTGCCGCGATAGAACGGACCGACGTTGCCGCGTAGCCCCCGCTGATGAGCGTGTGCAGCGCTGCGTCGACGATGCGTGCGCGCATCTCGTCCCCCGCCTCGTTGCGACGCCGGCGCGGCGTGGATCTGCTTGCGGTCGAGTGACGGGTCCCGGGCGTCGCCGAGGGTCCGAGCCGGGTGGTCGCACGGGAGCGACCGGGTCGACGCCCTTCACCTTCGGGCTTTGCCACTCCAGTAACCTGATCGTTTGACTTGATCACTCGATCAGTATAGTCCGCCGTCCGCTCCGCCGGCACAGGATCGCGGGACGCCCGCGGCCGCAGATAGGGTAGGTCGGCGCGTCCGGGGCCTCCGCATCCCGACGCTCTCAGTGGTTGTGGCTCACCCCGCGCCGGCGTCTATCCGCTGCCAGCCATGGCCGCTCCACCCCCACACCTCGAGCGGTTGCGGGGAGCCCTGATTCGACTGGGTGAGCGAGCCGAAGATGAGGAGCTGACCGTGATCGAAATCCGTCGTCTCAGCTTCGGGTTGGATTGGCAGCTGTGAGTCGCGCAGCCGGCTCCAGGCGACTCCGGTCCAGCTCCACAACTGCGCCGCAGGCGCTCCGGGCGTGGTGGCGCAGAGCAATAGGCGCCCGCTCGTTGGGTCCAGCGCGACTCCGCAGCCGGCGGCCGCGATGGTGGCGCGTGTCTCACGCCAGCCGGTCGCATCCCACAGCCATGTCGACGTGCCTGCGCCATTGCGCGGAGTGGGACTCACGAAGAGGAGGGTGCGCGATACCGGGTCGAATGACATTCCACCGCCGAACGCGCCTGCGGGCAGGTCACGATTCGGGCGCGGCACCCAGTGCGCCCCTGCCCACACCCACGTCTTCTTCGCGTCGAACGCAAACGAGGTGACAAGAACCATCTGCCGCGTCGCGTCGTCCCACGTCATCAACGCACCCTCGCCGGCGGGAGGACCACCAGCGCCGGTGTTGAGCTCGCTCCAGTTGGTTCCATTCCAGGCCCAGGTGTCGTTCTCGATCTGGCCCGGGGCCAGTCGACCTCCAAAGAGCAGCACCTGCCGGGTGGCGGGGTCATAGGCTGCGGCTGCACCAAAGCGGCCAGGGGGGCTGAGCAAGGGTCTCGCGAGCGACCACTTACTACCGTCCCACAGCCAGCTGGTGTCATAGCTGTCGACCCCACCGAAGACAAGCACTTGGTGTGCGGCCGGGTCGTCCGCGGCGCTGAATCCGAATCCGAGCACCGGGCCGCCTGGAACCGGCGCGGGAGGGGGATTTGGGAACGGGAACGGCGTCCCGGTTGGCGTCGGTCGTGGCAGCGATAAGGTGGGTGGCCGCTGCAGGATGGCGACGACCGCGCCGACGCCACCGGTGATAGCGATCAGCACCGCCAAGGCGGCCGCGATCGTCCATCTGCTTCTGGGTGGCTGTCCCGGCGGCTCGTCTCCCATGGCCGACACCATGATGCCCCCGCCGGGTAGGTCGCTCCAGCGACGCTTGCCACGATCGGCTAGCGAATGAGCACGAACTCCGAAGTGGCGATGTGGTCGCTGTACGAGCGCGAACTGGCCCCGATCGCCTGCACCGGCGTCACATACGGAGCGATCTGTTGGTCATAGGTTGCGCGGATATCCGCTGGGAGGACCGCACGGACAGCGGCGATCAGTGTGCGCACGTTCAGGTAGAACATCCCGTTGTTGGTGGTGTCGACCTTGCCGGCGATGGCCTGGTACTGCGGAGAGGTGGTGATGTTGCTGCCCCGCTTGGCATCGATGACTGCACGCACCTCGGCAGGCGTTGAGGCGACGATCGCCCAGCCGTTGACCATCGCCCACGAGGGGCTGAGTTGCGAGCTGTCGGCTCCGCGGATGGTGATGGTGGAGATGGCCACGCCCTGATAGGTCTGTCGAGTCGCCGTCGACGAGCCGCATCCCTGTGCTGCCGTGCACAGCGTATTTGCTAGCTGATCGAGGAAGTTCTGCAGCGCCGTGGATCCGTCGGTGGCGAGCAGCAACGCGCCCGACGGCACGCTGGCGCCAGGCAGCTGATCGACCTCGATGCCCGCGTCGCCGGTGAGGTGGCTGATGATGCCCGATGATCCGGTGATGCCAAGCTGGTTCAGCGCGTCACTTCCGGACGCGCCAAGGCTCGAACCGGCGAGTGAAACAACGCTCTTCAGCAATTGTGGCAGTCCCACGAGGGTGACAAAGCCGAAGGCGCGTCCCGGCACATAAGCGAGTGCACCGTTGGTGTGGGCCGCGACCCCGAGGGTTGCGCGCGCAGCCGCGCTGAGCTTGGCGGCGTCGAAGTCGATGGTGCCCGAAACGCTGATCCCCGAGGACGACGCCACCACCGCTTCACCGATGCCCTGGTAGCCGCGCAACGACCCCGACACGCCGGCCACAGCAGTCGAGGGGATCAGCGCACCGAGATGCGGCATGTCGAGGTACAGGAAGGCGATACGGTCGCTCGGGATACGAGCCTGCACGGCTGTGTAGTCGGTCTGCGAGGCGAGGTTCGCATCCTTGCCCTGCGAGGTGTCGATCACTTCGTCGACGGCCGTTTCCGATGTTCCGACAATGACCGTGTGAGCGGTGATCGCCCACACCGTTGTCCCGCCCGAGGAGTCCTGGGCTGCATTCAGGGTGACGCCGTCGTACGTCGCCGTCGTCCAGCGCTGTGCGTGCCCCACCGGCCCGGACTTGAACTTGGCGAACATTGCCTGGGCGGCCGAGTCGTTGGTGCTCGCGATCAACGACACCTCTGCGGGGATCGTGCCGGCTGAACTCCGCAGCACGATCAGTGAAACTTGCGAGCCCAGCCACGTGCGCACGTCTCCATGCGAGAGACCCGACGACCGCAAGCCGGTGTCGAGCCAGCCGTTGATCGTGGAGTCACGTGAGCCGCCCGACAATCCGGGGAACTTCCCCAGGATGGTGTTGAGGGCAAGCTTCTGTCCGCCAGACGGGTCGAGATTCAGGTTGACATAGACAGCCGTGTCACTTGGGGCGAACGACACCATCGAGTCGGCGCTGCCGCGAAGGAAGCCGAATGCGAGGACTGCCGCCGCAACGCCTCCGGCCACCAGGACGGCGATGCCGCCACCGGCGAGGGCACGGAAGGCCCTCGAGTGTTCAGCTCGCGCCTCCGGTACGGCATCGGCTTCGGACAGCGGTGCGGAAGGTCCGAACTGCGGCGGCACATCTGGCGGCGGCGCATACGGCGGAGGCTCCAACGGCGGAGATGCGGATGGCGGAGGTGCGAGCGGCGGGTTCGGCGGTGGCTCCGGCCCTCCGAACGTGCTCACGATCCTGACCCCCTGGCAATGTCGAAGCTGACCGCGCTCACGGCGCCACTAGCGTAGCCACTCAGCGGGCACGCACCGCCCATCCGACTGGTTCGAGCTCCAGCGGTGGAGGCTCTGGCAGCGCGGGGACATCAACATGTGGTGGCAGCGCCGCAACCTCGTCGGCGCGCCGGCCGTCGGGCAGGAGCAGCGGTGTCCCGCAACGCTTGCACGACATGACCGCTCCGAGCTCGGACCACTTCCAGCACGTCGGGCAGCAGACTTTGACAACCACCGCTCATTCTCGACACGAAGGCCCCACCAGGCGCGCGGCGTGCGACGGACGGTGCCGCGACCGTGACTGGTTCAGCACAGGTCACCGCTCGCCCGGGTAGATGACGCCGAGCGTGGCGCGGGCGCCGTCGAGGACTTCGAGGATAGCAATCGTCCCGGCATGCGGGATCAGTGGGCTCTCGCGGAGTCCGGCGCGAAGGCAGCGAGCGACCTCGTCGATCTCTGGTCCGTAGCCATGACCCCGTCCAGCGATTGGGTCGTCGATGCGGTGCTCGCCTGCCGCGTTGTGGATGATCAGCCCGCTGGGCCGGTGGGCTTTCGGCAAGAACGAGATCCACCCTTGGGTGCCGAGCACGGCCGCATCGTTGGGAGCGGCGATCGGCACCGATGCCCAGAGCTGTGCTCCCGGTCGCCCCTGGTAGACCCACTGCATCGCGACCGTCTCATCGGCCCCGGTCGGTGCGAGCGTGCCCACGGTGCGGACCTCGTCCGGCGGTCCGAGAAAGACGTAGGCGAAGGTGGCTGGATAGATGCCGAGGTCGAGGAGGGCGCCGCCGCCGTTGTCGAGATCGTAGAGCCGGTCCGCAGGGTCGAAGGCGACGCCGAGTCCGAACTCACTGCGCACGCCGCGCACCTCGCCGATCGCCCCGTCGGCGATCAGTTGCTGCGCGGTACGGATCAGCGGGTTGGTGCGGGTCCACATCGCCTCCATCGCGAACACATCGGCCTGTGCCGCGGCAGCGAAGACCTCGCGGGCGTCGCCGGCATTCAGGCAGACGGGCTTCTCGATGAGCACGGATTTGCCGGCTTCGATCGCGAGCAGAGCGTGCGCACGGTGGTAGGGGTGCGTGGTGGCGATGTAGACGACGTCGATCTCGTCATCGTTGACGAGCGCGCCGTAGTCGCCGTAACTCCGCGCAGCTGCGTGCCGGGCGGCAAAACCTGCGGCGCGATCTGCGTCCCGGGCCGCAACAGCGGTGACGACGTTGCCGGCGGTCAAGTTGATGTCGCTGCTGAAGGTGTCGGCGATGCTGCCCGCGCCGAGGATTCCCCAGCGAATCGGCCGGCCGTCCGCGATAGGTCTCGGCATTCAACCAGGGTAGGCGGATCGTAGGCCAGCGAGCCACAATGGCTTCTGTCGCGACCCGGCTGAGGCGCCGGGACTCAAGAAGGAGACGTGAACACTCCCGAATCGATCTACGCGGGGTACGGCGTCGTCTCCGTGCTCTTCGGGCTCTGGTGCGCGTCGCTCTGGAAGGATCGCGGTGGGCAATGGCTCACGGGGTTCTTGATCGGGTTCGTGTTCGGCATCTTGGGACTGGTCTACGTGCTCCTGTCCACCCGAGGCCGCCCATCCATGCGGCCTCCGTCCTGACCGCTGGCCGTTCGTAACCAACCGCTCCGCTCACGTCCGCTCTTCCGCGATGGAGTTGCCTCCGTCGACCACCAGACATTGCCCAGTGATGTACGACGCTCCAGGCGTGCACAGGAATGCTATGACCGCGGCGACTTCATCGGCCCGGGCGCTGCGTCCGATTGGGGTGTGCTGACCCTGGCGCACCTCGTGGGCTGTCTGGCTCGCGGTCGCGATCCATCCGGGCGCGACAGCGTTGACGGTCACGCCTGCTTGCGCACTGTCGACGGCGATCGCCCGCGCCAACCCCACCATGCCGGCTTTGGCTGCCGCGTATGCAATCTCCGCTCGCATCGCCATGATCGGGCCCGTGATTGAAGAGACCATCACGACGCGGCCCCAGCCGCCGGCGAGCATGATCGGAAGGACCGCGCGCGTCGTCAAGTATGCTGTGTCGAGATTTCGTTGCAGCGACAGGTGCCACTGCTCCGGTGAGAGATCGGCCAGCGTGCCGGACTCTGACCCACCTTGCGCGTCGACGGACAGCGCGGGGAGCGACGTGCTCGTCATGCCGGCATTGTTGACAAGCACCGACGGCGCGCCGAGCGCTGCAGTGACTTCGGCGACGGCGCGCCGCACCTGCTCCTCGTCTGTGAGGTCGGCGATCACGCCGACTGCCGGGACGCCCGCTGCGACCAGCTCGGCGGCGCGTTCGTGAGCCCGATCCGTAGTGGCAGTCAACGCCACCGCGGCGCCGAGTTCGGAGAGCAGCCGGGCTGTCGCGAACCCGATACCTGCAGCCGAGCCGGCTCCGGTCACAAGCGCCACCCGTCCAGCCAGCGAGAAGGCTGCAGGCACCGCGATCAGTGACTCGTTTTGCTCTCTCTGCATCAGCGGCTCGGGCTGCCGACGAGCTCGTCAACGGCGTCTGCGAACAACCTTGTGTGCAGCTGCACGTCGGCGTGTGAGGTGACTGGGCACATCAGTGCCATGTTGTGGAACGGCGTGATCAGGACGCCTCTGTTGACCATGTAGAGGTGGAGATACTCATCGAGCTCTTCGTCGCCGGCGGCTGCCGATGAACTGCCGTCGCGCGGGGCGGGTGACGCGAAGCGGTACTCCGAGCGAGCACCCAGCTGGCTGATCGACCATGGCACTCCGGTGCGGTCGATTGTTTCCTGCACCCCGCGCGTGAACATTGTGGCGGTGTCGACCATATGGGCGAACGCCTCGTCGGTCAGCACCTGCTCGAGCGCGGCCCGCATCGCGGCGACCGAGAGCGCGTTGCCGGCCAGGGTGCCGCCGACGCCACCGACATCGATGAGGTCGGCCTCGTGGTGCGCTTCGACCATGCGCGCGACGTCGTGGCTGATGCCGTACGCACCGGTGGGGATGCCGCCGCCGATGCTCTTGCCGATCACGAGCATGTCCGGCCGTAGACCCCAGAGCTGGGTCGCGCCCCCTGGCCCCGCCGAGAAGGTGTGTGTCTCGTCGATCACCAGCAGCGTCCCATGCTGTGAGGCCAGTTCGCGCAGGCCTTCCATGAACCCCGGTTCGGGAAGGACGATCCCGATGTTGGTCAGAGCGGGCTCAGTCAGGATCGCGGCCACGTCGCCATGGGCGAGCTGGGCTGCTACTGAGTCGAGGTCGTTGAACTCCGCCACCCGGGTGGTCACGTGCAGTGGGACCGGTGCCCCGGCGTTGCCGGCCCTCGACACAGCCTCTCCCCGGGGCCCGGGAACGGCGAAGGTCTCGTCCACCGAGCCGTGGTAGCAGTAGGCGAACGTGAGGATCTTCGGCCGCCCGGTCGCAAGCCGGGCAAGCCGGATCGCCCAGCGGTTGGCGTCGGTTGCCGTCAGCGTGAACGACCACAGCGGCAGCCCGAAGCGCCGGGTCAGCTCGGCACCGACCCATTCACCGTCGGCGGTCGGCAGCATCGTGGTGGCGCCACCCTGGCGGTCGAGACGCTCGGCAACAGCATCAACCACCGCCTCCGGGCTATGTCCGGCCATCGCCCCCGTGTCCCCCAGCGCGAAGTCGACGTACTCACGCCCGTCGACGTCGACGATGCGGTTGCCGAAGGCACGCTCGTGGTAGAGCGGGAATCCGCCGCTCCATTTGGCCATCCAGGTCATCGGCACGCGCCCGAAGAGGTGGTCGGCGGCCCTGAAGAGCGCAGCCGACTTGGGGTGGGCGGCCGCGTATGAGCCCCGCTCGCGCTCGATGAGGGAGGCGAGCCGGGCGCGTTCGACTGTGGGCATCCGGGGACTGTGGCATCCCCGCGGCATCGCGTCAAACCGCGAAGGGCGACGTGGAGGAGGGATTGGCCATCAGCGTCTTGGGGCAAGTGCTCGCGACGACTGATCGTCTTAAGCTGCGCGGGGGGTAGATCAGATCACGGACCGAGGAGTACTCATGGTCGATGGAGCACGCTCTGCAGACGGAACCAAGATCGCGTACGAACGCACCGGCGACGGCCCGGTCCTGATCCTCGCCGGCGGTGCGCTGAACAACCGGCACTCGGCTGACGCGTTGGTCCCCCTCCTCGCGGAGCAGTTCTCGGTCGTCACCTTCGACCGTCGCGGTCGTGGGGACAGCACCGACACCCCGCCCTATGCCCCGGCGCGCGAGGTGGAGGACCTCAAGGCGCTCATCGATGCCGTCGGTGGTGCGGCGATGGTCTTCGGCCACTCCTCTGGAGCCGTGCTCTCGCTGGAGGCCGCGGCAGACGGCGCCGCAGTCATCCGCCTCGCCATTAACGAGCCGCCCTACCTCACGGGCAATGCGGAGACGGGAAGCGCCACGATGCGGGAGATAGAGGCTGCCCTCGACGCAGGCGACCGGGGCACGGCGGTGGAGATCTTCATCCGCAGCACCGGCGTCCCGTTCGACCCGGCCATGAAGACGCAACCCTGGTTCGCCGGCCTGGAAGCGGTGGCCCACACCCTTCCGTATGACCTCGCCTTGGTTGGGGACAGCCGCGTCCCCGTCGACCGCTTGGCGAAGATCACCGCTCCCACCCTCGGCCTCTACGGCGGCGCCAGCCCCGAGTGGGCTGCAGCCTCAATCGACGCGGTCGTCGGCGCCATCCCGGGTGCGACCCAAATGGTGCTCGAGGGCCAGCCGCACGCGGCCGACCCTGCGGTCCTGGCGCCGGTCCTCATCGATTACTTCGGCTGACCGGCGCGGGACAAAACCCCTTACTCGCTAAGGGGTTTTGGCGGAGGGAGAAGTGTGCGGTTTCAGCACATGGTGGCCGCCCTTGAGGTGGGATATCGCACGACATGCTGGCCGCGTCGCACTGTCGTCAGGGTGGCGGCTCCACGACGGCACTTCCGTCAGCGATGTGGATGCGCCACCCCTGCTCGTGCACCGCGCGGTGGTGCGGCCGGCACAGGGAGACGAGATTCTCGAGCTCGGTGGGCCCGCCGTCCGACCAGTGAATGATGTGGTGCCCGTCAATCCGCAAATGTAGGTTGGGCCGACCTGACGAAGTGACCAGCCGGC
>DAITPY010000015.1:0-42697 GCA_036833315.1 Candidatus Dormiibacterota bacterium
CGCGCGGCCTGCACGTCGGGATGCAGAAGCTCGATCCGTATCTCAACGTCGATCCGGGCACGATGTCGCCGTACCAGCACGGTGAGGTGTTCGTCACCGATGACGGCGCCGAGACCGATCTCGACCTCGGCCACTACGAGCGCTTCGTCGACGTCGCGCTCAGCAAGGCGAGCAACGTCACCACCGGAAAGATCTACGCGTCGGTGATTGCCAAGGAGCGTCGAGGTGACTACCTCGGTGGCACCGTGCAGGTGATCCCGCACATCACCAACGAGATCAAGCATCGCGTGCTGCGCGTCGCCGAAAACGAGCTCCCCCAACCCGACGTGGTGATCGTCGAGGTCGGCGGGACCGTCGGCGACATCGAGTCGCTGCCGTTCCTCGAGGCGATCCGGCAGATGAAGAATGACGTCGGACGCAACAACGTCTGCTACGTGCACCTCACCCTGGTTCCGTACGTCAATGCGAGTGAGGAGTTCAAGAGCAAGCCGACGCAGCACTCGGTGAACCAGTTGCGCTCGATCGGCATCCAGCCGGACGCGATCATCGCCCGCAGCGAAAAGCCGATCGGCCAGCCGCTCAAGGAGAAGATCGCCCTCTTCGGCGACGTCGACATTCGCGCCGTGATCAACGTTCCGGACGCAAGCTCGATCTATCAAGTTCCGCTGATGCTCGAGGAGGCCGGGCTCGGTGAGTACATCGTGCAGCTCTTCGGGCTCAGCGTCACCGCTCCGGATCTCACCGAGTGGCAGGATCTCTGCGACCGGATCGCGGCACCCAAGCCGAGCGTCCGCATCGCCCTGGTCGGCAAGTACGTCGAGATGCCAGACGCGTACATCAGCGTCATCGAGTCACTGCGCCATGCGGCCGTCCAGTGCGGAGCGGATCTACAGCTCGTCTGGGTCAACAGCGAGCACCTCGACGAGGACATGAGCCCGCTCGCGGATGTCGACGGCATCGTGGTGCCCGGTGGCTTCGGTCATCGCGGCATCGAGGGAAAGGTGCTCGCCTCGAGGTTCGCGCGACAGCACTCGGTGCCATATCTGGGGCTCTGTCTGGGAATGCAGTGCGCCGTCGTGGACATCGCTCGGGAGGTTCTCGACGCTTCTGACGCGAACTCGACGGAGTTCAACGCGTTCACGTCGCACCCCGTCATCGACCTCCTGCCCGAGCAGCGCGACATCGAGGAGAAGGGCGGGACCATGCGTCTCGGCGTGTACCCCTGCAAGCTCACTCCCGGGACGCGCGCGGCCGAGGCCTACGGTGAGCCGGTGGTGTACGAGCGTCATCGTCACCGCTTCGAGTTCAACAATCACTATCGCGAACTGCTTGCGGATGCTGGCGTGGTGTTCTCGGGCAGCTCGCCGAACGGCCGCCTGGTCGAGATCATCGAGCTCCGCGACCACCCGTTCTTTGTTGGGTCGCAGTTCCATCCCGAGTTCCGTTCCCGCCCCGGCCGGCCACACCCGCTCTTCCGTGCGTTCATGGTTGCCGCCACCAAGGGCATCAACGTCGACGGCGTCACGACCGCCGCCGCATCCGCAGCGGCGGTCCCCGCCGAGTCACCTACGGCGGTCTGAACCGGCGCACAACGCCTGACCGGGCGATTCGTTACGCGAAACCGCGCCCATTGCGCTCCGTTGCACCGTCATTCGACCAGATGACGGACGGAGGCTCGCTCGATGATCCCGACCCGCGCGGTATTGACCCTTCCAGCCCTGTTGCTGGTGCTGACCGGCTGCGGGGCCGTCTCCGCGATCACCTTGCGCACGACCACCAACTCCCTCGGGGGTCCGGACGCCGCCCCGCACCTCGTGCGGCTGAACGGAACAGCGCCTGCCGTCCCGACTCCTTCGCCGACAGCCCCGGCGGCCACGGCGTCGCCGCCCCCGGTGACTCACATCGTCGCCACCGTCTCGATCGGCGCCGGCAAGGAGTGGCTGGAGATCCTCGCCGCCTCCGGCGCCGTGGTCGCCAGGACCGAGATCTCGCCGCCGGAGCCATGGCTGACCAGGACTGGGGCGAACGGCGCCTACTGGACACAGGGCGGCGCCGAGCACGAGCTCACGCTCTCCGGCGCGGTGCGCTCGCTCGGGCCGGTGCCGAGCGACGCCAACGGCGTCGTGATCGCCCCGGACGGCGCGTCGTACGCGTACGCGACATCCGACATGGCGGCGGATGGCGTGGCGGTGAACAAGATCGTTGTTATCCACCCGGGTAAGCCACCTGAGGTCGTCGCCGACCGCGTCTCCGACCCCAACCATCCGGCGTCCGATGCGCCCCAGTCCTGGGATTACTACCTGATCAGCTGGACGGCGCCCGGCATCACCTTCGCACGCGTGCCGACGGGCGGTTGCGGCTGTGGCTCCTTCGACATGCAGATGCAGTCCGCGTTCTCGGCCACCATCAACCCCGCCACAAAGACCGTAACCACACTCACCGCCGACACGGCATGCCCCCTGAGCAACGTCGGATCGGGTCTCGAAGCGGTCTGCTTCGCGAGCAACACAACCGGCGGCACCGACGCGATTCGCATCGCGACCGGCGGCGTTACGCACACGTACCCCATGTCAGGCGCCAACGTGGCCGGTAACGCCGTGTTCTCGCCGACCGCCGGCACAGTCGCCTACGAGACCATTCCGATCAGCCAGGACAGCTGCGGCGCCACGCTCACCCCGACCCTCCATGCACTCACGGTCGCAAACGGCGCCGCGATCAGCGCGAACGTCGGCGATTTCACGCCGGCAGCCTGGGCGCCCGACGGGTCGATCTACGGCCAGCTGGAGCGCAATCACGGGTCCGACAACTGGCTGGTTGCGGTGAACCCGGCCACCTTCGCGATCACCCGGCTCACGGCGGACGTTCCGGGAATGGCGCTCGTCGGGATCATGTAGCGGTCGCGGATCGCTACGCTGCAAGCCGATGAGCACGGCTGCGCGATCCACCACCGCGGCGAGGGTTTCACGGGGTCGCAACCGCGGCCTCGAGTTGCTTCGCGCGACCGAGGCGGCGGCCCTCACGGTGGGTCGCTGGCTGGGCCGAGGTGACAAGAGCGGCACCCGTGACGCGGGTCAGACGTCGATGGAGGACGCGCTGACGGGAATGCCCTTCGAGGGCCGCATCGTCATCGGTCCCGAAGGCTCCAACAACCGTCTCGTCGCCGGCCGGACCATCGGCGGTGGGCGCGATCGCGTCGACCTCGCCGTGCTCCCCGTCGACGGCATCAGCCTGGTCGCGGGCGGGCTCAGCCAGGCGCTCAGCGTTGCGGTCGCCGCCGAGACCGGTGGCATCCTGCTCCCGCCGCCAGTCGCCTACATGCACAAGATCGCGGTCGGGCCGCAGGCGCGCGGCGCCGTCGACATCAACGACACGCCGGAGAACAACCTCCGCCGCGTCGCCTTCGCGATGAACGTGCAGGTCCAGGACATCACCGTGGTGCTCCTCGACCGGCCCCGGCACCAGGCATTGCTCGAGCGCCTGCGCGCCCTGGGTGCCCGGGTCGCGATCGTGAGCGACGGCGACGTCGGGCTCGCGATGATGGCAGCATGGCCGGGGTCCGGCATCGACGTGATGATCGGGTCGGGTGGGACCCGCGAGGCGATCGTCGCCGCGTGTGCCATGCGCTGCCTCGGAGGCGAGCTCCAGTGCCGTCCGTGGGTTCGCCACGAGGATGAGGCCGCCGCGATGCGGCTCGCCGGGTTCGACCCGGAGGCGTCATTGAGCATGGAACAGCTCGTGCCCGGTCGCGAGGTCAGCATCGCCGTGACCGGCATCAGCGGCGGGGGCCTGCTCCGCGGGGTGCGGTACCACAACTGGTGGGCCGAGACCCACAGCCTGGTGATGCGCGCTCAGAGCGGAACGGTGCGCGAGATCACCGCCCAGCACCACGTCGCGCTCCAACCCGATCAGGCTCCCAAGGTGCTTTGACAGCGGGTCGATCGTCTGCGGCGGCATTGCTCGAGCCACCGCCGCGATCGCTGCGCGCCGGCCTCTGGGCGGCGAGCCTGGGGTTGCGCGCGCTCGGAACCGGTCGCTATGCGCTCGCCGACCTCATCGGTACGTGCATCTACTCAGCCTCGCGAGCCGGTCGCGAGCGCTGCGCCTCGAACCATCAGCGCCTCGACCCGAACCTTGATCGGCGCGCGGCGCGCCGGAGAGCGCTGGGCTCCTTCCGCAACTACGCGCGAACGTCGGTCGACTTCGTATGGCAGTACGGGGTGCCCGCGCACCGGATGCACAAGCATTTTCGAGCCTACGGCCTCGAGCACGCGCACCGGGCGATCGAGGAATGTGGGGGAGGAGTGTTCGCGCTGGCTCACTTCGGCAGCTGGGATGTCGCCGCCGGGTGCGGCCTCGCCTCCGGCCTGCGCATCACCACGGTGATGGCGCCGGTCGGGCCGGACCTTGTCACCAGGATCGCCGCCTGGGCTCGACGCCGCCAGGACATGGAGGTGCTGGCGTCCTCGAACGCGGCGCGCGGATTGATTCGCGCCGTCCGGCGCGGTCGCTTCGCCGCCATCCTCAGCGACATTCCCGACCGCGGCGAGACGGTGCTGGTCGACTTCTGCGGGGGCAAGGTGGCGTTCAGCACCGCGGCGTCGTGGGTCGGCCGGGTGGCCGGGGTGCCGGTGCTGCCCGCTGAGTGCTGGCGAATCGGGGGGCTCTACCGTCTCGTCATCCACGCACCGGTGCTGCTGTCGCCCGGCGACACCGACATGGTGGTGATGCAGCGGGTCGCCACCGGCCTGGAGGCCGCGATCCGGCGGGCCCCGGAGTGGTGGTACCCGTTCGGCGAGGTCTATCGGGACTGAGCGGTGCGGCGCCCGCTCAGTGGCGCAGGGTTTCCGCGCCCGGATCGGTGCGCGGTCCCATGAGCGGCCGCCCCGGGCGCTCATCGAAAACGAGGCGTTGGTACGCGCGCCGCCAGAAGTGTCCGTAGACGCGCGCATCCTTGGGAAGGCCCTCGAGACGGCGCAAGAGCAGCAGCACGAGCATGGCCACGCAGCCGGTCGTGAGGATCCAGCCGTTCGACCCGGCGAAGAAGAAGACCACCACCGGAAGGATCACGAAGCCGGCGAGGACCGCGAGCGCGATCCGGCCGCGAATCGCGCCCCACGCATAGCACATCAGTAGCGTGATCAAGCCGGCGACGGACAGCGCAGCGACCGCGCCCGTTGCCACGGCGACCCCGCGCCCGCCGTTGAAGCGCATGTAGACGGGCCAACCGTTTCCCGCCACCGCGCACACGCCGACGAGCATCATGACGTCGATGGGGAATCCGACGAGACGTGCCGCGAGCACGGGGACGAACCCCTGTGCGAACTGGAGCGGCCCGACCACGATCGCGACGTCGATGCCCGCGTGCCGGTAGACGTTGCTGGTGCCGATGTTGCCGGTCCCGAACTTGCGCAGATCGAGCCCGAAGCGCTGCCAGCGCACCAGCAGCCAGCCGACCGGCAGCCCTCCGACCAGGTAGCCGAGGAGGCACCAGGCCGCCACGACCCACGGGGAGATCATGATGCCGCCAATGATGCGGCTTAGGTGTGGTCGATGACATTCGGAGATCGCGCGCTCGTGGTCGACGGCGGCGCCGCGCTCGAGGAGAACCTCGAGCGGGGCATCGTGGTGGTGCCCCAGCGCATCGGCATCGGAGACCGGGAGTTCGTCGACGAGGGGAGGACGGACTCCTATGAGGACTTCTACCGGTTGTTGCGTGGCGGTGGGACCACGATCACGGCGACTCCGTCCCCAGGGGCATATCTCGAGGCATTCCGGCGATCCGAGGCCGAGACGATCCTCTGTCTCACCATTCCGGAGGGTTGGAGCGGCATGCACTCCACCGCGAGCCTGGCCGCTGACATGCTCGCCACGGAGGAGGGGCGGCGCAGGGTCACCGTCATCGACACCGGCACCGCTGCGGCCGGGTTCTCGCTGGTCGCTCGCTGCGCGGCGTACCTGTCGACCTCGAGCGCCACGGCTTCGGATTGGGAGGACGCGGTGACCAAGGCCTGCTCCCAGGTGCGCGTGTACGGCGCGCTCGCCACTCTCACCTACGTCGCGCGAAGCGGCCGGGTGCCGGCCCTGCTCGCAGGCATCTCCAACACGCTGCGGATCCGGCCGGTGTTCAGGCTGGTTGATGGTGGCGACACCGGCCGGGTCGGTCTCACACGGACGTCGGGTGGAGCAATCCGGCAGCTCGAACGCGCAGCGGTGGAGGAGCTCGGCTCAGAGCCCCAGTGGCTGATGATCTTTCACGCCGACGCCCCGGATGAGGCGGCGGAGCTGGCCACGAAGTTGGTCGGCGCGGTCCACGCCGTGCGCTGCGAGAACCTCCCGTTGAGCCCGATGTTCGGAGCCCACACCGGCCCCGGCACGATCGGGTTCGCCGCCCTCCCCTGGCCCGGAGGTTCGCCACCGGATTGACGGGAGTCTCCCGGTGACACTGGTTGCGCATACCATCGACCGATGGTGACGGAGGCGGCGCAACTCGACGAGCAGGGCTCGCGGGGTGGGTACGGTGGCAACGCGGGCCGCCCGCCGCGTCGCGCGCGACGACGCTGGTTGGCGTATGTCCCGCTGCTCTTCGCGCTCGGCGCCATCGCCGCGCTGCTGGTCTATGCGGACCCACGCAAGATCGGTGTCGCCTTCGAACGTTTCAACCTCGAGTACGTCCCGGTCGTGGTCGTGCTCGGGGTCGGCTTCTACGTCGTCCAGGGGGTGCGATGGTGGACGCTCAACCGCGCACTGCACATCCGATTTCCGTTGCGAGACACGGTTTTTCTCACCGAGACCGGGCAGGCGACGGCACTCCTGCCGCTCGGAGAGCTGACCCGGGCGCTGCTGCTCTCGAAGGCCGCAGGGGTGCACCTCGGCGCCGTGGTCGCAACCGAGACGGTCCAGGAGCTGCTCTTCGTCTTCATGCTCTTCGCGCTTGCGCTCCCGAAAGCGATCGGTCTGCACTACGTGGCCATCGCGGTGGTCGTCCCGATGTTGTTTGTCATCGCCATCGTCGCGATCCTCACCATCGAAGGGCTGTACACGCGCGTTCGCCGCATCGTCGAGAAGGTGCCGTTGCTTCGACGGGTACGCCCAGCGGTCGACGAGTTGCACCGCGACACGCGCGTCCTGTTCCGCCACCCGGACACCTACAAGTGGCTGCCGCTCAGCGTCGCCCAGGCGGTGATGGCGGTGACCCTGCTCTGGACGGTTGCGCAGGCGGTCGCGCCCGGGCAGCTTTCCTGGGCAAGCGCGGGCTTCGTCTATGCGGTCACCCAGGGGGCAGCCTGGTTGAGCTTCTCCCCGGGCGGCCTCGGCGCTGTCGAGGCGAGCACCGCTGGCCTCCTGGTAGCGCTGGGAATCAGCTTCGACATCGCGGCCGCCATATCGGTGATGCAGCGTCTGGCTGACAAAGGGCTCAACACGGTCATCGGCTGGATCTGCTATCTCTTCGCGCGCCGGCGCTACAACCTCACCGGAGCATCGCTGTTCCGGTTCACGATGCCGCGAGCGGAGGAGGGTACGTAAAGAGCCCACAATTTGCTCTCCACGACTGTCTGTGTAATCATGTAATCATGAAAACAAATACCGCCCCGACGATGACTGATGACGAACTCACCGGCTGGTTCGCCGGCCGCCTGCCCGAGGGGCTGTACCGCACCGCTCCGACCATCACCTCGGACAATGACGAGATCCTGATCGTCGGCGACATCGACGAGCCCGAGCTTCCTGCCGACGCGGCGGAGGGCGCCAGGGCCGCCGCTCGCAGCGCCAGAATCGCCCGTTTTCGCGGCGAGACCCGCGAGGCCCGCGTTCGCGTGGCTCGCGACGCGGAGCGCCTCTTCGGTCGCAAGGTCTCCTGGGGAGCCCGCTGCGGAGGCGTCGAGGAGCTGTTCACGACGCTCGGAGTCCCGGTCATGACCCGGCTGCGCATCGAGGACCGCCGCGTGCTCGACACGCTCATCGAAGCAGGCGTCGCGCGCAGCCGCAGCGAGGCACTCGCCTGGTGCGTCCGCCTCGTGGGTCAGCACCAGTCCGACTGGATCGAGAGCCTGCGCGGAGCCCTCACCGCCGTCCAGAAGGCCCGGGCAGAGGGTCCGGATGTCGCCTCCTGACCCGGTCGACGACGCCGACCTGCTCGACGCCTACTCACGCACCCTGACGCAGGTCGCCGCGGCGCTGGCACCCTCGGTTGCGGCGGTCAACGTCGCCCGTGGCAGGGGTCGTGGGGCCCCGGCGGGCAGCGGCTCGGCGGTCGCGCTCACCCGTGACGGCTACCTGGTCACCTCGGCGCACGTGGTCGCCGGCGGTGACGGAGGCAGGCTCGACCTCGCCGACGGCCGGAGGCTCCGGTTCCGCGTCCGCGGGCGGGATACGCTCTCCGACCTGGCCGTCCTGGTCGCCGAGCACGGCGATATCGAGCCGGCGACCCTCGGTGACGCCGCCGCGCTCAAGGTCGGCCAGCTGGTCGTTGCCATCGGCAACCCGCTCGGCCTCGCCGGCAGCGTCACCGCCGGCGTCGTGAGCGCGCTCGGCCGCTCGCTCCCGGCGCGCTCGGGCGACCAGGTGCGGGTCATCGACGACGTGATCCAGACGGATGCGGCGCTCAATCCGGGCAACTCCGGTGGAGCGCTCGCCGACTCCGCCGGGCATGTGGTCGGGATCAACACGGCCCTCGCGGGGGTCGGTCTCGGACTCGCCGTGCCGATCAACACGACGACGCAGCGGATCATAGGAGCGCTGGTGCGCGACGGCCGTGTGCGTCGCGCCCACCTCGGCGTCGCCGGCGTGTCGCGACCGATCCCGCCTCGGTGGGAGGGGGCGCTCGGACGGCGTCAGGGCCTCGAGGTGGTCGAGGTGGTCAAGGGCAGCCCGGCGGACTCGGCGGGCCTTCGATCTGGCGACATCATCATCGAGGTCGACAGCCGCCCGATCGAGAGCCCTCGGGACCTCCAGCGCCTGATGGTCGATGGTCCCATCGAGCGCTTCATGGTGATTCGCGTGGTCCGCGGCGGCGCAAGTCACGTTCTCACCGCGATCCCGGACGAGCTCGCCGCCGCGTAATACCCTGGGTGGCATGGCCAACTTCTTGACCAGGGTGCCCGACACGCCGGTCCCGCCGCCCGGGCCGCTCGGGTCCGCGGTGCTCCCCATCGCCGACCTCTTCATGCTCGCGATGTTCTCCAGGCCGGCGAGCGGTACGTTGCGGACGACGTGGGTGACGCCCTCGACCTACTTCATGACCATCGGCACGAGCATCGGTGCCTTGGTGATCGCCGGACTGCTGCTCTCAGGGGTGATCGGCCAGATCACCACGATATCGCTCGTGGGAGTGGTGATCTGCCTGCTCTTCGCCGCTGGCGCGGGATCGGTGGCTTTGGTCGGTGGGGGTCAGCGCCACTCCCGCTGAGCTTCCGGGCTCGAGGAGCCGCCGCGACTGCGCAGGGAGCTGCTCGGCACTGCTTGCAGTGCAATCGCATACGCCCCAGTGCCAGGGTAGCCATCCGTTACAAGATCAGGGCTACGGCTCGACCTGGTCCGTCTGCTGAGAGCGAGTGGGCTCACGGGCGCTTTCGTCGCGCCCGTGAGCCTTCGCCGGTCCTAGGTGCTTCGTCAGGCAGCCGCAGCGGCCTTCGCAAACGCGTCCAACCCCTTCTGCCATCCGTCTTGCGACCCGACAGCATCGCGGTGCGTCTCCCACCCCGCGCCGTGGCGATTGAGGTGCCGATGTTCGAGTTCCACGCGAGTCCGGGCCGGACCTTCCGACACGAACGTCACCTCGATCTCGCTGGTCTTGTCGGGGTCGCTTTCGATCTGCCACTGGTTGCTGATGTCCCAGCTGAACACGACGCGGTGCGGCGGCTCGTATGCCAGGACGCGCGCCCAGCGGCTCTCGCGGCCGTCGGTGGTGCGGTCGTACACGTGGCCGCCCACCCGCGGCTCGAAGACGATCCCGGCAATCTCCCCCTCGATGATGTGGTGGTCCGGCGGCCACCACGAGGTGATGTCCTCGGTGAAGACCTTGAAAGCCCTGTCGATCGGCGCCTCGACCAGGACTGACGCGCGGACGGATGTGCCTGCTTCCTTGACGGTCATGGGGTCTCCCTTTGACTTTGTTCGGCTGCTGTCTTGAACGATCGGAGCGCTTGGTTCCAGAAGCGGTCGAAGTACGAGCGAACCTCCTCGAGTCCGCGCGGGTCGAGGCTGTAGAGCCGGCGATTGGCATCCTGGCGGTCGCTGACCAGCCCCGCCAGCTTCAACACTTTGAGGTGTTGGGATACCGCCGGCCGGCTCACCGGGAGGTCCCGGGCAATCGCCCCGACCGCCATCGGTCCATCGGCGAGACGCTCGAAGATTGCTCGTCGCGTCGGGTCGGCAAGGGCAGTGAGCGCTGGTGCGTTAGTCATAGCTTACGGTAAGTGTAGGCGCACATAGATGGGAAGTCAAGTCGTGAGCGGCGGCGAATGAGGAATCGACGAGGTCGGTCGGGTCCCCACCCTCCGGACTGTTGAATTCATTCCCCAGTACCGCGGCGCCGAGGAGCGCCGAATCGCGCGTGCCCGCTCGCCGTACCGGTCGCAACCCGCCCAAAGGGGAGAATCGACCAATGCGTCCAGTAGTCGCCCGCCCCGACGGCGAACTCGAAGTGCTCGGAGGCTTCCGTCCGGCAGCTCGCTCCGGCGGACGGATCACCCCGATGGAAGCGTCGGAGTTGATCCCCCTCCCCGAGGGCACGACGCTGATGCACCTTCCCGGCCGACGCGCCATCGCCCTCGACGCCAAGAACCGGCCCGTCGATGTGGAGGCAGATCTGCTCCCCATTGCCGCGGTGCTGCCGGTGGGCTACCTGCGTACGCTCCTCCCCGCCAGCCGGCCCTTACCCGACAGTCGCCGGCTCCCGCTCTATGGATATGCGGCGGTCGTGGAGCACCACGACGAACTCCGGGTTGCAGCACTCAATACCGACGGCTTCGGCTGGTGGGAGCCGGGCCGATACGCCGGCAGCGGGCTTCCCGAGGCGATCGACGCCGCGCGCGAGGCGCTTCCCGGAAACCGCCTGGTCGAGCACCTCGCGGTCTGCGCCACTGAACTGCGCTGCTATACCGCCCAGAACACCTTTCTTCGTCGCTACGAGGGCGCGCTGCCCGCATCGCCCGCATGCAACGCTGACTGCCTCGGTTGTATCTCCCTGCAGACCGACGGCGAAGCTCCCGCACCACAACCGCGGATGCGCTTCGCGCCGACCGCAGCCGAGCTCGCCGGGATGGCCGGCTTCCATCTGAGCGGTGCCGATGCGGGCATCGTCTCGTTCGGTCAGGGATGCGAGGGCGAGCCGCTGACCCGAGACGATGTGCTCGCCGACGCTGTCGCATCGATCCGCCGGGCCCATCCCGCCGCGACCATCCACGTCAATACCAACGGGAGCCGGCCCCACATCCTCCAGCGCCTGATCGACGCGGGCTGCAACAGCGTCCGTATCAGCGCCATCTCATTCAGCGATCCCGTGTTTCGCGCCTACTACCGGCCGGTCGGGTACTCGATCGACGACGTCATCGAGTGCGGCAGGGTTATGTCGCGCGCCGGCGGACAGGTGTGCGTCAACCTGCTCACCTTCCCGGGCATCACCGACTCGACCACCGAGCTGGATCGCACCGTCGACGCGGTGGTCGAGATGGGAGCTGCCCAGATGCAGTGGCGCTCCTTGAACTGCGATCACGACTGGCTCGTCGAGGTGTTGGGCAGGCGCGGGCTGCTCCCCGACGACGGCATCGGGCTCGCCGCCGCCTACGGCCACCTCGTCGAGCGGCTCCCCAATGTGTCCCACGGGAATTTCACCCGACCCGTCGCGATGGCGCTGGATTGAGCCTCAGGCAGGCGTGGTATCGTGAGTTCGTCCCTTTCCCGCGAATCAGAGTGCCCATGAAAGCCGCAATCCATCCCGAGTACCACGTCGACGCCGAAGTCCACTGCCTGTGCGGCAACAGCTTCACGACCGGATCCACGCTGTCTGAGCTGAAGACAGAGGTGTGCTCGGTCTGCCACCCGTTCTTCACCGGCACGCAGCGGATCGTCGACACCGGCGGTCAGGTCGAGCGCTTCCGTCGCCGCGCCGAGCGCGCCCAGAAGCACTGATCCGGGGGGCGCCCCGACGTGGCGCCGGAGCCGGGGTAGCATGCCGCTCATGAGGTCCGTCCAGCGCTGCCGCGACCTCCTGCTCACGGTTGCGGTGAACGCCGTGAGCGCGCCGCCGGGCACCTTCTTCTACGGCGGCCAGGCGGTCATCGAAGGAGTGCTGATGCGCGGCCGCGACCACTACGCGGTTGCGGCGCGGCGTCCGGACGGCGAGATCGTCGTCTGCACCGATGTCCTCCGGTCGCGCGTCTACACGCGGAGCGTGTGGCGCCGTCCATTCCTGCGCGGGGTCGCCGGGCTGTACGAGACCATCCACCTCGGCATGCGCGCGCTGCAGTGGTCGGCGGTCGTCCAGCTCGGACAGGAGGCTGAGATCGGCACGGGCGCGATCCGCGGCGCCATGATCGCCTCGCTGGTGTTCGCGCTGGCGCTCTTCATCGGCGTGCCGCTGTTGCTCGGCGGGCTGCTGCACCACGCCACGCAATCGATCACGTCAGTGCTCATCGAGGGCGTGATCCGCGCGGTCATCCTGGTGGCCTATCTGCTCCTGATCGGGTTGATCCCGAATGTGCGCCGGCTGTTCGAGTATCACGGGGCCGAGCACATGGCCATCAATGCGCTCGAGTCCGGCAGCTCTGTCGATGTCGACCACGTGCGTGCGTCCAGCCGCCTGCATCCGCGCTGTGGCACCGGATTTCTCGTGGTGGTGGCACTGGTCAGCGTGGGTGTCTTCGCGCCCCTGGGACTCCTACCCACCGCGGTGCGGCTCGTGTGCCAGATCGCGCTCGTCCCACTCGTCGCCGCAGTGTCGTATGAGGTCATCCGCGCGCTCATACGGATTCGCGGGACCGTCGCCGGCAGGATTGCGCTCGCCCCAGTCCTCGGCGCGCAGCTGCTCAGCACCAGAGTTCCTGACGACTCGCAGATCGAGGTGTCCATCGCTGCGCTCGATGCTGCGCGCCACGGTGACGTCGTCGCCTACGAGGCGCTGGGCATGCGCTGATGCCGGACGCGGAGATGAGCGCGTTCGAACAGCGCCTTGCGGCGCTCGAGGCGCGGTATGTCGAACTCGAGGAGCTTTTGAGCGCTCCCGATGCGTATCAGGATCTCGACCGGGTGCAACAGCTCTCGCGCGAGCAGGCGAAGCTGCGCGAGGTCGTGGAGGCGGCGCGTCGCTGGCGCGAGGCACAGGCCGCGGCTCGCGAGGCTGCTGAGATGGCGCGCAGCGAGGCCGACCCGCAGATGGTTGCGATGGCGGAGGAGGAGGAGCAGAAACAGCTTGCCGCAGCCGAAGCGGACTACGACAAGCTGCGCGCACTGCTGCTCACCTCGGATCCCAACGACGATCGCGATGTCGTTGTCGAGATCCGCGCCGGCACCGGCGGTGACGAGGCGGCCCTGTTCGGTGCCGACCTCTTCAGGATGTACGCACGCTACGCAGAGCGCCAGCGATGGCACATCGAGGTGCTCGACCGGAACGAGACCGCAGGTCACGGCTTCAAGGAAATCGTGTTCGAGGTGCACGGTCAGGGCGCCTACTCGCGTCTCAAGTTCGAGTCCGGCGTGCACCGCGTGCAGCGTGTGCCGGAGACCGAGGCGCAGGGGCGCATCCACACGTCGGCCGCATCCGTCGTGGTGCTCCCGGAGGCAGATGACCTCGAGGTGGCAATCAACGAGAACGAGCTGAAGATCGATGTCTACCGCAGCACCGGCCCCGGCGGTCAGAGCGTCAACACCACCGACTCGGCGGTGCGCATCACGCACCTGCCAAGCGGTCTCGTGGTCACCATCCAGGACGAGAAGTCGCAGATCAAGAATCGAGCCAAGGCGATGCGCGTGCTCCGCGCCCGGCTCTACGACCTCGCGCAGGCCAAGCGCGAAGCCGAGCTGCGGGCCACGCGCCGGTCGATGGTCGGCAGCGGGGATCGGAGCGAGAAGATTCGCACGTACAACTTCCCCCAGTCGCGGGTGACCGATCACCGCATCGACTTCACCGTGCATCAACTGCCGCGCGTTCTCGACGGCGACCTCGATCTGCTCATCGAGCCGCTGGCGAACGAGGACCAGGCTCGGCGCCTGCTCGAGCATGATCCCGACGGCGAGTCTCCGGGACCCGACGCCTGAGGTGGCGTCCGGCGCACCCACCCTCATCGACGTGCTCCGCTTGAGCACCACCTACCTCGGCGAGCATGGGAGCAGCTCGGCGCGACTCGACTCCGAATTACTGTGCGCCCAGGCGCTCTCGCTCGGCCGGCTCGACCTCTATCTGCAGTTCGATCGGCCACTCGACGAGCATGAGCTGACGGCGATCCGAGAGCTGGTGCGACGGCGCGGGAAGGGGGAGCCGGTGGCGTATATCACCGGGAGCCGCGAGTTCTACGGCCGCTCATACATGGTTACCCCCGACGTGCTCGTCCCACGACCGGAGACGGAGGCGCTCGTAGAACGCGCGCTGACGGTCCTTCGTGAGCGCGTCGACGGACGCACGCGCGTGGCCGACCTCGGGACGGGCAGCGGCTGCATCGCCATCACGCTCGCTGCAGAGACTCCGGGCATCGAGGTCGTCGCGACCGACCTCAGCCCCGCGGCCCTCGAGGTGGCGCGCGCCAACGCACAGCGACTCGACGCCGCGGTGACGTTCGTGGCGTGCTCCTGGGCCGACTCGCTCTCCGGCCATTTCGACCTCATAGTCAGCAACCCGCCATATGTCACCACCGACGAGCTGGAATCCGTCGACCGCGACGTTCGCGACTTCGAACCCCACTCGGCGCTCCTCGGCGGAGAGCGCGGACTCGACGCCTACCAGGCATTGCTCGCGTCGCTGCAGGGCCACATCACCGCATCGCGCGTGATGCTGGAGGTCGACCCGAGGCGAGCCGCATGGGTCGGCGCCATGTTCAGCGCGGCGTTTCCAGGTGCCACCGTCACGGAAGTACCCGACCTCGCCGGCCGGATCAGAGTCGTCGACGTTCAGGTGCCGTGACCATCGACGACGCGGTGGCGGCAATCCGCGGTGGCGGCGTGGTGGCAATCCCCACCGAAACCGTCTACGGGCTGGCCTGCGATCCGGCGAACACCTCGGCAATCGACCGCATCTACGCGATCAAGCGACGGCCGGCGGACCTCGAGCTCACGATCCTGAGCGCAACCATCGCCGCTATCGAGGACGACGTCGAGCTCAACGCCGTTGCGCGAGCGCTTGCCGGGGCGTACTGGCCCGGCGCCCTGTCGATCGTCTGCAGGCTACGCCGGCGTCGCTGGGGAATTCCCCGGACCGGCGACACCCTGAGCGTCCGCATCCCTGATCACCCCATCGCCCTCGAGCTGCTCCGCCGCACCGGGCCGCTCGCCACCACCAGCGCAAACCGCCACGGCGAGCCCCCCGCCACGACGGCCGCGGAGGTCGCAGCAGCTCTCGACGGGGAGATCGACGCGATCGTCGACAGCGGTCGCTCTGGCGGACTTGCCTCGACTATCATCGACTGCACGACCACCATCCCCCGCGTGCTTCGCGAAGGCCCGATTCCCGCCGCCGTGTTGCGCTCACTTCTCGGGGGCTTCCCGTCAACCAGCACGGAGGGGCAGAGATCGCAGTGACCGGCACACCTGTGGAGATTCGTCCGAGCGCCGCCGCCGGCGCCAGATTCACCGACAAGATCGCCGTGCGCGCCACCGATCCCGAGGTCGCCGACCTGCTCGAGGCTGAGCTGGAGCGTCAGGAGGAGACCCTCGAGCTCATCCCCTCAGAGAACCTCGCATCGGTTGCCGTGCTCGAGGCCCTCGGCTCTTGGCTCAACAACAAGTACGCCGAGGGCGTCCCTGGCAAGCGCTATTACGGCGGTTGCCAGATCGTCGACCAGGTGGAGAACCTCGCGCGCGACCGCGCCAGAGACCTCTTCGGCGCCGAGCACGCCAACGTCCAGCCGCACTCCGGCACCCAGGCGAACATGGCGGTCTACGAGGCCGTGCTGAATCCGGGCGACAAGGTGCTCGGCATGGCCCTCGATCAGGGCGGCCACCTCAGCCATGGTTCTCCGGTGAACTTCAGCGGCAAGATCTACCACTTCGAGCCGTATTTCGTCGACGAGGAAAGCGGCATCCTCGACATGGACGCCGTGCGCGAGCGGGCACTCGAGGTGCGGCCGAAGATGATCGTTGCCGGCTACAGCTCCTACCCGCGCATCCTCGATTTCGCGGCGTTCGCCGAGATCGCGCGCGAGGTCGGAGCCTATCTCATGGTGGACATGGCGCATTTCGCCGGGCTGGTCGCCGGGGGAGCCCATCCCAGCCCGGTGCCGCACGCCGACTTCGTCACCTTCACGACCCACAAGACCATGCGTGGTCCGTGGGGCGGCGTCATCCTCTGCCGGACCGCCAATGCCGACGCGGTCGACAAGGCGACGTGCCCGGGCGTGCAGGGCGGACCGCAGATGCACGCCATCGCGGCCAAGGCGGTGATGTTCAAGCAGTGCGCGCAGCCCGCCTTCCGCGACTACGCCCAGCGGGTCGTCTCCAACGCCAAGGCACTCGCCGGGGGCCTGCTGCGTCGCGGCCTGCTCCTGACGACCGGGGGGACCGACAACCACCTCATGGTCATCGACCTGCGTCCGACCGGCCTTCGCGGTCGGGCCGTGCAGGCCGCCTTTGACGAGGTCGGCGTGACCGTCAACGCCAACACCTTTCCCGGTCATGGCGGCACCCCGTTCAACCCGAACGGGATCAGGCTCGGCACTCCGTCGGTCACCTCGCGCGGCATGGGTGAGGCGGAGATGGACGAGATCGCGGCACTCGTCCACCGGATGCTCACCGGGTTCGACGACACGGAGGTCCGGGCCGAGGTCCGCGAGCGCAGCCGTGCGCTGTGCAGGCGCTTCCCGCTGCCCTACCGGGACACCGTCCTCGCGTGATCGCAGCAGCAACGTCGCCATGGCTGACGGCGCTGCCGCCGTTCCTGGTGGCGAGCGCCGTCTGCGCGGCGGCGGTGCCGGCCTCGATGTGGCTCGCGCGCCGGACCGGGGCGGTCGCCGAGCCGGACGGGGATCGCCACCTCCACGGTGAGCCGACGCCGAGGCTCGGCGGCATCGCCATGTTCGCCGGCTTCGCGGTCGCGATCGCGATCTTCGGATCCGGCATCACGCTGCGCTGGCAGGTCCTCGCAGTCACGGCGGCGATCACTGTCGCGATGGCCATCGACGACATCCTCGACCTCTCCTGGCGCAGCAAGCTCGCCATCGAGATCGGGGTCGGCATCCTCGCGGTCGTGCTCGGCATCACGATCACCTTCTTCGCGGTCCCGGGCGCGGGCGTCCACTCGGCTTCGATTCTCGATCTGGGGTGGCTGATCGCGCCGGTCACCGTGGTGTGGCTGGTCGGGATGCAGGTCTCGGTCAATCTCCTCGACGGCGCTGACGGCGTGGCCGCCGGGGTCGTCGCGATCGTCGCGGGGGTCTGCCTGCTGGCTGCGATCAACCGGATCGCGGCTCCCAACGACGTGCAGAGCGGGGTCGTGATCCTGAGCGGAGCCGTGATGGGGTGCTGTCTCGGCTTCCTGGTCTTCAACCTTCCGCCGGCGCGGGTGTTCATGGGCGATTCGGGGAGCCACTTCCTCGGCATCGCGCTCGGCGTGATCACCATCCTCGGGGTTGCCAAGGTGGTCGTCGCGCTGTCGCTCCTGGTGCCACTCATCGCTCTCGGGCTGCCGATCGGTGACACCGCCTTCGCGATCGTCCGTCGCACCGCCGCCGGCCGGAACCCGGCTCGGCCCGACGCAGGCCATCTCCACCACCGCCTGCGCGCGGTGGGGATGACCCCGCTCGAGACGGCGGTCACCTTCTATCTTGTCACGGGGATCCTCGGATGCCTGGCGCTGACCATCTATGGGCACCGGCGGATCATCGACATCGCCCTGGGCCTGCTGGTCGTCTCACTCGTGGGACTCATCTGGCGAAGCCGGCGCCGGGCGCCGCGTCTCCCTTTCGTCGCGACTGAGGACAGCGACGTGCTCGTCGAGGGACGCCGGTCGCTGCCGTCGCACATCCATCACGGTGGCGAGCTCGACTGAGCGGCGCCCCTCCGACCCGCCAGCCCTCCGGGAGCGAGCTCGCCGGACTGGGGATCAGCATCGCGGTCGCGCTCATCGTGCCGCTGTTCCTGGGTGTCGGCGTCGATCTGCTCCTGCATAGCAGCCCGATCGGCGTTCTCGGCGGACTCCTGGTTGGGATCGGCGCGGCCTGTTACGTCGCCTTCAGCCAGTTCAAGCGCTACAGCTGAGGTGCCGCTGGACCGTCTCGCTGGGTCCAGTTGATATCGTTGCCTCGGTTTGATCGTCCAAGTGAGGCAGGTGAGCTGAGGTGATCTCGGAAAGCGCCTCCTCGCGTCCAAAGACCGCCGCAACTGCGTTGCGCCTGGTGCGAAACGCCGCGCTCGTTTGCGCGGGGGCGGCGGTCGTTGCCGCGGTGGTGGGCGTCCTGGTCGGACATCCTGGCCCCGGGGGCGCGCTGGCGACGGGGCTGGCCATCGGCTCGATCAACGGCGCGATGGCCGCAAGGTTGATCGCCCTCCCGATCCCATTTCTTGCCACCAGCCTGCTGCGCATCATCACCTTGAGCATGATCGGGATCGCCATCGGCCTCGCCTTCGGGCTGGCCAACATCTGGCTGGTCATCCTCGGTCTCGGCGTCGCCCAGGTCGTGCTTGCTGCCGCCGCATTGCGTGAGTCGCTGCGCCTCCGATGATCATGGCGGAGGCGATCCCTGGCACCCACCCGACCATCCAGGTATGTGGGGACGCCTTCCTGTGCACGTTCAACTACGACACGCTCATCTCCAGCGGGATCGCGATCGTGCTCACGCTCGGACTCGGTTTCGGCGTCGCGTACTCGCTCGGGCACGGAAAGCCACGCCGGCTCCAGATGATCCTCGAGCTGCTGCTCGGCTACATCCGCAACCTGACCGGCGAGATGGTGTCGGACGAGGCGGCGGGGTTCGTCATGCCCATTGCCGCGACGATCTTCATCTTCGTCCTGCTGGCAAACTGGCTCGGCGCCTTCCCGCTCGCCCAGCCGGTTGAGCCTGCGGCGGCAGATATCAATCTCACCCTTGCCATGGCGCTCGCGGTGATCGTGATCGTCCAGTGGTACAGCATCCATGTCCTCGGCTTCCGCGGTTACCTGCGCCGCTTCACCAAGCCGTTCGAGCTGCCGCTGGTGGCTCGCGTTCTGTTCACCCCGCTCAACATCATCGAAGAGGTCGCCAAGCCGTTGAGCCTCGCACTCCGGTTGTTCGGCAACATCTTCGGTGGTCTCGTGATGGTCTATCTGCTGACGCTCGCATACACTGCGTTTGCGGGATCATCATTCATCCAGACCGCGCTGTCGCCGGTGTGGATCGTCCTGCTGGCCGGCTGGAAGGTCTTCGACGTCTTCATCATCGGCACCATCCAGGCATTCATCTTCATGCTACTGACCATCATCTATTTCGGCATGGCCCGTGAAGGTCTCGAGGAAGAGCATCACGGCGCAGCAATACACAGCAACGAGTTGAGGAGAGAGACCACATGAACCATGCGCTTGCAATCATGGGCGGGCTGATCGCTGCCGGGCTCGCACTCGGCGGAGGCGCGATCGGCGCCGCCATCGGTGACGGCCTGGCGGGCAGCGCCACCATCGCCGGCACCGCCCGTCAGCCCGAGGCGCAGGGACGCCTCCAGGTGACGATGTTCCTGATCATCGGCCTCGTAGAAGGCATGTACTTCATCAACCTGGCGCTGGGATTCTTCTTCATCTACGTCATCGCTTCGGGCGTGAAATAGGGCTCGTGACGATCGTGGTTGCGGACGCCGGCCTGCTGACGCCCAACGGGACCTTCTTTGCCGAGCTGATTGCGTTCATCCTGATGATCGTCATCCTCGGCAGGTGGGTGTACCCGCGGATCATCAAGGCGGCCACGGAGCGTGAGAGCAAGATCGAGGCCGGACTGCGCGCAGCCCAGGAGGCGCAAGAACGCCTGGCCAAGGTGCAGGCCCAGGTCGAGCAGACGCTCGAGGAGGCGCGCACCCAGGCGCGCGAGATCCTGAATCGCTCACACAAGGAGGCGACAGCCGAAGCCGCGGAGGTCCTGGCCAAGGCGAGGGCCGACGCGGAGGCGCTGATCGAACGCGCGCGAACTGAGATCGGCGGCGAACGCGACCGCGCCATCCAGGACCTACGCGCCGAGGTGGCCAATCTCGTGGTCGCCGCCACGCAGCGCCTGCTCGGAGCGGAGATCGATGCCCAGGCGCATCAACGCCTGATCGACCAGGCACTGCAGAAGGTCGGGGACAACCCGGCTGCGAAAGCCCGGCAGAACTGACATGGAACGCGCGAGCATCCTCGCCCGCCGCTACGCCGAGGCGTACTTTTCACTCGCCCTGGCGGCGGGCGGCATCGACGGCTGGCGTGAACAGCTTGCAGCCGTCGTCGAGGCACTCAGCGATCCAGCGGTCAGCGATGCGCTCGTGAATCCGAAGACGAGTCTCGGCGAACGCGTTCGCCAGGGGTTGGAATTGCTGGACGGAGCCGCGCCCGAGGCACGCAACCTGGCGCGACTGCTCATCGAGCGCCGCCGCGTCGGCATCGCGCGTGAGATCCTCGCCCACTACGACGCGCTGGCTGACAAGGCGTCTGGCGTCGTCCACGCGGAGGTCATCACCGCGATCCCGGTCGACGACGAACTCGAGAAGCGGATTCGCGATTCGCTCCGCACACAGCTCGGCCAGGACGTGGAGACCACCGTGCGCACCGACCCATCCATCATCGGCGGGCTGGTGATCCGCATCGGCGATCGGGTCATCGACGACAGCCTGCGCACCCACCTGCAACAGCTCCAGGCAGCCCTTGCCTGATCGAGAGAGAGGAACGACGAACTGATGGCCATACGCAGCGACGAGATCGGAGAGATTCTCAAGCAACGCATCGCGAGCTTCGAAGCCCCCGTTGTCGACGCCAACGAAGGTGTGATCACGTCGGTGAGCGACGGGATCGCGCGCATCTACGGCCTCGAGCACGCCATGGCGGGCGAGCTGCTCGAACTGCCCGGGCCCGGAGGCAAGGGCACCGTGCTCGCGCTCGCACTCGACCTCCGCGAGGATGGCGTGGGCGCGGTCATCCTCGGCCCATACGAGCACCTCCAGGAAGGAGACACGGTTCGGACCACCGGCCGGATCGCCGAGGTGCCCGTCGGCGACGAGCTCGTCGGCCGGGTGGTCAACGCGCTCGGTGAGCAACTCGACGATCGCGGCCCGATCGAGACAGCGCAGAGCCTCCCGACGGAGCGTGTCGCTCCGGGTGTCATCCAGCGCGAGAACGTCGACACGCCGCTGCAGACCGGCCTCAAGTCGATCGACGCAATGATCCCCATCGGTCGGGGTCAGCGCGAGCTCATCATCGGCGACCGCCAGACCGGCAAGACTGCGATCGCCATCGACGCGATCATCAATCAGAAAGAGACCGGCGTCATCTGCATCTACGTGGCGATCGGGCAGAACGCGCAGAAGGTTGCGCAGATCAAGGCCACGCTCGAGACCCACGGAGCGATGGAGCACACCATCATCGTCGCCGCGACCGCTTCGGACCCGGCGCCACTGCAATTTCTCGCCCCGTACGCGGGCTGCGCGATGGGCGAGTACTTCATGCAGAAGGGTGGCCACGCGCTGGTCATCTACGACGACCTGAGCAAGCACGCGGACGCGTATCGCGAGCTGTCGCTGCTGCTCCGGCGCCCACCGTCGCGCGAAGCGTATCCGGGCGACGTCTTCTATCTGCACTCGCGTCTCCTCGAGCGTGCAGCGCGCATGAGCGACGCAGAGGGCGGCGGCACACTGACCGCGCTGCCGATCATCGAGACCAAGGCCAACGACGTCTCGGCGTTCATCCCCACCAACGTCATCTCCATCACCGACGGTCAGATCTACCTGGAGACCGACCTCTTCAACGCCGGCATCCGACCGGCGATCAACGTCGGCCTCTCGGTCTCCCGAGTGGGTGGGGATGCGCAGACCAAGGCGATGAAGCAGGTCGCCGGGCAGCTGCGCCTCGACCTTGCCCAGTACCGGGAGCTCGCCGCATTCGCGCAGTTCGCGGCCGATCTCGACAAAGGCACGCGAGACCGTCTCGACCGGGGCCAGCGCATGACCGAGCTGCTCAAGCAGCCGCAGTACGAACCGATGCCGTTCGCGAAGCAGGTGATCAGCATCTTCGCGGGTGCGCGTGGCTTCCTCGACGATGTGCCGCTGGACCGGGTCCGCGATTTCGAGAAGAGCCTGCTGCGTTTCATGGACCAGACCCATCCCGAGATCGAGGAAGACATCAACAAGAACGGGAACATCTCCGATGAGATGGAAAAGTCCCTCCGCTCCGCGGTCGAAGAGTTCAAGAAGACCTTCGCGGGATGACTGTGCGTTTCGCGATTCGCGCCCCGCGTCGCAGCCGAGGCTGACGTTCGATGCCGAACCTGCGCGATCTGCGCCGCCGTATCAAGGGCGTCCAGAACATGCGCAAGATCACCAAGGCGATGGAGCTCGTCGCAGCGGCGCGGATGCGCCGGGCCCAGGAGCGCGTGCTCGCGGCGCGACCGTACAGCGACGAGATCGCCAGCATCATGACCGAGCTGATGCGACGGTCGCCGCAGTACGAACACCCTTTCCTGCAGGTGCGTGACGTCGAGAAGCGGCTGATCATCCTGGTGACTGCCGACCGCGGCTTGTGCGGTGCGCTGAACAGCAACAACACACGCCTTGCACTGTCGGACGCCGCAAAGTCGGGGGTGCCGGTCTCGTACGTGACCATCGGCCGCCGCGGACGCGACGTGCTACGCCGCCTGCATCGCGACCTGATCGCAGATCAGAGCATGCTCGGCGATCGACCCACCATGGGGGATGTGCTTCCTGCGGCGAGGGTTGCGATGGAGCAGTACGAGAAGGGAGAGGTGCAGCAGATCGACATCGTCTACGCGCGCTTCATCAGCGTGGGCAGGCAGCAGACCACGCTGCAGCGTGTCATCCCGGTGGTTGCACCGGAGGATGCGAAGGCGGTGAGCGCCGACTTCGAATACGAGCCGGATCCGAAGGACGTGCTCGACGCGCTCCTGCCCCGGTACGTCGAGGCCCAGGTCTACCGTGCGGTGCTCGAGAACGGCGCCTCCGAGCAGGCGGCGCGCATGGTGGCGATGCGCAACGCGTCTGACAACGCAAGTGATTTCATCGAGGACCTGACCCTCACCGCCAACAAGGTGCGGCAGTCGTCGATCACGACAGAGTTGATGGAGATTGTCTCCGGCGCCGCAGCGCTGGAAGGCTGAGGAGCGAGAGATGGCAGTTGTGGAGTTGAAATCGGGCACCGGCGCGGTGGTCCAGGTGATCGGCCCGGTTGTCGACGTGGAATTCAGTGGCGAGCGCCTGCCTGAGATTCTCGACGCGCTGGAGATCGACCGCGAGGGCGGCAACCGCCTGGTCCTCGAAGTGCAGCAGAGCCTCGGCAACAGCACGGTCCGCACCATCGCCATGGACACCACCGAAGGGGTGCGTCGTGGCGACTCGGTGCGCGCCACCGGCGCGCCCATCCAGGTGCCGGTGGGTGAGGAGACCCTCGGCCGGATGTTCAACGTCATCGGCGAGACGATCGACGGCAAGGGGCCGTTCGCCGGCAAGAGCAGGATGCCGATGCATCGCACCGCGCCGACCATCTCCGAACAGTCCACCGAGACGGAGATCCTGGAGACCGGGATCAAGGTCATCGACCTCATCTGCACGTTCTCGAAGGGCTCGAAGATCGGGCTGTTCGGCGGAGCCGGTGTGGGCAAGACGGTCATCGTCATGGAGATGATCCGCAACATCGCTCGCGAGCACGCGGGGTATTCGGTGTTCGCGGGAGTGGGCGAGCGCACCCGCGAGGGCACCGCGCTGTACGGCGAGATGCAGGAGTCCAAGGTGCTCGACCAGACCGCACTGGTCTACGGTCAGATGAACGAGTCGCCCGGTGCACGCGCACGTGTGGCACTCACCGGACTCACCATCGCCGAGTGGTTCCGCGACGAGAAGGGTGCCGACACGCTGTTCTTCATCGACAACATCTTCCGGTACACGCTCGCCGGTGCGGAGGTCTCGGCGCTGCTCGGGCGCATGCCGTCAGCGGTCGGATATCAGCCGACGCTCGCGACCGAGATGGGTGACCTGCAGGAGCGGATCACCTCGACGAACAAGGGCTCGATCACGTCGGTGCAGGCGATCTACGTGCCCGCGGACGACTTCACCGACCCCGCGGTCGCGACCACGTTCGGCCACCTCGGCGCGACGGTCACGCTGAGCCGATCGATCTCGGAGGCCGGCATCTACCCGGCCGTCGACCCACTTGAGTCGTTCAGCCGCGTGCTCGATCCGAACGTTGTCGGCGAGGAGCACTACCGCGTCGCCCAGGGGGTGAAGCGCGTGCTCCAGGAGTTCAAGGAACTGCAGGACATCATCGCCATCCTCGGACAGGAAGAGCTCACCGAGGATCAGAAGCAGACGGTGCGGCGGGCGCGGCGGGTGCGCAACTTCCTCTCGCAGCCGTTCTTCGTCGCCGAGGTGTTCACCGGACGCGAGGGCAAGTACGTGCCGCTCGAGGAGACGATCCGCGGTTTTGCGGAGATCCTCGACGGCAAGCACGACGATCTGCCCGAGGACGCCTTCTACATGTGCGGCACGATCGACGAGGCGGTGCAGCGCGCGGCGGCGTCGTCAGAGAAGGGGGCTCCGGATGCGAAGGCCGCACAGGGCGCGCCGGTTGCCGCTGCGGGCACCGAGGCCGCTCCCGAGGGCGAAGTGGCTGCGGCTCCCGATGCTGCGACGACTGGCGACTCTCACGCTGCAGGGGCCACCGCCGCAGGCGACGAAGCTCCAGCTGCAGGAGCGACCGGCGCAGACGACGAAGCTCCAGCTGCAGAGGCGACCGGCGCAGGCGACGAAGCTCCAGCTGCAGAGGCCACCGCTGCGAGGGAAGAAGCCCCGGAAGCCGGCACCGCGCCCGCCGCAGACGTTGATTCCGGCACAGGCTCCGCCGGGGCCGCGAAGGCATAACCGGTATGGCCAAGCTGCAGGTCGAGCTCGTCACGCCCGAAGGTCGCGCCCACAGTGAGGAGGCCGACTTTGTGCTCGCCCCCGGGGTCGACGGCGATCTCGGCGTGCTGCCCCGCCACATTCCCCTACTCACCCCCCTGCGCACTGGCGAGGTGCTGGTCCGCAACGGCGACACCGAGCATTCCTTCTTTGTGGCGGGGGGGTTTCTCGAAATCCTCCCCGACAAGGTCACCATCCTCGCCGACGCCGCCGAGCGCGCCGAGGACATCGACGAGACGCGCGCCGAGGAGTCGCGCAAGCGCGCACAGGAGTTGCTCAGCCAGGACATCGGCAACTATGAGGCCGCGGCTGATCTCGAACGCGCCACGCTACGGCTGCGGGTCGCCGAGATCCGGCGCCGTCGTCACGGGCACCTGCCCCCGCAGTGACCTCGCCGCCCGGGCTCGACCTCGAGGCGCTCGAACGTTACCTCGGACCGACGGTCGGAGGGCTCAGGAGCGCGCTGCGTGGTGAGGTGATTCCCGGCGGCCGCTCGAATCTCACCTACATCGTCGACGACGGAGCACGTCGCTTCGTGGTGCGCCGTCCCCCGCTTGCGCACGTGCTGCCCACCGCCCACGACATGGCACGTGAGTACCGCGTCCTGGCCGCGCTCCGCGACACCGGCATCCCGGTGCCGCACGTGATCGCGCTCTGCGAGGACGAATCGGTGATCGGTGCGCCCTTTTACATCATGGAGTGGGTCGACGGCCACGTCGTCCGCGACGCGCTGCCCGCCCGGTTTCCGGACTCGACGGAGACGCGGCGCGTGATGTCTTCAGCGCTGGTGACCACCCTGCTCGAACTCCATCGCGTCGATCCTGACGAGGTCGGCCTCGCCGGCTTCGGCCATCCGGATGGGTTTCTCAGCAGGCAGGTGCGGCGCTGGTGGCAGCAGTGGGAGGCGTCGAAGACGCGCGAGTTGCCGAGCATCGAGGAACTGCGTCGCCGGCTCGACGAAAGCGTGCCGCTGCAGTCTGCGCCGGGGATCGTGCACGGCGACTACCGGCTCGACAACGTGATGTACGCCCCTGCCGACCCGGCCCGGATCGTCGCCGTGATCGACTGGGAGATGTGCACGATCGGCGATCCGCTGTGCGACGTCGGCCTGCTCTGCGTGTACTGGGCGGACGACGAGTCCGAGGCCGCGGCACGGACGCTCCACGGCCACGCCATCACCGTCGAGAACGGCTTCTACAAGCGCGCGGACATCCTCCGGGAGTACGCGGCCGGCACGCAGCGCGACATGTCGGCGCTCGACTGGTACGTTGCGCTCGGCGCCTACAAGCTCGCGATCATCGCCGAAGGGATCAGCGCGAGATTTCTCATGGGCATGACCGTGGGCGAGGGCTTCGCGACGATGGGGGAGACGGTGCCCGCGATCGTCGCGAGTGGCCTCGACGCGCTGACCAGACTGGCTTCCACCCAAGGAGATTGAGCATGGATTTCGAGGAGACCCAGCGAGTCCGCGAGCTTCGCGAGAAGGTCTGGCGCTTCATGGACGAGCGCATCCGGCCGGCGGAGCCGGAGTACTGGCGTGGCTTCTCCGCCGAGACGATCCCGCAGCAGATCTCGCCGGTGATGGAAGAGCTCAAGGCGGAAGCTCGCAGGCGCGGCCTCTGGAATCTCTTCCTTCCCGACAAGCGCTACGGCCCCGGTCTGACCAACCTCGAGTACGGCGCGCTCGCCGAGATCATGGGCTGGAGCGCGATCGCGTCCGAGGCGATGAACTGCTCGGCGCCGGACACGGGCAACATGGAGGTCCTCGCCCAGTTCGGCACACCCGAGCAGCAGGAGGCGTGGCTCCGGCCGCTCCTCGCCGGTGAGATCCGTTCGTGCATCGGCATGACCGAGCCGGACGTGGCCAGCTCGGACCCCACCCAGCTGGCGACGCGCATCGATCGCGACGGCAGCGATTATGTCATCAACGGCAGAAAGTGGTTCACCAGCGGCGCGGCGCATCCCAACGCACGGGTCATCCTGCTCATCGGCGTCACCCACCCGGACGCGGAGCGCCACGCCCGGCACACCATGGTGCTCGTGCCGATGGACGCACCCGGGGTCACCATCGTCCGCCAGCTCAAGGTCTACGGGTTCGACGACCCGGGCAGCCATTGCGAGGTCCTGCTCGAGAATGTCCGCGTGCCGCAGAGCAACCGCATCGGCGACGAGGGCACCGCGTTCATGATCGCCCAGGCGCGTCTCGGGCCTGGCCGGTTGCATCACTGCATGCGCCTCATCGGCGCCGCCGAGCGGGCGCTCTCGTTGATGTGCGAGCGAGCCAAGTCTCGCACCGCGTTCGGCAAACGTCTTGCCGAACAGGGCGTGGTCCGCGAGCAGATCGCGAGGTCGCGCATCGAGATCGAGCAGGCACGGTTGTTGTGCCAGAAGGCGGCGTGGCTGCTCGACACCCAGGGGAGCCGGGGCGCGCGATTCGAGATATCGGCGATCAAGGTGGTCGCCCCCAACGTCGCCCAGGCGGTGATCGACCGATCCATCCAGGTGCATGGCGGGGCCGGTGTCTCCCAGGACCTGCCGCTGACCCAGATGTTCGCCTACGCCCGGTCCGCCCGGTTCATGGATGGACCCGACGAGGTCCATCTCTCGATCATCGGGCGCGAGGAGTTGCAACGCGAGGAAGGTCGAGCCTGAATCAATTCCGGGCGCGAGTCAAAGGCCGGCCGTGAGTCAGTCGTAGCCGGTGGCGCCGTCGATGCGCTCGCGGAGGAGGTCCGCGTGGCCGTTATGGCGCGAGTATTCCTCGACCATGTGCGTGAGGATCCAGCGCATCGAGACCTCCTGTCCGTCACGCCGGTGACCGGTGGCCTCGAGCGCTCGGCGGGAGATGATCTCATCGGCGCGGGCGCACTCGTCCCGCCAGGTTGCGAAAGCTTCCTCGACGTCGGCGGTGTCGACATTGTCGAACTCACCGTCGATGTCCTGGTCAGACGAGTAGTGGTACTCGACATCCTCGCCCGCCAGGGTTCTCCGGAACCACCCGAGCTCGACATCCGCCATGTGCCGCACCAGACCGAGCAGCGAGAGTGTCGACGGCTCCGCTGAGCGCCGGCGCAACTGGTCCGCGTTCAGTCCCTCGCACTTCCTCGCCAGCGTGGCGCGCTGCCATCCGAGGAATGCGAGCAGCGTCGACCGCTCGTCGCCGTTGCGCGGGATCTCCTCGTAGTCCACGCGCTACGCGATGGTGACCTTGCTGTTCAGGTACACGTCCTGGACGGCGTTGAGCAGTTGCACCCCGTCGCGCATCGGTTTCTGGAAGGCCTTGCGGCCGCTGATCAATCCGGTCCCACCCGCGCGCTTGTTGATGACCGCTGTGCGCACCGCTTCGGCGAGGTCCGCGGCGCCGACCGACTCGCCGCCGGAGTTGATGAGCCCGACGCGTCCCGCGTAGCAGTTGAGGACCTGATAACGGCAGAGATCGATGGGGTGATCCGAGGTCAACTTGGTATACACAGCTTCGGCGGTCCTGCCGAAGTTGAGTGCCACGAAGCCTCCGTTGGTGGTCGGCAGCTTCTGCTTGATGATGTCCGCCTCGATGGTGACTCCGAGGTGATTGGCCTGGCCGGTGAGGTCCGCGGCGAGGTGGTAGTCGACTCCATCCTTCTTGAAGGCGGGATTGCGCAGGTAGCACCAGAGGACCGTCGCCATCCCGAGCGCGTGCGCCTCGGCAAAGGCGACCGCGATCTCCTGGATCTGCCGGTCGGCGCCGTCTGACCCGAAATAGATGGTCGCGCCGACCGCCGCCGCGCCGAGGTTCCACGCCTCCTTGACGGTGCCGAACATGATCTGGTCGGCCCCGTTCGGATAGGTGAGGAGCTCGTTGTGATTCATCTTCACGATGAAGGGAATCTGGTGCGCCCACCGCCTCGAGACCGCGCCCAGCACCCCGAAGGTCGACGCCACCGCGTTGCAGCCGCCCTCCACCGCCAGTTCGACGATCTTGCCCGGGTCGAAGTACTCGGGGTTGGGCGCGAACGACGCCCCCGCCGAGTGCTCGATGCCCTGATCCACCGGGAGGATGGAGAGGTACCCGGTTCCCGCGAGGCGGCCGTGGTTGTAGAGGGCGCCGAGGCTGCGCAGGACCTGATTGGATCGATCGGTACCGGTCCAGACACGGTCGATGAAATCGGGGCCGGGCAGGTGCAGCAGCGTCCGCGCAACCGTCTCGGAGCGATGCTCGAGGAGGGATCGGGCTTGGTCGCCGAGCAACTGCTCGACGCTGAGCTTGGAGGGAAGCGTTGCGGTTGCCATGGTGTCTCCCGGTGCAAAGCGGCGATCCGTCTGGATGCCTGACCCTAATCTACCCGTTCAGCCGCCACCGTCGAGTACGGTAGGCGCCGATGGAACTGCTGCGCATCCGTGGCGGACGGCGCCTCGAGGGGAGCGTCGCGATCTCCGGGAGCAAGAACGCCGCCCTCCCCGTGATGGCCGCGGCGCTCCTGACCGATCAGCAGGTCGAACTGGGCAATGTTCCGGACATCGAGGACATCTCCACGATGGCGCGGATGCTCGAGCACGTCGGCGTCGCCGTCGAGCATCCGGGCGCGCATGCCTGGAGCCTGCACGCGGCCCATTTGAGAACCACCGAGGTGGACGCCGGGCTGAGCCGGCGGATGCGCGGCTCGTTCCTGCTCCTCGGGGCGCTCGTGGCGCGCGCCGGCGAGGCGAGCATCGCCAAGCCGGGCGGGGACGACATCGGCATGCGCCGCGTCGAACAGCACCTCGAGGGCCTGCGTCTCATGGGCGCCGAGGTCGAGGAGCGCGACGGCGCGTATGTCGCCCGGGCACGCCGGCTCCACGGCGCCCGCATCGCACTCGACATGCCGACGGTGACCGGGACCGAAAACCTGATGATGGCGGCGGTGCTCGCCGAGGGGATCACCGTGATCAGCAACGCCGCACGCGAGCCCCACGTGTACGACCTGGCGCGATGCCTCATCGGCATGGGTGCCCACATCACCGGGGTCGGCACCGAGCTGATCGTCATCGAAGGGAGCGGCGGCCTGCTCCACGGGACGACCCACAACGTCACGGCTGATTACATCGAGGCGGGGACGTACATGATCGCCGCCGCGGCCACGTATGGCGACGTCGTGGTGGAGCACATGCGGCCCAGCGACCTGCGCTGGCTCTTCAGCAAGCTTCGTTCGGCGGGGTGCGACATCGTCGAAGGCGCGCATCACGCGCGGGTGAGCTGCTCGCGGTTGCGCGGCGTGGACATGACCACCTGGCCGCACCCCGGATTCGCAACCGACATGCAACCGCAGTTCTGCGCCCTGATGACCCAGGCCGCCGGGGTCAGCGTCATCAGCGAAGCCCTGTACGAGAACCGCTTTCGCCACGTGGCGGCGCTGCAGCGGATGGGGGCTCGGATCGGCGTCGAGGGACGCAGCGCGGTGATCAACGGTCCGGCGCGGCTGCGCGGGATGCGGATGAGCATCTCGGACATCCGCACCGGAGCCGCGCTGGTCATCGCCGGCTTGTGTGCGGATGGCGTCACCGAGCTCGACAATGTGTTCCATCTCGAGCGCGGCTACGACGATCTCGAGGTCAAGCTCGCCGGCATTGGCGCCGACGTCGAGCGGGTCACCACCGACGAGCCCGGAACCGAGGTGCGCGACCTCACCGGGGTCATCGGCGACTGAGGCTCTGCAACAGGTGCTGGGCAAGAAGGTCGGCATCGACCTCGGGACTGCGACCACCAGGATCATCGTCAAGGGTGAGGGGATGGTCGGCACGGAGCCGACCGCGGTCGCGATACGTGGCGGCGAGGTGCAGGCGGCGCTCTTCGGCGGCCCAGCCCTCGAGGCCGCGGCGGAGGACCGGGAGCTCCGCCTCCACCGACCGCTCGCGGGCGGCGAGGTCGTCGACCCCGCCGCGGCGCGCTGGCTCATCAACCACGCGATGATCCGCGCGGCCGGACGTCAGCGCATCTTCAAACCCGACGTGGTCATCGCCGTGATGTCGTCGCTGCCTGGATCCCAGCGTCGCGGCCTGCTCGAGGCCGCTGCGCTCGCGGGCGCGCGAACCGTCTACCTCCTCGATGCGCCGCTGGCGGCGGCGATGGGGGCGGGCATCCGCCTCAACGGCCCGAACGGGCACCTGGTGATCGACATCGGGGCGGGCAAGACCGACATCGCGGCACTCGCGCTCGAGGGAACCGTGAGCGGACGCTGCCTCCCGGGCCATGGCGGGGTGCGCCTTCACGGCTGCGTCGCCGACCATGTGCGCTCGGAGCACGGGGCTGTCCTTGACCCGGCATCCGTCGAGGACCTGGTCGCCTCGCTCGCGAGGGTGGGACCGCATGAGGAGCGCCGCCTGGAAGTCGCCGGGCGGATCGACGGCGGGGAACGAACCATCACGATCACCTCGACGGAGCTGGCCTCGTGCCTGGACGGCCACCTCCGGCCGATCCTCGGGGCGCTCGACTCGGTGCTCGCGGACACGCCGCCGCGTCTGATCGGCGACATCGAGCGCGAGGGGATCATTCTCTGTGGCGGTGGGGCTCGCCTCGAGGGGCTGGACGGCGCGATCGCCGCCGCCACCGGGATCGAGGTCCATCGTGACAGCCAGCCGCAGCTCTGCGCGGTGCGCGGGACCGGCTACGCGCTCGACAACCTCGACGTCCTGAAGCGCGCCCTGATGTACATCCGCTGAGGCCCCGGACGGGGCGTCAGAGGGTCGCCTCGATCCCGGCGAGCACGTCCTCGACGCGGATCTGGTCCATGCTCGCCTCGCCCGGCTCCTCCTCCAGGCTGCTCTCGTCGTCGGGGGGCTCCAGCGCCTGCACCACCCGGTGGGCGCGGCCGTAGGCCCCGCCGCGAGCGCCGTCGGTCGGACCGAACAACCCAACTGTGGGTGTGCCCATCGCGGCGGCGAGCTGGAGCAGCGGGGTGTCACTGCCGACGAGGAGGTCGCAGCGTGCGATCACCCCGGCGAGCGTGCTGAGGTCGATCTCGCCGGCGAGATCGGTGGCCTCCGCGCGCAGGTCCATCTTGGTCCGCTCGACGGCGTATCGATCCTGCGGTGAGCCGACCAGGAGAATCCCGGCGCCGTGCCGCTGGGACAGCTGGTTGGCCAGATGGGCCCATCGCTCGGGGTCCCATGCGGTGGCAGCAGCTTCGGCCCCGTGTGCGTCCGAATAGCCCGATCCCGGGGCAATCGCCACGAGCAGGCGTCCGTCGGCGAGGCCGGAGCCGTGGAGCACCTGCTCGGCCCGCCGCCTCGCCTCCGGGCCCGGCTCGAAGACAGGGCTGTGCAGCTGCTGATGGACTCCGGCGACCTGGGCAAGGCGGAGCCAGGTCTGTGCCCGGTTCTCCGTTTGCCTGGGTTTGACCCGGCCGGTGAGCAGGAGGCTGCGCATCCCACCGCCGACACCGCTCCGCTGCGACACGCCCGCGAAGTACGCGGCGGCTGTCGGACCGGCGCCGGATGTGCAGAGGAACACCGCGTCGAGTCGCAGGCCGCGCAGTGCCAGCCACAGCCGGATGCCTCCGGCGCGGGTGCCGCGAAGCCCGGCAAGCGGGATGACCAGGTCGACCGGTGGGATGCCCTCGGCGAGATCGGCCGCGGTCGAGGGGCAGACGAGGACGATTCGGGCGGTGGGGAAGCCGGCGCGCAGGGTGCGAAGCAGCGGGGTCGATTGCAGGGTTTCGGCCACACCGCCGTTGACGACGACCCCAATATCCACTCGCGCACGGTATAGCGCGAGTGACTGTCCGCGCCGGTTTGGTGACGGGGCGCGCGATCGCCGCGACGGTGCAACCATATGAGGCGGATGGCCCATTCGCTCGCCGGTCGCGACCTGCTCAGCATCGCCGACCTCAGTACCGACGAGATCAATGCAGTCCTCGACCTGGCCCTCGCGGCGAAGTCGGGGCGCGATCTCGGCCGCCCGCTCGCGGGCCGCTCCCTGGCGCTCATCTTCCAGCGTCCCAGCAATCGCACCCGGGTCTCGTTCGAGGTCGCGATCCATCGCCTGGGAGGCCACCCGATCGCGCTCTTCAATCCCGAGGTGCAGCTCGGAGAACGCGAGTCGGCTGCGGACATCAGCCGCATCCTCGACCGCTACGCCGACGGCATCGTCGCCCGGCTGGTCTCGCATCGCGACCTCGTCACCATCGCCGGCGCCGCATCGTCACCGGTGATCAACGCGCTCACCGACTCCGAACATCCGTGCCAGGTGCTCGCCGACTGCCTGACCGTGCGATCGGTCACCGGTCATCTCGAAGGATCGACGGTCGCCTACATCGGTGACGGCAACAACGTGTGCACCTCCTGGATCTATGCAGCGGCCCAATTGGGTGTGCACCTGCGCGTCATCTGCCCTCCCGGCTACGAGCCTCCGTCCGCGGTGGTGCGCAAGGCTGCAGAGCTGCGCAGCCCGGGCACGCGCTTCGAGATCGTCCACGACGCCGACCCCGCGCTGCGCGACGTCGACATCATCTACACCGATGTCTGGACGAGCATGGGTCAGGAAACCGAGCAGCAGCAACGCCGCGAGGACTTCGCACGCCTGCAGGTCAACGACGCCCTGGTGGCGCTGGCGCCGCCGGGCGTGCGCGTGATGCACTGCCTGCCGGCGCATCGTGGCGAGGAGATCACCGATGCCGTGATCGACGGTCCACACTCCATCGTGTTCGACCAGGCCGAGAACCGCCTCTGGGTGCAGCAGGCGCTGCTTGCACTCATCTACGGGCTGGATGACAGTGGTATCGCCGCGTGAGTGACCTGCTGCGCAACGCGCACTTCTTCCTCCAGAGTCTCAGCTGGCGCGACGGCCTCGACGTTCTGGTGGTGGCCTTCCTGCTCTATCAGCTGCTCAAGCTGATCCGGGGCACCCAAGCGGTGCAGCTGTTGCTCGGTCTCGGCGTCATCTTCGTGGTCGGTTGGGGCGCGCAGCTGCTGCACCTCCGTCTCCTCGAGTTCATCTTCAGCAACGGGACCCAGGCGATCGTCATCGCCGCGATCGTCCTGTTCCAGCCGGAGCTGCGCCGGGCTCTGGACCAGGTCGGGCGGCTCGGCACCGTGCGCACACTGCTGGGGCGGCACAATGAGCTGGCCTTCGCGCGGACCGTGGACGAGGTGCTGCGCGCCGCCGGGTCACTGGCCGAGCGCAAGGTCGGCGCGCTGATCGTGTTCGAGCGTGAGACAGGTCTCGAGAACCTGGCTGCGACAGGGGTGCACATCAACGGCGAGGTGACCGCGGAGATGCTGGCCACGATCTTCATACCGGGCTCGCCGCTGCACGACGGCGCGGTGATCATCCGCGAGAACCGTCTCGTCGCCGCCGGATGCGTGTTGCCGCTCGCCGAGACCCTTCCCGGTGTGGGTCGCATGGGCACGCGCCACCGCGCCGCGCTCGGGCTCACCATGCAGAGCGACGCGGTCGCGCTCATCGTGAGCGAGGAGACCGGGCTCATCAGCATCGCCCACGACGGCAAGATCTACCGGGGCCTCGACCAGGCAAAGTTGCACGAGATGCTGGTGACCCTGCTCGCCAAAGAGGGTGAGAGGGGCCGCATCGGCAGGCTGCGCCCGCTGTCCAGGGTCGGCACGCTGCGTACGCTGGGGCGCCGCTCGCACCCGTGAAGTTCCCAGGTTTCCTCACCCGCAACTGGAAGCTCAAGGTCGGGTGCACTCTCATAGCACTCGTCACCTGGGTCGGCGTCGTCTACGCGGGCAACCCTCCCGAGACGAAGCTCATCTCGGTGCCAGTGCCGCAGAGCAGCATCCCCGCTCAGTACGTGCTGGTGCAGCCGGTCCAGAACATCCAGGTTCGCGTCGGCGGCGATCAGAACACGCTGCAATTACTCAATCCCGCGGAGCTCACTGTGACCGTCGCGTGGTCGATGGTGACCCACGTCGGCACGTACTCGATCCCAATCACCGTGGTCAGCGATGATCCGAGCATCGAGTTGATCAGCCCTCCCACGACGGTACAGGTGGATGTGGATGCCTTCAAGTCGAAATCCGTCCCGGTGACGATCATCATCACCAATCCGCCTCCGGTGGGATATCAGAGTGGTGTCGAGCAGGCGAAACCGTCATCAGTGGTGATCGACGGGCCTGCACGCCAGCTGGTCGGCATCCATGCGCGAGTCACCGTTGACCTGAGCGCACAGAAAGCCAATTTCCAGGCCGATCTCGCCGTCCTTGCCTACGATGCCAAGGGCGTCCGGCTGAATGACGTCAGCATCGACCACGCCAACGTCAGCGTCAGCATCGCGATCACCGGCGATGTGACCAAGCGCATCGTCGCCGTGCTCCCGCACACCGAAGGGTCACCATCCCCGGGGCATTACCTGACCGGCATCGTGGTCAGCCCTCCGACCATTGAGATCACGGGCCGCCAGGACCTCCTCAACGGCACCGACTCGATACCGACCTCGCTGATCCAGTTGAACGGCGTCTTCGGCAACTTCACGGAAACGGTCTCGCTCGTCCTGCCCGCGGGCGTCACCGCATCGGTCAGCAAGGTCACCGTGACCATCGAGATGGGCACGATCCCGAGTCCGCCTACCCCGACCCCGACCCCGTCACCGACCCCTGGGCCGACGTAACCCGACCGTCCCCAGGGCGTTCCAGAGAGGTCCCATGTGCGGCATCATCGGCTACGCCGGCCCCCGTCCAGCAGCTCCGATTCTGCTCGACAGTCTTCGACGCCTCGAATATCGCGGCTATGACTCCGCCGGGGTCGCGATCATCGACGCCTCCGGCGACGTCACCACGGTCAGGAACACGAACAAGGTCGCCGATCTCGCCCGCCAGGTCGAGGCCGAGGGCAGTCCCGCCGGCACCGTCGGCATCGGGCACACGCGCTGGGCGACGCACGGGCGTCCGTCGGTGGAGAACGCGCATCCGCACCAGGACTGCACCGGGCGCATTCACGTCATCCACAACGGCATCGTCGAGAACTACCGCGAGCTGCGCGCCGAGCTCATGGCTCGGGGGCACGAATTCCTCAGCGAGACCGACACCGAGGTGGTGCCCCATCTCATCGAAGACCAGTTTCACGGCGACCTGGCCGCCGCAGTGCGGAGCGCGCTCAACCGCATGGAGGGCGCGTGCGCGCTCGTGGTCATCTCGTCCGACCAGCCGGATCGCGTTGTCGGCGCGCGAGTCAACGCACCCCTGGTCGTCGGCTTGGGACGCGGGGAGGTCTTCGTCAGCAGCGACATCACCGCGCTGATCCCCTACACCAAGCGGATCGCGCTGCTGGGCGAGGGCGAGATCGTCACTGCCACTCCCGGCGGCATCAGCGTTCAGCAGCTCGACGGCACCGCGGTCGAGGCCCGCATCGTCACCGTCGACTGGGAGGCGGAGCAGGCGCAGAAGAACGGCTATCCGCACTTCCTGCTCAAGGAGATTCACGAGCAACCCGACGCGGTCCGCAATGCGCTTCGCGGTCGCATCGATGACCTGGGCATGGTCGTGTTGCCTGAGCTGGGCCTCGGGTCGAGCCGTCTCGAGCAGGTCCGCGAAGTCGTCATCGTCGCCTGCGGCTCCGCCTGGTACGCGTCGATGGTGGCGGGGTATGCGATCGAGCACCTCGCCAAGCTGCGCTGCAAGGTCGAGGCGGCAAGCGAGTTCAGATACGGGGAGACGCTGGTCGACAAGCACTCCCTGGTGATTGCGGTGTCGCAGTCGGGTGAGACCGCGGACACACTTGCAGCCGTCCGCCAGGCGCGCGGCGCTGGGGCGCAGGTCATTGCGATCACCAACGTGGTGGGCAGCGCGCTCTCGCTCGAGGCGGACGGCGCCCTTTACATGCAGGCTGGACCGGAGATCTCCGTCGCCGGCACCAAGACCTTCATGACTCAGATGGTTTGTGGCCTGCTCCTCGCGCTCCGGCTCGGCGATGCGCGGGGCACACTCGACGTTGCCGAGCACCAGCGGCTCGTCGCCGAGCTGCAGCACATCCCGGAGCTGCTCACCCGGACCCTCGAGCTGGAGCCGATCCTAGTCGAGCTCGGACAGCGGTTCGCGCACGCGCGCAGTGCGCTCTACATCGGTCGGGGCATCAACTTCCCGATCGCGATGGAGGGCGCGCTCAAGCTCAAGGAGATCTCCTACGTGCACGCCGAGGGCTACGCCGCCGGCGAGCTGAAGCACGGTCCGATCGCGCTCCTCGATCCCGAGGTTCCCGTCGTCGCCATCGCGACCCACGCGGCGACGCTGCCGAAGATGGTGAGCAACGTGCAGGAGGTGCACTCCCGCGATGCGCCGGTGATCGCGATCGTCACCGAAGGCGAGGATCCGTTCGATGCCGGCTTCGCGAGCACGATTTCGGTGCCCGCATGCTCGGAGGTGCTTTCGCCCTTGATCAACGTCATCCCGCTGCAGCTGTTCGCGTATCACGTCGCCGTGCAGCGAGGGTGCGACGTCGACCAGCCCCGCAACCTCGCCAAATCGGTGACTGTGGAATAGTCGCTGGATGACGCTGGTGGTGGGGGTCGACGTGACCGTGGTGGATCGCATCGCCGCGGTGCTGCTACGCCACCCCCGGTTCGCCGAACGCATCTACACGCCCGCCGAGCGGCGCATCAGCGCCCGCAAGCCCGAGCGCTGGGCGAGCCGGTGGGCCGCCAAGGAGGCGGTGCGCAAGGTCTGCGGGTCGCGAGGTGAAGCGATGCCGGCGTACCGCGACATCGAGGTGGTGCGCCGTCGCGGCGGACCCCCGCGCGTGCACATCCGCGGCGAGGAGACGCAGATCGCGCTGTCCTTGACCCACGACGGCGGCCTCGCGATCGCCGTCGCGGTGAGCACCACGCCGGACGGTCCCGTGCGGCTGCCCGCACCCCCGGAAGGTGTGGTGCTCGCGGACCGCCCCGACGATGGTCACAAGGGAACCTTCGGCCGCGTCGTGGTGATCGCCGGCTCGATGGGGTTCACCGGCGCCCCGCGGCTCGCGGCCATGGGCGCCGCCCGGGGCGGAGCGGGCCTGGTCGAGGTCTGCATCCCCGAGGCCATCCATCCCATCGTGGCGGCGGGCTGTCTCGAGGTCATGCCCACGCCGCTCGCCGACGGCGGGACCGGCACCCTGCGTCCCGAGGCGCTGCCCACACTCCGCGAGCGAATGCGCGCCGCCGATGCGCTGGTGATCGGTCCCGGGCTCGGGCGCTCCCCCGAGACGGCGACGGCGCTGCTCGAGCTGCTCGTCGATCTGCCCTGCCCGGCAGTCGTCGATGCCGACGCTCTCAATATCGCCGCCGCCTCCGGGTTCGACTGGCGACAGTGTGGTCAGCCGGTCGTGGTGACCCCCCACCCGGCCGAGATGGGTCGCCTCGCGGGCACCGGCACCGCCGCCGTTCAGGCCGATCGCATCGGCGTGGCGCAGCGATTCGCCGAGGCGCACGCGGTGACCGTCGTGCTCAAAGGGGCGGACACGGTCGTGGCTGCCACCGGGCACCCCACCCACGTGGATCACCACCGGGTCGTGGCGCTGGCGACGGGAGGAACCGGCGACGTGCTCGCGGGCCTGATCGGAGCGATGCTGGCGCAGGGGCTTGCGGCGCGCGATGCAGCGATTGCCGGGGTCGCCGTCCACGCCCAGGCGGGAATGATGGTTCAGGAGCGGCGCGGCCGGGCCGGTGCGCTCGCCTCAGACCTGATCGACACCCTGCCGGCGGCGCAGGAGCTGCTCCGGCGGGCGATCGAGACGGCTAATTCCCGTAGATGAAGCCCATGATCGAGCCGTCGGTGTCGCCGAGCACGCGGTAGTCGACCCGGTTCCAGCCGGCGAAGTTCATCTCCGACAGCTTGAAGGACCCAGCAGGTATTCCCTGGGCGGGCCCGACTGCCTCGACGTAGGCGACGTGCCCGAGCGAGCTGACACCACTGACGCCGGGCCGGAACACGACGATCGCACCGGCGACCGGCATCCGGCCTTCCTTGTATCCCATCGAAGCCGCGGCGCTGTACCAATCCCTGGCGTTACCGAGCCAGGGCACACACCGGCGAGTCGCGACGTAGTACGTGCAGAACCCGTAGGCGAAGTGGTCACCGCAGGGTCCCGACCCGACGCGCGGTCCGGCCTGCAGGAAGGCGATCTGATTGTCGATGTTGGCGATCTGCGCGGCGATCTGACGCGCCGGCCCACTCAGCCCCGCGAACACCGTGTTGCGATTCTCGAGCATGAGCAGCAGCTGGTCGCTCTGGGCCGCGAGCTGACCCTCGATCGCCGCGGCCTGCGCGACGTCGCGACGGATGTTGGTCTGCTCGGCGGTGATCGCGCGGTCCGCACTCGCGAGGCGCTCCACGAGCGCGAGAACCTGTTGCGACACCTGGTTCGCGGACTTCAACTCTTCCATGGCCTGGTTGAACGACGGCGCGCTCAGGACTGCGGCGAGGACCTGGTTGCCACCACTGGTTTCGTACGTTGCGCGCGTGATCGCGGCGAGCTGCTGCTTGTTCTGTGCCACGGTCGCGTCGTTGCTCGCCAGCTGACTGCTCAGTGAGAGCAGGGTCGTGTTGAGATGCGCGAGCTGGTTGCGCTCGTGCAGCACCTTTGTCTGCTGGGCGTTGAACAACGCCTCCGCCGAACCCACCGATCCACCCGCGGCTCTCAGGCTGGGTTGCAACGCGGCGAGCTCCGCGATGAGTTGCGCGCGCTTCTGCTGCAGCGCTGCGATCGCGGAGCTCGGCGCCTTCGAGCTGTTTGCCTGAGAGTTCGGAATGGCTCCGAGTCCGGTGGCCAGAAGGGTGATGACACCTGCGACTGTCAGGGCCACCTTCCGGCTCAACGTCAAAATGCGTGTCCTCCGTGCGTTCTGCCCGCCAAAACCCGAAGAGGGCATCGGTCAGTGCGTTCGTTCCCCAGGCCGCACCTTAGCGACCCAGGTGGGCCAAGTGCAACCCAGGCGCGACGCGCCTTACGGTACCCCCGGGACCATCCACGTATATTGCGGACGTGTGACGTTGGAGGCTGACCGCTTGCCGGAACGCGACTTCGACACGGGCGGCCCGACCCTCGGCGACGTAGGTGAGGCCGAGCTGCTCAGAGCGCTCGCGGAGATCGCGCGGGCCGGTTCACACGGTCTCGCCGTGGGGAGCGGAGACGACGCGGCGGTCTGGACTCCCGAGCCAGGCCAGGACGTCGCGATCAGCCAGGATGCCCTCGTCGAGGGGGTGGATTTCCGCCGTTCCTGGATCACGCCGCGCCGCCTCGGGGCGCGCGCATTGTCCGTGGCCCTGTCCGACCTCGCCGGGATGGGGGCCAGGCCTGCGTGGTGCGCCGCAACCCTCTGTGCCCGGGCGAGCACGTCTGTCGAGGACGTGCTGGAGATACAACGCGGGCTGCACGCCGCCGCGGCATCGGCCGGCTGCGCCGTCGCCGGCGGCGATCTCAGCGCCATCGACGGGCCGCTGGTGATCGACGTCTCGGTCGGGGGCACCCTGGCCCCCGGGAGGTCCATGCGGCGCGACAACGGAGCTCCGGACGACCTGATGCTCGTCACCGGGACGCTCGGGCGTGCGGCCGCCGGCCTTCGCCTGCTCCTCGATGGTGGGGGGGATCTGTCGAGGCAGGAGCGGGATTGGGTCGCCGCCCAGCTCGCTCCGAGTCCGCGGATCGCCGAGGGCCTGCGTCTGGTGGCGGCGGGAGTCCGCTGCGGCGGCGACATCAGCGATGGGTTGATCGTGGAGCTCGAGCGGATCACCGAGATGTCCGGGTGCCGGGCTGAGATCTGGCTCGACCGCGTGCCTGTGGAGAGCGCGCTGGTCACCGACTTCGGGGCCGCATGGCCGGATCTCGCCCTCGGTGGCGGCGAGGACTTCGAGCTCGTGCTGACCGTGCCCGCCGCGGCATCGAAGGCTCTGCTCGACGCCTGGCCGCGTGAGCTGGCCCCGCTCACCGTGGCCGGGCGCCTCCTCGCCGGCGCCGGGGTCGTGGTGCTCGAACGGGAGGGCGGTGCGCCGATCCCGACTCCGCGGACAAGCTCGCGGCACTTCGCATGACCGAGCCTGGGGCGGCCGTGCGCTGCGCGTCTGAGGCGGACACGCTCGCCTTCGGGGAGCGTCTCGGCACCCATGTCAAGGCGGGGGATCTCGTCCTCCTGAGCGGACAGCTCGGCGCCGGCAAGACGGTGCTCGTCCGCGGCATCGCCGCCGGGATGGGCATCGACCCCGCCGCAGTGCGCAGCCCGACCTTCGTCCTCCACCACGTCTACCGGGCGGGCGAGCGGGTCCTCCACCACCTCGATCTCTACCGCCTCGGCCCGCATGCGGACATCCGCCTCCTCGACATCGATGAGATGCTCGAATCCGGGGGAGTGGTGGTCGTCGAATGGGGGGAGCATGCGGATCTCCTGATCGAGACCCGGGTGCGCATCGCGATCGACGTCGAGGACGACGGTGCCCGCGTGCTCACGTCGGCGGGCGTGCCACACCACCTCGCGCCGGCCTGGAGCGGGGACGCCGACCGATGACCGTCCTCGCGATCGACACCGCGACCCGGTCGCGGACGGTCGTCGTCGTGGCGACGCCCGAGGGCGAGCAGATACGAGGTGTCATCGCGCGCGACCAGCCTGCTGGGACCTCCCTGCCCACCGCGATCGCCTCACTGCTGTCGCAGGGCAACCTCGCCGTCGTGGTCGTGACCGGACCGGGCACCTACACCGGCGTCCGCGCCGGGATGGCCGCGGCCCTTGGGATCGCCCAGGCCCGCGACCTGCCCCTGTATGGCATCGGCACGCTCGAGGTCGCCGCGTGCTGGCCGCGTTCCGACACCGATGGCGAGCCCTGGGTCATTGCGGACGCGGGGCGCGGGGCCCTGTACGTGGCGCGGACCTCGGCGGCTGCGGTGGTGCGGCGAGTCGCGGCTTCGGCGTTCGACGCGGGCGGAGACGGCGTGGTCAGCACCGAGGCGCTCCCCATCGACGGAATCCTGGTCGTCGATCCGGCAGCCGCGCTCGCGCACGCGGTCGTGCTCGCGCTCTCACGCCCGCCGCTCGACCGCGCCGGCCTGACCGCGGTGTACACGGAGTGAGTCCGCGTCTGATATGAGAGCGCTCATGGGATGCCCTGTCACAACGCCGCGGTTATGATGCTACGACCAACACCACAGCCATTTTCAGGGTGTTCATGCAGGTCGTCCCGCGGCTTTCCGTTGAACCGATGCGCTACGAGGACATCGGCCCCGTCCAGGCCATCGAGCGTCAGGTCTTCGCGTCCCCGTGGCCGAAGAACGCCTACGCGAGCGAGCTGTCGCAGAACCGGCAGGCGTCGTACGTCGTGCTCCGCCAGGACGGCGAGCTGGTCGGCTACGCGGGCCTCTGGCGAGTCGCGCTCGAGGCCCACATCACGACCATCGGCGTGCGCGCGGGGGATCACTCCAAGGGGTACGGCACGGTGCTCTTCGCGGCGCTCGTGCAACGTGCGTACGCACTCGGAGCGCGCTGGATCACGCTCGAGGTGCGCGACA
>DAITPY010000016.1:0-11927 GCA_036833315.1 Candidatus Dormiibacterota bacterium
AGAGCGCCGGCCTCCGGAGCCGGGTGCGGGGGTTCAAGTCCCTCCGGGCGTACCAGTCTTTTTGCGCGAGGTTGCGCACTCTCCCGTGGCGCCTAATTGGCGCCGACGACCGTGAAGTCCTGGTTGACGAAGATGTGGTGCGGCCAGTTGACGCCGATGTAGTGAACCTCGAACTCGCCGTTGCTCAGCTGGACGACCCGGTCGACGACGCCTCCGGGGTAGGCGGCCAGCGCGGCTTCGGTCGCCTTATTCGCCGTCGTTCCGCTGACGATCGTTCCCGAACCCTGGCTGTAGTTCGCCGGAATCTGACCGACCTGCTTTGACGTGGTCGTTGCACCGGGCTGGAAGGGGATCACACCTGCTGACGCTGAAGCCGCAGCTCCGACGATTGGTTGCACGACGACCTGCGTGGCCGTGATAGTCGTGCCGTTGGTCGTCCCAAGGACGAGAACCCCTTCGCCTGATGTGATCGCGCTCGCGGAGATCGAGCTCGTGCCGTTCTGGTATGTCGTCGAGGACGCTTCGTCGACGATCACCTGCTGGCCCGCTGCCGTCGACATGGTGAAGCTCGACGTGGACACGGTGGCGACCGTGCCGGATGCTCCCCCTGCGGCCGGTCCCGACCGAGCGTTGGATCCCCCGCCCCCCGATCCGAAACCGCCGGCGGATCCGGTGCCGGTTGCGGTTGGAGCCGGAGAGGTGGCGGCTGTCGAGGACGTGCCGCAGGCGGACAGTACGATGCCCGCACCCAGCAGTGCACCGGCGATGATCCATCGACGCTTTCCGTTCGACGATGGCCCTGACGTTGCGGTCGAAACGCGGCGAGCGGGAAAGGCCTCGTGGGGGCTTGTTGGGTTGTAACCGTTCATGATCGCGTTCCTCTTGACTTAGGCAGCTAAGGCAGAGGATGGCAGCCGTTCATTTGAGGTTCGTGTGGGCGGCCTGTGAGGCGACTGTGACGGCTACGCGGAACGCTTTCCCTTCCCAACGAGGGGAGCACGGGGTCGCAGCCCACTGAGCGCAGCGCGACCGGCGAGAGCGGCGCTGACATCCTCGATGTCGCAGGCTCGGGTTGGCTTGCCCAATCCGAAGCCCTGGCCGTGATGGATGCCGGCCGCCTTCATCAGATCGGCAACGAACTCGTTCTCGACTCCCTCGGCGATCACCTGTGCCCCACTGACTTGAGCGAAAGCCATGGTGGCCTGCATCGCCGCCCTCGATCCCATCCGACTCGAGGTCATGGTGAGACTCCGCCCCAGTTTCAGATACTCGCTGCCGGAGGCGGCGAGCAACTCGAGGGTGGAATGGCCCTCGCCCACATCGTCGAGTGCAAACCGAATGCCTTCGGCCCTGTACAGCGCGAGGACGTTGCCGAGCCGGTCGTAGTCGCGGATGCGCTCGTGCTCGGTGATCTCCAGGACAACGGTTTGGGGTGCGCGTCCGACGGCCTGCAACAAGAGAAGGAGCTGGTCGACGCCGTGGATGGGATCGAGCAACGCGGCAGCGCTGATGTTCAGGAAGAGCGCAGTTCCAGCGGGGAGCTGCTGCGCCTCCTCCAGTGCGCGGCGCCGGCAGACCCAGTCGAGATCGCGAATGTGGCCACTGGTGCGAGCCGCCTCGAAGACGGCCTCCACGGAGTCCATAGCCGCAAATCCTTCAGGGCGCGCCAGGGCTTCGTAGCCCAAAACCGAGCCGTCGACGAGATCGACGATGGGTTGGAACATAGTGGTCAGTGGGCCACCCGCGAGGAGATGCGTGATCACGTCGGAGTACGAACGGTCAGCGATGTCACCGGCCTCGCCCCGCTCGTAGGAGTTCCCCATCACCTGATCCCCGCCGGCGTGTTTGGCCTTGTACAGGGACTCGTCGGCCCGATGCCACACCGACACCGGGTCGGCTCCAGCCGGCGCTGCGCTCCAGCCGACAGTGATCCGGACCGGGCCGCTCGGCAGCGAAAGTGCGTGCATGGCGACGCGCATGCGATCCGCAACCAGGTTTGCGCCGAACACGCCGACCTCAGGCAGGAATGCCGCGAACTCGTCTCCGCCGACACGCGCCATCACATCCCATCCGCGCACGAGCAGGCCGAGCGTATGGCCCACCGTACGCAACAGCGCGTCGCCCGCGGGGTGGCCATGAACGTCATTGGTGGCTTTCAGGCCGTCAACATCCACCGAGAGGACTGCGAACGGCTGGCGCGGGATGGAGCGGAGCGCCCGATCGAATTCGCGACGATTCTTCAGTCCGGTGAGCGAATCCGTGGATGCCAGCGCGGAAAGTTCCATCGCGGCTTCATGGAGGGCGTCCTCGGCGCGGACCCGTTCGAGGAAGCGACCGATGTGATGGCAGGCCAACGGGACAGCATCGAGCACGCCACCGACGGGGCGTTCCTCGTTCTCGCAGAAGACCGCGAGCACACCGATGACTCGGCCGCTGGCTCGAATGGGGTAGGTCGTGGCGCTGTGGAGGCGAGCCGTGGCTGCCCTCGCGGCGCGCACCCCCCAGCCATCTGTGGTGATCGGGGCGGTCGTCGAACCGCGTCCTGTCTTCAGCACCCTGCTGATCGACGCGGGACCGGCGCCGACCCCAACAGCCCTTCCAGCGGCGATGAAGGCCGCGAGGGCAGGCGATCCGTCAGAGGACGAGTAGTGCAGCTCGACGTCTCGAGCGTCACCGCTGCGCAGCCAGATCTCACCAATGCAGCCGCCCATCGCCGTGTTCAGCATGTCGAGGCTGTCCTGGAGCGCCTTGTCCATGTCAACCGATTCGTTGAGGAGGGCGAGCAAGCCGAGCAGGAGCGCGTCGCCGCTACTCGTGATCGACGGAGCACGCCGTGCAGATGCGGCAGGTATTTGATCGGGGCTGTGCGGCCGGCTATCGCGTGACGCTTCGGGAAACGCGAGCAGATTTGATTTCCCGGGGCGCGGGACGGACACGGCGAGTGCACCTCGTGGTTGGCGGAACGTCCCTCGCGTTCACTGTGTTGCGGTTGGAGCGTTACGTCTGTACGTCAGCGTACGTTGGGCGCAGTTCGCGACTGGCGCGACAAGGTCGAGTCCGCCGGGCGACACGCGAGGGATTTCTCCTCGCGAGCGCGGACCGCCGCAGCGGCGAGTGCGTCGAGCGTTCCGGTGAGGGCGATTCGGCGACTCTCGATGACAACGTGACACCATGGGACGACCATGGGGACATGCCCCGAGTGCGGATCCGACCGACTCGTCCCCCTGACCTTCCAGGCCGCTCGGGCGGCCGCCGACGACCTGGAGCGGCCTGAGGTTGTCGCCATACGGCCCGTTGCAAAGTGCGGCGGGTGCGGTGCGCGGATCTACCCGGATAGGGTCACGCATCGCGGCGACCCGAGCGAGTCGGCCCCGCGTTAGGTCTCGCGGTGCACCCCAGGGTGCGATCGTGACCCTCACTGTTCCTGTCAGTCGCCCTATCATGCTGTTCGATGGCAGAACGTCCTCCCAGGGTGGCAGAGGAGGACGAGGGTCCCGACCCACTTCGCGCAGTCGTCGCCAAGATCACGGACGTTGCTGAAGAGCCACTCCCGGAGGATGTGGCGAAGCGGGTTGGCGACGAGGCCGCAACCGGCGCCCCCAAAGCAGGGCGGAGCAGCGTTGATGAGGCTCTGCACGGGGGTCCTACAGGACTCCTGCAACTCCTCGGTCCGGGGCTGATCACTGGTGCTTCAGACGATGACCCGTCAGGTATTGGCACATACTCCCAGGCCGGGAGCCAGTTTGGACTCGCCACGCTCTGGCTGGCCCTCTTCACGTTTCCCCTCATGGTGGCCGTCCAGGAAGCGTGTGCACGGATCGCACTGCAGACCGGAGTGGGCCTCGGCGTCTCCCTCCGGCGCAAGTTCCCCACATCTCTGGTCGGCATCTGCATCTTTGCGGTCTTCTGCGCCAACACCATCAATGTCGGAGCCGACCTCGGCGCGATTGCTGCCGGCGGCTCACTGCTCTCCGGCGGTCACGTCCGACCTGTCTGGCTGGTCGTTCCCGTTGCCGTGCTCATAGGTTTCCTGCAGCTCCGCCTCTCGTACTCGATTATCTTCCGAGTCTTCAAGTACCTCACAATCGCGCTGTTCGCGTATGTCATAACCGTATTCGTGGTGCATCCCCAGTTGGTGCAGACCCTCAAAGCCACGGTCATCCCGCACTTTGAGTTCAACAAAGGATTCCTGGGTATCGTCGTGGCCATCCTCGGCACGACCATCAGCCCCTATCTGTTCTTCTGGCAGGCGTCCAGTGAGGTGGACGAGATGAAGGCTGCGGGCGCCGACACCGAACGCGAGCGCCGTGGCACGAGTCGCAGAGAGCTCAAGGCCGCCCGGATCGACGTCACGATCGGCATGCTGTTCTCGCAGTTGGTGATGTACAGCATCATTCTGACGTCGGGCACAGTCCTGCACGGGTCGGGCCACGACAACATTGCGAGCGCGGCACAAGCCGCACAAGCCTTGCAACCTCTCGCCGGCCGCTTCGCTTTCGTGCTCTTTGCGGTCGGCATGATCGGCACCGGACTTCTCGCGATCCCAGTGCTCACCGGGAGTGCGGCATATGCCGTCAAGGAGTTCTTTGGCTTCCGCGGTGGCCTCAGCGACAAGGTAACCGCGCGTCCGGCTTTCTACGGACTGATCGTGATCGCCAGCCTGGGCGGTCTGGCGATGAACTTCCTCAATATCAATCCGATCCAGGCCCTCGTGGTCACGGCCGTCATCAACGGGATGGTCGCTCCGCCAATCCTGGTGCTGATCGCCTTGCTCGCACGAGACCGCCGAGTCATGCAAGAACGCCGCAGCGGATTTTGGAGCAGTGGCCTCGTGTGGGTCGCGGCCACCGTGATGGGTGCGGCGGCCATCATGCTCATCGTCACCTTATTCTGACCCGTTTGCTTCCGGCTTCGGTTGCGCTGCTGCCGCAGCGTGACGTCCGTCAGTGACGGTGCTTTGCGGTCGTAGACGCGACAGCTTCTCCAACGTGCGTCGGTTCTTGGTCGTCGAGGCTGTCTCTTCTTGAGCGCGGTCCTCCGGCATAGGCCCTTGGCGTCCGCGGGACCGAGTGGTCATTACTCTCCCTTCTGTATGTTTGCAATCCCGTTCCAGCCAGGCGCGCGGGGGCGGAGTAGCAATCCACGCTGACCGACCTGAGGGTTTCCGTAGTTGCTCAAGATAACGACGGGAATATTCCTAGGCTACTGTTTCCCACTTGAGAGGTCGGTCTGCTGCCGTACCTTCGGTGCGGTGGCGGAAAATGCAAGACGCAGTGTTTGAAGGCTTTCGGCTCGACTATCTCGACGTTGGTGACCTGCGCTTGCGGGTTCGATACGGCGGGCAGGGTCCGGCGGTCCTGCTGGTGCACGGTCACCCCCGCACCCATACCACGTGGTACGCCGTGGCTCCGGCATTGGTTCGCGCCGGTTACAGCGTCGTCTGCCCTGACTTACGAGGCTATGGGGACTCAACTGCCCCGACGGACCTCCCTGATCACTCCCAAGCGAGTAAGCGCGCGATGGCCGGAGATCTGCTCGCCATCATGGATATGCTCGGCCATCATCGCTTCCACGCTGTGGGCCACGACCGCGGCGGCTATGTCGTGCAACGCCTGGCGCTTGACCATCCCGACTGCGTGGATCGGGTCGTCATCCTCGGTGATGTGCCAATCGGCGAGGCCCTGTCCCGTTGTAACGCCCGGTTCGCGACCGCCTGGTGGCACTGGTTCTTTATGGGTCAACCCGCGCCGCTGGCCGAGCGCTTGATCGCCAGTGATGTTGAGGCTTGGTACAGACTCGATCCCAGCGCGATGGGGCACGAGAACCATGCCGATGTTGCGCGAGCAGTCGCCTCTCCGTCCGTCCAACACGCGATGTGCGAGGATTACCGAGCTGGTCTCGGCGTCGATCGCGCCGCCGACGATGAGGACCGACTCGCCGGCCGCCAGATCGTCAGCCCGCTGCTCGTCCTGTGGGGCAGCAAAGACGACCTCGCCGAGCTCTACGACGACGACGTGCTTGGTATCTGGCGCACCTGGGCGACCACCGTGTCCGGCCGGTCCATCAACGCCAGTCATCACATGTCAGAAGAGGCCCCCGAAGAACTCACTCGTGCCCTGCTTGCCTTCTTTACTTCCCGTCCAACCGGAGCTGTCGCCTAGCTGTCGGGCGACTATCCGCTGTACCGACCGATCATGACCGAGGTAGCGGCCGATCCAACTAGAACGTCGACATCGTGCTGCACGAGCACGGCCACGAAGGCATCAACCTCGTCGGCATTGGTGCAGCCCTGACACCCCTGAATCTCGCCTTCCCGCGTGCGGAGCACAACACCGATGCTCGCACGCCCCAGGTGGACCTCGACATCGCTTAGCTCGGCATAGGCGAAGACGCGGTGGATATTTCGCTTGTGCCTGCCGAAGAGGACCGAACGGGCGGTCATGTCAAACGCCACGCCGACGGGTGTTGCTGTCAGCCTACCGAGCTTCCAGTGCAGAACGACCGGGTATTCTGGTTGCGCGGAGGCTGGGACTAACGCAGATGCCGAAGTCGTGATCACTTGGCGCTCACCAACATCCGGCTGTCGAGAGCCACTAGCACCGCCCACTGCCCCCGGTTGCACGCGCGCAGGCTCCGCGTGGATATACCTCCACGTCAACCCGTCCCACCACTGGGTCTGGTTCTGATTCAGGAGGACATCGGACAACGGATCAGGCTCAACGCGCAGAGCGCGCACGGTGTTGCCTCCTTTGCGTTGTCGGGACGAGGGCGGCTGACGGTGAATGTGACCAGATTGGCTCTTGCGCTGGACCATGTGTACCTCTCTCAAGGCGATCCCAGCCTGTTACGACGACCGCAACAATTACAGCAACAGCGGTGGACTCCGAGGGCGGCAGCCAATCGACTATCGCACCGGCCCAGACTTCAGCCTGTCGAGGCGCACCGGCTGAGCGTAGACTTGGCGATTCAATCTGTGGGATCCACCACCTCCAGAGACCGCGCATCCGCGAGCGATGAGAGGAGCCCGATGACGTCGACGTCAGAGCCTGTACATCTGAACCATCATCACCGCGACACGTTGGCCCAGATCTTCACGCACCCGCTCAGCCACAACATCGAGTGGCGGGCGGTATTGTCTCTACTCGAAGCGGTGGGCGCGGTCGAGATCCGCCCCGACGGCAAATTCGTTCTTACCCTCGGCCCCGAAACAGAGACACTTGAGCGACCCAGAGACAAGGATGTCGACCCTCAACTGGTGGTGGATCTGCGCCGCATGCTGGGCAACGCCGGCTATGGGCCGGAGACCAAGCGGCCGGCCGATTGACCGTGACCGAACAGCCAGTTGATACCGAAGCATTCCGCGGCAAGCAGGTCATCGCTGCGATCGACTTCCATCACACCGTCATCTATGCAACCGACGCCGCGCCTGGTCAACCGCCGATGCAGCTCCTAGCTGATGATCCAAGGGGCCACTTCCGAAACATCTCCCATCGCGCTGGGAACCCCGACGGCACCTACGAGGATGACAGCTCCGAGTACTGGAAGGAGATCGGCGACGCGCTCGCTCCAGCAGGGGCGATCCTGCTCCTAGGTCACGGGAAGGGCAAGGCGAACGCCTCTCACAAGTTTGTCGGGTTCGCGGAAGAACACCGCAAGGACATCGCTGCCAAGATCGTGGCCGACGTACGAGCTGATATCGACGACCTGACCAATGAACAGGTGCTTCGGCTGGCTCAACGCTATTTCGGTGAGGCGCCCGCGCGAGACTTCGGAGACAGTCGCTGGGGCGGGCCGGAGAGCGCGACCACCCAAAAGTAGCAACGCGCTAGTTGAGTGTGACGAAGGGGGTGATTGTGGCTCAGGCGAGGGTCCGCTAATGTCCCTTGGCGCTCGGTCGACTACGCATGACTTCGATCTGCAGGCCGCGCAAGCTAAACGCCCCCCGGATGTTCTCTACGATTGCCTCGCGTGTTGCGGCGTCAACGCGACCAGGAAGGTCACGGCACCCGCTGCCGCAGCTCCCCGATGACGCCCGGTTCCACCACTCAATACACTGCGTTCGTATGGGAAGCGTCATCACCGAGATCAACATCGACTGTGCGAACACCGAACGCGTCGCACAGTTCTGGGCAGACGTTCTCGGCTGGCAACTGCAGCGGGAGGATGACTTCCTCTGGATGTCGGAGTCCGGAGATTCGACGGACGGCGGCCTGATCCTCGTGTTCGTGAAGGTCCCCGAGCCGAAGACGGTCAAGAACCGCGTGCACATCGACATCAGCCCGTCCGGCTCCGAGCAGGCCGAGGAGACGGAGCGGCTCATCGCGCTCGGCGCCAGGCGCGTGGATATCGGCCAGGGTGACGTCCCATGGGTGGTGCTTGCCGACCCCGAGGGCAACGAGTTCTGCCTTCTTGGGCGGCGGCGCGCCTGACGGTTCGCAAGGGCGCAGGCCTCTCCGTCGAGGACCGTAGCCCTGATCCACGCCAGCATCATCCCAGTCTCTTGACGGTCCGTGAATACGGCACCTCGACGGGCCGCTTCCGGCGGTCGCCGCCGGCAGCATGCCGGGGAGTTCACGTTGTCACGTGGTGAAAACTGCTCGCCCGGCTTCCACGCCCGCGGCGGCGCGCGCCATAAAGCCGAATGTTCCGTCGTCGAGGAGTTCGCGAGCCGCCTCGACAAGGGCCCCGTATCCACCATAGGCGAAGGCCTGCCCCACTGAGATCCGGCGGACCCCTAGGGCCGCGAGCTTCGATACCGACGGCAAGCCTGCGCGGGTCACCACATTGAGGGGCCGGTTCACGGACTCGACGACCTGCCGAATGTCCTCCGGCTGGATCAACCCCGGCGCGAAGAGGACATCTGCTCCTGCCCCCTCGTAGGCGCGCAGACGCGCGATTGTGTCTTCGAGGTCGTGGATCCCGTGGATGTGGTTCTCGGCGCGGGCAGTCAAGACTAAGCGTACCGGCCCGCGGTGGGCCGCCTCGGCCGCAGCAGCAACCCGCTCGGTGGCAAGGGCCATTTCGTAGATGGGGCCGGCTGGATCCCGCGTGTAATCCTCGACCGAGCAGCCACACAGTCCGGCGGCGATAGCCCGATGGACGGTGTCCGCCACGCCGGCGGGATCGTCCGCGAAGCAGTTCTCGAGGTCTGCCGATACCGGAAGGTCGGTGGCTGAGGCGATGAGCTTTACGTGCGCCAGCGCCTCATCGCGGGTTACATGCCCGTCGAGCCGGCCCAATGTGGCCGCAAAGCCGCCGCTCGTGGTTGCCAGCGCTTTGAACCCTAGCGACGCGAGCAGGTTTGCGGAGCCCCGATCCCATGGGTTTGGGATCAGCAGCGGTCTATCGCCGTGGTGCAATTGAAGGAAGGCCGCCGCGCGCTCTGCCTGTGGAGCGGGGTCGGCCATGCCGCAAGGTTACCCGGACCGCAGCCTCGAGATGACCTGGTTCGATGGACCCCGTAGGCTTGGGCACGGCCTGTACCGGGAGATCCTCGCCGCTCACGGGACGTTCCTCTCGCTAGATTGCGGTGCGACCGCCGTCGACAGCGATGATGGCGCCGGTGATGTAGCTCGCCCGGGGTGAGGCGAGGAATCCGACGACCTCAGCAACCTCCTCAGCGTTTGCAGCTCGATTGAGCAGGGTCGTAGTTCCCAGGTTCTTGGTGCGCTCGGCGTCGGCGCCACCGGTGTACACGGGACCAGGGGCAATGGCGTTGACGCGTACCCCGCGAGGGCTGAACTCTGCGGCCCAGGCACGTGTCATGGACGACAAGGTGGCTTTCGTCGCACCGTAGGCTGCCGAGCCTGCGAGGCCGATCTGGCCCGCCATGCTGGAGACATTGACGATGCTGCCACGTCCCTTCGCCGCCATCTTCGGAGCAAAGGCCGCCACGAGAAAGTAGGGTGCCCGGACGTTGCTGACGAACATGGCGTCGAACGTCTCGACGTCAAGATCTGCGGTGGGTCCGAACCACGAGAACCCCGCGTTATTGACTAGCACGTCGACTTCGCCGATGCCGTCGACGAGACGCCGGAGGTCGGAGGGGTCGCTGAGGTCGGCTGCGGCGAATCGCGCCCGACCCCCCGACGTGGTGATCGCTTCCACCGTCGCGGCCCCGCGCTGCGCGTCTCTCCCGTGGACAAGGACGTCGGCACCTTGCCGGGCCAGTTGCAGGGCGATGGCCCGGCCGATGCCGGAGGTAGCTCCCGTCACCAATGCCGTCTGCTCTTGGAGGTCCGAGTCCCGGGTCGTCATGTGGGCGCCGACAAGCCTGCTCCGTCGCAGTCTCCCCGCGCTCGATCAGCCACGCGCGTACTTGGCGATGGCGAGCGGCGCAAACACCGCGACCAGCGCCAGCGACCACACCAGAGAGCGGACCACGAAGTACGAGGTGGGATGACCGAGGAGCGCTTCGGCCGGGTGGCCCTGGGTGAGCGTGCGCACCGCGTTCACCATGACCGTGACCGGCTGATTCTCGGCGAAGCCACGCAGCCACGACGGCATGGTCGCAACCGGTATGTAGGCGGATGAGACGAAGGTGAAGGGGAACACGATGAGCGCGAAACCCTGGGCGGCTTGCGCTGAGCCGGCGATCATGCCGATGAGCACGAAGACCCATTCGAAGACGAAGCCGAACAACACCACGAGCGCCGCAGCAGCGAGCGCAGCACTCCAGCTCCCGTGAAGGCGAAAGCCAACCAGAAAGCCGATCCCCACCGTGATCGCCAATCCCCACACCTGGATGGCCGTGTCCGCCAGCGCCCGGCCGATGAGCACCGCGCTGCGCGGAATCGGCAGCGAACGCAGGCGCGCGATCAGACCCGCGCTCATATCCTCGGCCATTCCGGCTGCGGCATACATCGCGTTGAAGAGCACGCCGGTCGTGATGAAACCCGGGACCACGAAGTCGACATAGTTGATGCCCGCGAGCGGGATGGCCCCGCCGAACACATAGCGGAAGATGAGCAGGAACATGGCGCCCTGCAGCGTGCCCACAACCACGAGCTGGGGCGAGCGGATGAATTTGAGCAGGACTCGGCGCGCGATCTGTCGGGTCGACACGAAGAGGCCGGCGGCGTTACCGCGCGGCGGTGCGATTGCGATGCTCATGCCACGTTCTCCCTGGGTCCGCCGGTGAGGGCGAGAAATGCTTCGTCGAGGGTTGGCTGGCGGACGGATACCTCGTCGATCGCGATGCCGGTGTCATCGAGGGGCCGGAGCGCGGCGAAGACGCGCTCGGTATCGGCGCTCAGCGCGACCCGCACGCTGCGCGTGGGCACGTCGATGGTTACTGGTCCATCGCCGATCGCCATCAACGTCGCCGCGACACGATCGAGCGCCGAGCTGTCACGAACGCGGACGTCGACAACGTTGCGCCCGGCAAGACGCTTGAGTTCGCGGGGCGTTCCCGACGCGACCACGCGGCCGTGATCGATGATGGCGATCTGTGACGCGAGATGATCGGCCTCGTCCAGGTACTGCGTGGTGAGCAGGACATCGGTGCCATTGACGACCAGCGAACGGATCACGTCCCAGAGCTCGAGGCGACTGCGCGGGTCCAGGCCCGAGGTTGGTTCGTCGAGCACGAGCAGCCTCGGCCGGCTGACAAGACTGGCGCCGAGGTCGAGGCGGCGGCGCATGCCACCGGAATACGTGCGGGCGGTCCGATCAGCGTCGTCGCTGAGACCCATCTGCTCGAGGACCGCGGCGGCGTCGCGGCGGGCATCCGCCGCGGAGGCGCCGGAGAGGCGGGCGACCATGACGACGTTCTCGCGCCCCGTCATGGTGGGCTCCACGGCCGCGTACTGCCCGGCAAGTGCGACGAGGCGCCGCACCGCTCCGGGATGGCGAGCCACATCGATGCCGTGGACGCGCAGCGTGCCGCCGTCAGGACGGAGCAGGGTGGCGATCAGGTTGACGAAGGT
>DAITPY010000016.1:12027-42206 GCA_036833315.1 Candidatus Dormiibacterota bacterium
GCGGCTGGCAGTGGAGGACGAATCTGTGGCCCATGAGGAGACGGAGACATCGGGGCTGAACCGCGAAGCAGTCATCCAGTCGGCACTGGGGATGCTCGAGGAGGTCGGCGTCGACGGCCTCTCGATGCGGGCGCTGGCCGACCGCCTCGGTGTCAAGGCTGCCTCCCTCTACTGGCATCTCCGCGACAAGGATCAGCTGCTGGAGCTGGTGGCTGAAGCTGCGCTCGACCGCGTGAGCGTGCCCATCTCGCCACCGGGATGGCGTTCCCAGGTCGCGGCGGCGTGCGACGAGCTGGCCCAATTCTTGAGGGAGCACCGCGCCGCCGCGACGGTGGTGCTCACCTACCTGACGGTGGTGCAGCGAAGTCGCCTGACCCGCGACATGGCCCGAATCCTCGCCGGTGCGGGGCTTCAAGAAGCCGAAGCCGCGGCATTCGCGCTGGTGGTCGAGGCAGCTGCGTCGGCATTTACGTCACCGCCTCCGACCGGGCGGGGACGCGGCGGCCAGGCCATGACCCTGGCGATCGACTCGGGCTCATGGCGTGTGCTGGTTCGAGCCGCCGCACCCGGGACGGTCGACATCGCGACCTCGGTCGGTGGCGGTGGAGCGGCCTCGGTCGAGGTCCGGCCCGACAATCTGGTCCTCGTCAGGAACCGCCGCGGCGGCGATCATGGCGCGGTCGAGCTCAGCCCCGACTACACGTGGTACTTCAAGGTGCACGGCGGGACATGGAACGTCGTGCTCGACCTGAGTGGCCTGCGCACCAGCGGGGTGGAATTGGACAGCGGTACGGGCAACGTGAGCTGTACGTTGCCGGCTCCGATCGGCGTGGTGCCCATCCGCGTCAACAGCGGCATCGTGGGAGTCACCGTGCACCGGCCTCGAGATACTGCGGTCCGCGCCACCGTGTCATCGGGATCGGTGAAGGTGCGCCTCGACGACAAGCCGATCCGCGCGATGGCATCCGACGTGCACTGGGAGACACCCGGAGCGATGCGCGGTGATGATCGCTATGACCTCAGCGTGCTCAGCGGTTGCGTCAGGGTGACCATGGACGCCCTGGCCCCGACGCTGCCGAGCGTGCCACGGCCGTCCGCAGCCTCCGAATTCGGTGATGGCGCAACCTGGCGTGCGGATCAGGGCGTCAGTCTCGTCCTCGACGGCATCGAGCAGCGCTTGAGCACCCACAAACTCTGAGCGATCTCACAGGCCGTACCAACGGGGTTCTCACGCCGGGGCGCGAAGCTGGTCGACGTCAAGCGTCAGTCCACCCACGGAGGTACCCACCATGGACGGCGACCAGTTCACTCCACCGCCCCCGCCACCCGAGCCATCCGAGCGACGCCCGACGGGTGTCCGCAAGATAGCCGCGACCGCGCTGCTCTGCGCGGGCCTGCTCACCGGGTCGGGGATCGGCGGTTACGCGATCGCTCACGCAGCCAGCAGCCCGACCACGACGGCGTCGAGTAGCGCCACATCCACGACGGCGGCCACATCGACGCCGACGCCGTCGGCGGGCAAGACGCCGGCGACGACGCATCAGTGCCCGAACATGGGCAGCTCGACCGGCACGTCGGGCTAGCTGGACCTTCCTCCCCCTCCAGACGGCCCGCCGGCGCGGCGGGCCGTCTCACCACCACTCGAAAGGCCTGCCTTCCCAGTCGTCGAGAAGGGGATAGGTCGGGTCGGCGGCGAGCTCGGCCACACGGTGACCGAACGCGTCGACCTCCGCCTCGTTGAGGAGACGGCGCAGACGCGTTCGCAGCGCGGTCATGCGTGTCTCCTCGCCCGCGAGGTCCTGGAGCCGCTTCGCGAGCCGTGGAGGCAATTCCGAGCCACCCAGCGCGATCAGCGCGGTGCGCTGACGCGGATAGGGGAGAAAGCTCAGCGCATTGTCAATGGCGCGGACACTGGGCCCGTCAACCACCAAGAGGTGGGTCCGCTTGCGATCGGCGTTGTTGATCAGCACGTCGAGCAGGCCCACCGCGCGGAGCTGACTCTCGAGCCGCTCGCCCTGCCCCGGAGGCACACCCTCCTCGAGGGCGTGTACGAAGCGCTGGACCGACCCGGGGCCCAACGGACCATCTCGGAGCACCGTGACCGGAACGCGATGGAGCCCGAGGGCGGCGTCGACGAGGTACGCGGCGACCTCGCGCAGGTAGAGCGTCCGGCGCGGAAAGTCCCAGAGCGGGCGCTCACCGCGGACCGGCTTGTAGACCGCTCGGAGTGGCTGGTCCGGGGCTGCCGGGTCCGGAGCATCCAATTCGAGCAGGAAGACACCGTTGCTCCCATACACGACCTCGCCGATGCGCTCGATCCGTGCCTCAGCGAGGGATCGGGCCACCTCGACGTCGCGAGGTGCGGCCCCGTCGGCGGGCCCGGGCGCCATGGCAGCCTCGAATCGCTCGCGGAGCGAGGGCGCCGCCGAGGTCTCGTCGTCACCTGCCGGGAGGGCGAGCCCCGGGATCGGGTCGAGGTGGGGTCGCCGCTTGCGTCGGGCGCGAGCCGGCCGGCGCGGTTGCTCTGCGCTCACTGGCTGCCCGGATCGGCCTCCGGCGAGGTCAGCGACTCCGCCGGGCGACGACCACGGTGGTGATCACCACCAGCAACACCGGCACGCCGATGAGCATGGAGACCGTCAGCACGTCCCCAGCCGAATCGACGACGCCGAGGGCGACCATCAGCACCACTGCGACCGCGAGCGCGACCAGCGTGTTGACGATCCATGCGGGCCGGAACCGATGCTGCGCCGCACCGCTGACGATCTCCGGCTGCGGGGCGGCGGTCGCGTCGCCCTCGTACCAGCGGCGGTGCGCGGCGGGGGCGCCCTGGTCCTCGGGGAGATCTGCCCGTTCGAGCGCCGACCACCATGTGGGTGCGCCGTCGTTTCGTCGCTGGCCGGAGGGCCGGGCGGAGCGCGAAGACTCGTCGGACATGGAGCCTCGAGTGACGGCGGCTGATCACGACGACCGCTCGAGTGCGACGCAGGGAGCGGGAGCGGTGGACTGATGATATCGCTTGGGCTTCGGCGCCGCCACCTCCGCGAGTCAGAGTATCGCCACCCATGCGTGGCTCCAGCGCAGATGCCCGGCGACTGATCGCGCTGCAACGCGAGCAGCGCGCCTGCACGCGCTGCGTCGACGCAGGTCACATCCGCAGCGCCCACCCGGTCTTCAGCGGCCACGCCGGGCAGCGCATCCTGCTCGTCGGACAGGCTCCGGGGCCGGTGGAGATCGATCAGAGCCGGCCATTCGCGGGAAGAGCAGGGCGCCAGTTGATGCGATGGTTGATCCGCGCCGGCTTCCGCGACGAGGAGGAGGTGCGAGATCGCATCTACATGACCGCCATGACCACCTGCTTCCCCGGCCGCCGTCCTGGTGGCGCCGGAGACCGCCGTCCGAGCGCCGCGGAGGTCGCGCTCTGCGCACCATGGCTGGACGCGGTGATGGCACTGGTTTCCCCGCGGCTGATCATCCCGATCGGTTCGCTTGCGCTCGAGCGATTCCTTCCAGGTCGCCGCCTCGACGGCGTGATCGGTGAGGCGTACACCTCCGGCGGTGCAACCTGCCGAGGCACCGCCGGCGAGGTGCCGGTCCTGCTCCCGCTGCCGCACCCCTCCGGTCAGAGCCGGTGGCTCAACGACCCCGCCCGCGTGCTGCTGCTCGATCGAGCGATCGTGAGGCTCGGCGCGCTGATCACGTGGGCTGACGCGGAGCGCTGAGAGCGGCCACAGTCCGGAGCTACCCCCGATGCTATCATCGGCTTTCCCGAATTTCGTTGCTGTGCAAGGGAGAAAGGTTGCGCCAGCGGGGAGAGCCACGTCGTCGGAGCACGCCTGTGATCCGCGACGAGACCGAGTCGCCGGCTCGGCCGAGCGTGAAGAACGCCGAGGACATTCTTGAACGCATCTTCGCGCCGACGCCGAAGGCGAGCGCGGCGGAACAGGCTGAGCGCGCGCTGCGCAGGCCCAAACAGCTCATCTACTGCGCGCTGAGCAATCGCAATTTCTACTGGCGCCATCACATCACCAAGTTTGTCCTCGACGAGGGCCAGGTACCGATCGTGCCCTTCATGCTCTTCGACTACTACCTCGTCCATACGGTGCCCAAGGACGTGGTGCGCGAGGCGTTCAACAACCTGATCGTGCGCTGCGACCAGATGTGGGTGTTCGGCAACCCGTCGCTCGGCGTCAAGGTGCAGATCGGCATCGCCAAGCGGCTCAAGAAACCCATCCGCTACTACGACATCACCGACATGCCGTATCGAGTGGTCAGCGTCCCCGAGGCGATGCTCCGCGAGGAGTGAGACACTGACATCGTGACCGCGCTGTGGGTCGTCCTGATCGTCGTCGTTCTCATCCTCCTGTATCTTGCGTACCGCTTCAACCGCCTCATCCGGTTGCGCACTCGCACCCAGGAGGCGTGGTCCGACATCGATGTCGAGTTGAAGCGCCGCTACGACCTCATTCCCAACCTGGTGAGCACGGTGCAGGCGTATGCCGCGCATGAGCGAGGCGTCTTCGAGGCGGTGACCGCTGCACGAAACAACGCACTCGCCGCGTCGAAGACCGGGGATCCGTCAACCATGGCCGGCGCCGAGGACGCGCTCACCGGCTCGACACGACAGCTGCTCGCCGTGGCGGAGAACTACCCCGAGCTCAAGGCGTCCCAGCTGTTCCTCAATCTCCAGGAGCAGTTGACCACCACCGAGGACAAGGTGGAGTTCTCGCGGCGCTTCTACAACGGCAACGTTCGCGATTTCAACACCGCGCTGCAGACGTTTCCCACCAACATCTACGGACGCATCATGGGCTTCCAGCCCTTCGCCTTCTTCGCGGCAGCCGACTCCGAGCGCGCCGCGCCGACGGTGTCGTTCACGCCCTCCGCGCCCACCGGCGCGCCGCCGGCTCCAGCACCCTCACCACCGGCGGCAGCGCCCCCCGCCTGATTCGTCCCGAAACGGGGCTGCAACGATCGTGCAGCACGATCGATGCCAACCGCGGGGCGCGTTAGCTTCGTTCTCGATGGCGGACGAAACGCACCCCACCGACCGGCCCGCGGCCAATCCCGACGGCGCCAGAGGTTGGGGCATCCGCACACCGAGGGATACCGCGAACCACGACTGGGACGCGGCCCCGGCCCCGTTACCGCCACCGCTCCCGGCGCTGGTGCACGCTCCCGCGCCCACGCTGCAGGGCCCGCCACCGCCGCCGCCGCCACCTCCGATCGCGCCCCGTCCCGCGCCGACGGGTCCTCGGACACCGCAGTTCGCTCCCGAGGGACCCCCTCGGAAACCGCGAAACCCGATGGTCATGGTGGGCGCGGTCGTCGTGGTCGCGCTCATTGCCGGTGCGGGCTACTTCTTCGTCTTGGGTCGGTCGCCGGAAGCTGTCGTACCGCTCAGCACGCCGGTGCCGTCGACGGTTGCCGTCGTCCATGCCGGACCTGCCGAACTGAGTCTCGTGTCGCTGACCAGCGGTGGTGCCACACGGACCGTCCAGCTTCCCGGTACGCCGGTTGCGGTGCTGGCAACACCGGATCGGTCGAAGGCATTCCTGCTCGACGTGGACCACGGCGACGTCCTGCCGGTGGATCTCCTGACCGGTCAGGTGGGCAAGCCCATCGCCGTCGGCAAGCTTCCGGTCGACGAGGAGATCTCGGCGGACGGATCAACGCTGTACGTCACCGACAACCTCGGCGGCACGGTGATCCCCATCAAGACGTCCAACGGCAGCGTCGGGGCCGCCCGAACGCTGACCCAGGGCGCGGATTTCTACGTCCCGTCACCCACGACCTCAGGGGCACTCGTCGGTGTCGCCAGCGCGGCAGAACAGCCGGGCGTCGTGTACTTCTACAACCCGGCGACCGGCTCGGGGTCGCCGGTCTCGGTGGGGGCGAACCCGGCGGGATCGGCCTTCTACAGCAAGGACGGGAAGACCGTGTTCGTCGAGGAACAGGGGAGAAGCGGCCAGCCTGGGGTGCTCATTCCTATCGACGTTGCGACCCATAAGCCGGGCACGCCGGTCAAGCTCGGTGTGGAACCGAGTGCGTCCGCACTGACGCGGGACGGCAGGACCGCGGTTTTCGCGAACCAGGCGGCCAACACGATCTCGATCGTCGATCTCGTGCAACGCGCCGTGGTCGCAACAGTCGCGCTCGGTGCGACTCCCTCAGGCATGGCCATCGACGCGACCGGGACCACCGCCTGGGTCGCATGCGCGCTCGCGCACACGCTGGTGCCCGTCAATCTGCACACGCACACTGCGGGCGCCGCGCTCGCGGTCGGCAACTCTCCCGGCGACCTTGCGCTTCCCGCCGCGTCCGGCGCTGCGTGGGTGCTCTTCCCAAGCTCGAACGGCAGGATCACGTTCCTCAGCGGAACCCAGGGTCCGCTGCAGCGGTCCATCCGAGTGGGCAACGGACCCGACGTCTTGATCGGCGCAGGTTCCGAGACCAGCTGGGTCGCAAACGCATTGAGCAACACGGTGCAACGCCTCAACGTCGCAGGTCAGACGGTGGGCCGCAGCATCGCGGTGGCCCGCACCCCGGTCGATCTCAAGCTGACCGCCGACGGCAAGTCCCTGCTCGTCCTCGGGTATGGGGACGGACAGCATGCGGGCACGCTGACGGCGATCAACACGGGTACGTCCAAGCCCGGCACGGCGATCGGTGTCGGTCGGGCCCCCGGACCGTTGCTGCTGTCTCCCACCAGCGGCGTGGCATACATCGCGAGCTACCAGGCCCGGTCGATATCTGTCGTGGACGTCGCGACCTGGCGCCTCGTAGCCACCCTCGCGCTCCCCTGCGGGCCGACCGACCTGGCGATCATGGCGGACGGCAGCCAGTTGTTCGCCGCGTGCGCCGACTCCTCGGCGATCATCGCGATCAGCCTGCCCGCGAACCGGCTCAAGGCGGTGATTCCGGTGCCGAGTGTCCGGCGCATCGTGATGCCGGATCAGAGCGCGCTGCTGCTCGTGGTGGGCGACAACGGACTGCTGAACGTGGACACCAACTCGGATCGGATCGTCACGGCCAAGCCCGAGACAGGCAACCTCGTCGGTGTCGTCGAAACCAGCGACGGGAGCACGATCCTGGCGGTCGACAACTCGGGGGCGGCGCTCGTGATGATCAATGCGATCTCGCTGGCCACGACGAAGTCGCTCTCGTTGGGCACGCGACCAGGACAGGTGGTGCTGTCGCCCGACGACACCCATGCGTACGTGCTCGACAGCAGTGAGCAGAAGCTGTTCGTGGTGAATGTCACGACCTGGAAGATCATCGCGACGATCAAGGTCTCGCCGGACGCCATCGCGGTTGCCGCACCCGCTCCAGTCGTCATTCCCTCGTCCTGAGCTTGACGACACCCACGCTCGCACCGCCGCCGCCACCACCACCGTTTCCGCCACCTCCCTGGCTGGCGCCGCCGCCCGCACCTGCTCCCACCCCGAATCGCAACCGGACATACGCGATCGTGCTCGCGGTGCTCGCGGCGGTGATCCCCCTGGCGGCGGTCGGCTGGCTGCTCGTGAGCGGCATGACACGATCCGCAACGCCGGTCGCGACTGCTCCCAAAGCCGTGGTGGACGTCGCGATCGTCAACATCAACGGGGTCATCCCGCAGGGACGCATCGCCGGTACCGGCATGGTGCTCACCTCCGGGGGCATCGTGCTGACCAACAACCATGTCGTGGCCAACACCACGTCGCTCACCGCGCAGCTGGCGGGCCGCGGGCCGGTCTATCCGGCGGTGGTCATCGGTGTGGACCCGACCCAGGATGTCGCCTTGATCCAGCTCGAAGGCGCGTCCGGGCTGCCGACAACTCCGTTCGACCTCTCGGGCTCACTGGCTATCGGAGACGCGGTCACGGGCAAGGGAAATGCGCTGGGCGGCAACGGTGTACCGGTGGTCGCGACCGGAACGGTGACCTCGCTTGACGAGACCATCCAGGTGCAGGATGAAGCCGCGACGATCGTTGAGACGCTCACCGGTGTCATCTGCTTCGACGCACCGATTCAACCTGGCGACTCCGGCGGTCCGCTGCTCAATGCCGACGGCAGCGTCATCGGCATGGACACCGCCGGTTCACTCAACACCGCGTCGGGCGCACCGGCGACTTGGGGATGCGCGATCCCGATCACCCACGCGATGACCATCGTGCAGCAGATCCGTTCGGGTGCTCGGTCGCCGTACATCGAGTCAGGTCATCGCGGCGTCCTCGGCGTCGTCGTCCACGCCGGCGCCGGCGGGACTGCGGTGGTGAGCGTGACTCCCGGAGAGGCTGCGGCTGCGGCCGGCATCCGTCCGGGTGACGTGATCACGTCGGTGGCGGCGATACCCGTGGCTTCGGTCGCGGACCTCAACCAGGTCATGCAGGACCGGCGTCCGGGTGACGACATCACGGTCACCTGGCGGGACGCGCACGGTGTCGTGCATTCGGCCGGCGTCACGCTCAGCGCAGGGCCGCCGGCCTAGCGCCTTGGTGTGATCGTGCATCCGCGATTGGCGCGGCTGGTCATCGTGGTTTCCGCGGGTCTGCTCATCGGCTACGCATGCGTCTGGGCGAGCGTGACCCCGAAGAGCGTCGGGCGAAGCGATTTCACGTCGACGTATGTCGGCGCCACCCTGTTCCGAGAAGGCTTCGGATCGCGCCTCTACGATGCGACTCTGCAGACCCGTGTGCACACCCAGGTCGTCGCCCCCGACCACATCGGCAATCTGCCGTTCGTCGATGCCCCGCTGGCGGCGGTGATCGCCGCCCCCGTGAGTCTGCTGCCACTCGATGCCGCGTATCGCGTCTGGGGAATCGTCCAGATCCTCATCCTGATCGCCGCGGTCACCGTGGTGGTGCGCAGCGCCCGATGGCCCAGGGACAGCCGGACGGTGTGGAAGGTGGCGACCGCGCTGGCGGCGCTCGCCGCGATGGGCACGCTCTCCCTGCTGATGGAAGCCCAGTGGACCGGCGTCAATGCGCTCGGTCTCGCGCTCGCCTATCGCGACTGGCGTGCGGGGAAGGAGGGGCGAGGCGCTCTCTGGCTGGTCCTGTTCGCGGGCGTCGCCAAGCCGCACCTGGCCCTGGGCCTGGTCGCATTCGCACTCGGCTGGCGCGAGCGTCGGGTCGTGCAGGGAGCGGTGGCCGGAGCGATCGGCGTCGCGGTCCTCAGCGTCGCGGCGGTCGGCGTCGCTGGTGTCGCCGGGTTCGTCAACCTGGTCGCGCAATCGTCGACGCAGTTCGCGCCGAGCAGCTTCGTCGGCCTGTACGGATTGGCCGGGGCGATGCTCGGGACCGGCGCTCCGGCCGAGATCCTCTGGCTCGCGGGCGCCGTCGTCGCTTGCGTGCTGGCCTGGTTCGCCGGTGCTGCGGTCCGCCATGATCGAACCCGCCTCGAGATCGGTCTCACGGTCGCCGTGCTGATGACGATCCTTGCGGCGCCGCGCGTGTACATCCACGACCTGGTGCTCCTCGCCCCGATGTTCGTGTGGGCGATGGCCGACGCTCGGGCCCGGGACCAGGCATCGCCGCGGCGGACGCGTCGCGTCACGGTGGTGGTCCTCGCCTGCTGGCTGACGCTGTCAGCAGCCGAACTCTTCGGCCTCGCGGGCGGTCCGCTCGCGGCCGCAGCCGGCAACCGGATCGTCGCGGGCGCGGTGATTCCTGAGGTCCTGATCGTGCTCGCGGCGGTGGCCGTTCTGGTGACGCTTCGCGGATCGCGTCGAGGCGTCGCTGCCGTCCCGCTGGCGGTGGCTCCGGCTGGGAGCTGACGGTCTAGGTTTCCCTGACCTGGAGCATCGCCTGCAGCGCGGCGATGCGCTCCTCGATGGGGGGATGAGTGTCGAACAGATGGTGGGCGAAACCGCCGTGGTGCTGCAGCGGGTCGTCGATGCACATCGCCGCGGTTGCGTGGGTCATCTTCGCGAACGGCTTGTCGTTCTGCTGCAGCTTCTGGAGAGCGTGGAGCAAACCGGCCGGGTTGCGCGTCAGCTCAACGCTGCTCGCGTCGGCAAGCGATTCGCGCGATCGTGACAGCGAGAACTGCATCAGCGGACCGACAATCACCGCGACCACCGAGAGCAGCGCCGCAGCGGCGATGAGGATGATGATCAGGTAGCCGCCGCCGTCGCGGCTGTTGCCGCCACGGGTGAAGAAGAGCGAGCGCCACAGCAGGCTGGCCAACAGGCCGGCCAGCGCAACGACGGTCGCGACGATGAGCACGAGGCGCACGTCGAAGTTGCGGATATGGCTCATCTCGTGGGCGACGACCCCCTCGAGCTCCTCGCGGTTCATGATCTGGAGCAGGCCGGTGGTACACGTGATCGCCGCTCGACTCGGGCTGGTCCCGGTCGCGAAGGCATTCGGTGAGGGATCCTCGATGATGTAGACCTTCGGCATCGGCAACCCGGCGCCGATCGCGAGCGTCGACACGATGTCGTAGAGGACCGGTGCCTGCTGCTGCGTTACCTCCTGCGCACCGGAGACGGCGAGCACCGTCGCCTGACCGAGGGTCAACGACCACAGCACCGCCAGCAGGGCGAGAATCGCCGCGATCACGACGCCGGAGACGCCGCCGCTGGGGCCGGAGGCGATCCAGCCGATCCCATAACCGATCGCCATCCAGACAAGAAAGAAGACGGCGATCACGACCACGCTCTTGCGCTTGTTGCGGGCAATCTGGTGATACATCGCCTTCACTATGCCACGGCAGCAGGCGGTGGAAACCGGCGGTGGAGATCAGATCAAGCCGGCGTAGCGCTCCCGTACGGCACGCAGCGAGGCCTGGACGGGGACCGGGGTCTCGGCGCGGGACGCCACACACTCAGCGGTCTTGAGGCCGGCGCCGGTGATATATGCGACCACCGTCTCATCGCCCTGCCAGCGGCCCGCCTGGGCGAGGTTGCGGAGCACCGCCACGGTCACGCCGCCGGCGGTCTCGGCAAAGATGCCCTCGGTCGCCGCCAGCAATTCGATCCCTTCGACGAGCTCCTCCTCGGTGACGCTGGCGACGACCCCGCCGGTATCGCGCGCGATGCGCACGACCTCGGCGCCGTCGGAAGGGTTGCCGATCGCGATCGAGCGAGCGATGGTATTCGGCCGAACCGGGATGATCCCGTCGTCTCCGTTCGCGAACGCGGTTGCGACCGGCGAGCACCCCGCTGCCTGCGCCCCGGTGAGCCTGGGCACGCGCGAGCCGGGTTCGACGAGCCCGAGGTCGATCAGCTCGCCGGCGGCCTTGCGGTGCTTGACGAACTGGCAACCGGACGCGACCGGCACGATGATCTCGTCGGGCAGCCGCCAACCGAGCTGCTCGGCGGTCTCGAACGTGAGCGTCTTGCTTCCCTCGCTGTAGAACGCGCGCAGGTTGAGGTTGCAGAATCCCCAGTCGACACAGTCGGCCAGCTCGGTGCAGAGGCGGTTGACGTCGTCGTAGCTGCCGTCGACGGCGATCAGGGTCGGCCGAAAGATCGACGTGCCGATCATCTTTGCGGGCTCGAGGTCGCTTGGGACGACCACCACCGCGCGCAGTCCCGCGTGCGCGGCGTATGCAGCCACCGAGTTGGCGAGATTGCCGGTGCTGGCGCACGCGATCGTGGTGAGTCCGTGCTGGCGAGCCCAGGTCGCGGCAACACTGACGACCCGGTCCTTGAAGGAGCCGGTCGGATTCTGCGTGTCGTTCTTCAGGTACAGATTGCGCAGGCCGAGCTCAGCGCCCAGGTTGCGGGCGCGGATGAGCGGGGTGAACCCTTCGCCGAGCGTGATCGGCTCCGTGGCTTCGATATCGACCGGAAGGAGATCGCGATATCGCCAGATGCTCGGTGGCCCTGCTTCGATGCGTTCGCGCGAGACGCGACGAGCGACCTCCGCGTAGTCGTAGCGGACCTCGAGCGGCCCGAAGCAGCGCTCACAGATATTGGTCGCCTCGACGGGACTCTCGTGCCCGCATGCACGGCACACGAGACATTCGACGTGGGCTCCGGCTGGAGCACGTCCGTAACGTTCGAGCAGGCTGATGGTGGACATAAAAAAACCTCCCGGGATTCTTGTCCGGGAGGCTTCCGCAACGTGGGCGCGCGCGCCGTTACGTTCGGAAACCTCCGCGGCGCATGATCATGGCTACGAGCACGACTCGTGGATTCATCACAGTGCCGGGAATGCTAACACGCCCGCCGCATTCCGCTGTCAAGTCGTTGGAGCATCGTCACGCGCGGTGTCAGACGCGGCGGATGAGATCGCGCTCGACGCGCTCACGCGTCTCCGCCACCAGCGGCTGCAGCTCATGGCCGCGAAGCGCCTGCTCCATCTGACGGAGCAGGGAGTACAGGCTCTTGACCGCCTTCACCACGTCGCCGGTGTCGGCGCCGGGCGGGGGCTCGATGTCGGCGAGCGGCACGCCCAACGCCCACTCGTAGGCAGGCCGGATCTGCTCCAGGGAGAGCGGCGGAAGCGTCTCGAGCCCGTGCTCACGCTCCAGCTCCATGAACCTGCGCATCGAGGTGCGCAGGCGGCGGTGGCGTTCCTCGATGCGTGGCGTGGGGAAGTGCCGGCGCGAGGGTTGCGGCCGCTCCCGCCCGCGGTCCTCGGAGACGAGGCTGACCAATGTGGCGGCGAGCTCCTCCGGCTTCAATCCTGCGAGGATGCCCGACGCGACCGCGCCGGCCACCAGCAGCGAGCTCTCCCCGTACAGCGAGCCGGCGAGCCGCCCCAGATCGGTGGGCACGTCGCCGTCGAGGAAGCCGGCGGCGCGCAACACCGCGCGATGGGCCCTGAACTCACGGCGGAAACGGTGCTGGGCTCGCTCGAGCTCCTCCTCGGCGCCGGCAAGGGTGGTCTCGATGTCCGCGACCCGGTAGTGATGGTTGCGATGCTCGCCGAGGTACGGGCAGTGATGGCAGGGAGAGTCGTTGAGCCGCTCCTGGAGGGATCGGGCGCTGCGCCGGAGCGCCTCGTAGCGTTGCCCGGGATCCGCGCCCGCCTTGCCGTAGCGGCCGCGGCGGGCGTCGGTCCAGTGCCCGCGTCGGGCGCGACGGAGCGCGAGCTGCGCTTCACCCAGCTGGGTGCCGGTGGTGAGGAAGGAGGTGAGCGTGCGTTCGGTGCACGGCACCCGAGGGTGCTGGAAGCGACGCAGGCGGAGATCTGCGAGCTCGGCCTCGAGGTTGGCGCGGCGATGGTCCCAGCGCGCGGTGCGCTCGACCGCCTGGTACTGACCGAACGAGCTGTCGAGCAGCTGCTCGGCCGCCTCGGCGGACCTCGTGCGCAGGAGGTTGAGCACCATCGTGTAGGTGGGCGAGAACTTCGAGTCCACAGCGAACTCGCCGGAGATGGCCGCGTCGTAGATGTCGCGGAGGTCGACGTCGCTCTCCTTGAGGATCACGCCGTGGCCGACAGTGTCGATACCGCGCCGGCCCGCGCGGCCCATGAGCTGGGTGAGCTCGCCGCTGGTGAGGGTCGCGAAGCTCACGCCGTCAAACTTGGTGAACGTCGAGATGACGCAGGAGCGCGCCGGCATGTTGAGTCCGAGTGACAGCGTCTCGGTGGCGAAGACGACCTTGATCAGACCCTGCTGGAAGAGCCGTTCGACCATCTCCTTCGCGTACGGAAGCAGACCGGCGTGGTGCATCGCGAGCCCGCGCCGCAGCAGTCGCCTGTCGAGCTCGAGGAGCACGCAGCGTCGCTCGTCCTCATCGCTCAACGCCTCCAGCTGCTCGGTGAGGGCGACGTCGATGCGCTCCTTCTCCTCGTCGTTGGTGAGGTCGATCGCGTGCAGGCCGCAGCGCGCAAGCGCCTCTCGGCAGCCGCGGCGCGAGAAGATGAAGTAGATGGCCGGGAGCATGGCGCGGCGGCGCAGCACCTCGATGATCTGCAGCAAATCGTTGTCGGGTGCGCGCCGCGCCTCGCGAAATCTCGGCTGCTGCACCGCGTCCGCCTGCGCCAGCTCGAGGGTGCCGCGTGCGGCGTTGCCGGCCTTGTCGAAGAGCGGGTGCAGGGCGTTGTCGATGGCGAGCCACATCTCGAGCGCCACCGGGCGCTCGGTGCGCATCACCGTCTCGATGGTGCCGCGCAACCCGGACATCCACGTCGCCACCTCGTTGACGTTGCTGATGGTCGCCGACAGCCCGATCAGGCGGATGTGCCGCGGCGCCTCGATGATCAGCTCCTCCCAGACGGTGCCGCGCGGGTAGTCGTCGATGTAGTGGATCTCGTCGAGCACGACGTCGCCGACTCGGTCGACGCGCGCAGGCTCGTCGTACAGGACGTTGCGCAGGATCTCGGTGGTCATCACCAGCACGGGCGCTCCGTCGTTGATGGTGTGCTCGCCGGTCACCAGACCGATGCGCTGCTCGCCGAAGCGGGCGCAGAGGTCGTGATACTTCTGATTGCTGAGCGCTTTCAGGGGCGTCGTGTAGACCACGTCGGCGGCGTCCGTGACGGGACGGCGCAACGCGGCGGGCGCGTTGAGCCTGCGCCAGATGACGTAGTCGGCAACCACCGTCTTGCCGCTCGATGTCGGCGCGCTCACCAGTACGCCGCGCGAGCGCTCGAGCTTGATGATCGCCTCGCGCTGGAACTCGTCGAGCGCGAACGGCAGCGTCGCCTGGTAGGCCTCGATGAGGTCCAAGATCAGATGTGCAGGCTCACACGCGCACGCTCAGATCTGCGCGAATCACACATGAATCAGCTCGAAGTGCGAGCTGAGGACGAGTGCCTCACCGTGGTCGTCGACGAAGCGAAGCACCTTCTGACACATCTCGTCGGCGTGCCTGCTGTCCGAGCTGACACAGGCGATACCGATCACTGCCGATTGCCAGAGGTCCTGGTCGTCCACCTCGGCGACCGCGACGTTGAAGGTGTTGCGAAGGCGCGAGGTGAGCGAGCGCACCACCTGACGTTTGTCCTTGAGCGAGCCGCTGTCCGGCACCTGAAGGGTGACGGTCAGTGTGCCGATGACCATGTCCGCGGAAGCGCTAGCCGCGAGGCCCCAGGGCGGTCACAAGGCGTCGAGCAGTTTCTGACGGAGGACCTCGAGCTTCTCGAAGTCGTCGACCGACGGGCGCGTCGGCGGCTTGTTCGGGAACTTGAGGTGCTGCACGGCGTCGGAGAGGATCCGCAGCTCGTCGTCGCTGAGCCGAACCGAGCGAATATGCGGCAGCGGTGCTGACGGGACCGGGTGGCCCGGGTCTTCCTTGACCGCCGGTGACAGCGGGGCGTCGAGCTGTTCGGGTTCCGCCGAGCGGAACAGCTCGTCGCTGCCGCGCAGCTGCGCGCGGCGAAATCCGCGCATCACCCCCGTGCCGCGCGCACCCGCTCGCGCGGACGCTCCGATCTGCCGGAGACCTCGACGGTGGCATCGCTGTCCTGGGCGATGACCGCCTTGGCGAGGGCTCGGTAGGAGCGAGCCCCAGGCGAGTTCGGTGCGTACTCGAGGATCGACTGGCCCGCAAGCGGCGTCTCGGCGAACCGGATCGAGGAGTCGACTGTGATCGGGAAGACCAGGTCGGGATATGCGCTCTTGACGAGGTCAAGGACTTCCTGGCTGTGCAGGGTGCGCGACTTGTACAGCGTCGGCAGGATGCCCGCGACGCGCAGGTGGCTGTTGAGCTTCGCGCGCACCCGATCGATGGTGCGCTGCAGCTGCTGCATCCCCTTCATCCCGAAGTACTCGCACTGCAGCGGGATGATCACATCGGTCGAAGCGACCAGCGCGTTGATGCAGAGCAGGCCGAGCGACGGCGGGCAGTCGATGACGACGTAGTCGTAGCGGCCTTCGATCGGTTCGAGCTTCTCGCGGAGAATCGACTCACGGCCGAACTCGGTGACCAGTTGCAGCTCGGCGCCGCTGAGGTCGATGTTCGCGGGGATGAAATCGAGTCCCATCCCCTCGGAGGTCAGCAGCACATCGGCGACGCTCACGCGATGATCGGTGAGGAGGTCGTAGATCGTCCGCTCCAGCTCGTCCGGGCGGCGGCATCCCATGTTGATGGTCAGATGCCCCTGCGGATCGAGGTCGACGGCCAGGACCTTGGGACCGGCCTCCGCGATCGCCGCTGCGAGATTCACAGCGGTCGTCGTCTTACCGACGCCGCCCTTCTGGTTCGCGACCGAAATGATCCGCGTCATCGTTGGGGCGGTGTCGAGATATCGCAAAGAGAACAGACGCGCCTCACTGAGCAGGTATCATAGCGAACCCGATTGCTTCTCTCGGCCGTGGACCGGAGCAGGCGCATTCGCAACGGTCGTTTGATCCGGCACATCCGGACTGGAGCCTGGTGTCTGAAGAACGTGTAAAGCCTCGCGGCCTGTTCGTCGAGGAGGCCATCCAGCTCGCGCTCGAGAGCCGCTGGGCCGACGCGCTCACGGTCAATCAATCCCTGATCGAGCGCCATGGCGAGGATGAGGACACCCTCAACCGCATCGGCAAGGCGCTCACCGAGCTGGGTCAACGCGACGAGGCCCTGGCGTCGTATTCGAGCTCGCTGCGCATCAATCCGCTCAACCTGATCGCCCAGAAGAACGTCCGCAAGCTCACCACGATGCTGGAGAGCAAGGGCACGGTGGCCGGCTCGGCGGCGCCCTTCGACGTCGAGCTCTTCACCGAGGAGCCGGGCAAGAGCGCGATCACCGTCCTGAGCGCACCCTCCAAGTCGGCCACGGTCGCGATCGCCCCTGGAGACGTCGTCGAGCTGTATCGGGAGGGGTCGACGCTTCGGGCGCAGACCTCCCGCGGCGTGTCGCTCGGCGAGGTGGACACCAAGATCGCCCGGCGGCTCGTCCCCCTGATGGAGACGGGCAACCGCTACTCGGCGGCGGTGGCCCGGCTCGAGGACGAGCGGGTGGAGATCATCCTTCGCGAGACCTACCAGGCCGCCGAGAATGCCCGCAAATCGTCGTTCCCGCTGGCCAAGGGTGGCCGGCGCGAGGAGTTCCGCCCCTACGCCAAGGATTCGCTGCTCTCGGCGCGGGAGATCGACGCCACCCCGCTCGACGACGACGCGGATGACACGTTCGAGCGGCCGGCGGCAGCCGGCACCGACGATGACCTCGGGGAGCTCGGCATGAGCACCTTCCAGTCGGAGGCCGAGGAGGCGACGCCGCCCGAGGCCGATACCGATGACGACGACGACGACGACGACACACGACCCGAGGACGAGTACTAACCCTCGGGAGGCCCTCCTGAGTGGCGCCTCTCCCGAGCGCGTCGACGGGTACCTGCCGATCGGCGCCTACGGGCTGATCGGCGACTGCCGCTCCGCGGCGCTGGTCGGGGTCGATGGGAGCATCGACTGGCTCTGCCTGACCCGATTCGACGATCCGGCGGTCTTCGGGCGGATCCTGGACGCGGGCAAGGGCGGGAGCTGGCAGCTCCACCCGGATCAGCCCCACCAGGTGCACCAGCGGTATCGAGACCGGACCAATCTCCTCGACACCGTCTTCTCGTCCAGCACCGGTCTGGTGGTGGTCACCGATTTCATGCCGGTCGACGAGCACAGCGTCGTCCAGCACGCCAAGCCGCACGCCTTCCCGCGCGTGGTCCGGCTGGTCGAATGCCTCGCCGGCGAGGTGACCATGCACCAGGTCTTCGACCCGGCACCGGACTTCGCCCGAGCCCCCGTGGCGCTCTCGGTGGACAACGGTCAGCTGCACACCGACACCCATGGCCTGCATCTCTGTCTCAGCTCCACCGTGGACCTGAATGGTCCCGACGACACCTTCCAGCTTCGAGCCACCGAGGCGGCCGCGTTCTCGATGCACTGCGGGATCGCGGGGCGGTGTCGCGCCCGGTCGTGGAGCGTCGAGCGCGCGCGTTCCCTGCTCCGCGAGAGCCAGCGCTACTGGTGGCGATGGGTCGGTCAGGTCGACTACCGCGGTCCCTATCAGCAACACGTGTGGCGGTCGGCGCTGGCGCTCAAGCTGATGACCTACGCGCCGACCGGCGCGATCGTGGCGGCGCCGACGACGAGCCTTCCCGAGAAGATCGGTGGTGAGCGCAACTGGGACTACCGGTTTACCTGGCTGCGCGACGCCGCCTTCACCCTCTATGCCTTCTTTCAACTCGGGCTCACCGACGAGGCCACCGCCTACTTCGACTGGCTCACCCACCGCCACCTCGCGGCTCGAAAGTCGACGGACATCCCCAATCTCTTCGATCTGAGCGGGCACACGCGCGCCACCGAGCACACCCTCGATCATCTCGACGGCTATCGCGGTTCGAAGCCGGTGCGTACCGGTAATGCCGCGGTCCATCAGCTGCAGCTGGACATCTACGGCGAGCTGCTCGACAGCGCATACGTCTATGCGCGTTTCGGGGGCGGGATCAGCGAGTCGCTCTGGGAGGAGCTCAGCAATATCGTCGAGCTCGCGATCCAGCGCTGGATGGAGCCCGACTCGTCAATCTGGGAGGTGCGCAGCGAGCGCAGGCAGTACACGTACAGCAAATTGATGTGCTGGGTCGCCATCGACCGGGGCATCCGGATAGCGGACCGCTACAACCTGCCGTACAACCGCGCCGCATGGCGGCGCACGCGCGTGGCCATCCACCGTGCGATCACATCGCGCGGCTACTCCAAGCACCGGCGGTCGTTCACCCAGGAGTTCGACAGCGATGCGCTCGACGCGGCGATCCTGCGCATCAGCCAGGTGCGTTTCCTCAGCGACCGCGACCCGCGCATCCGCTCGACGGTCCGCGCCATCGCCCAGCACCTCGGTGAGGGCGTGCTCGTCAATCGCTACCGGATGGACGAGAGCGAGGATGGATTGCCCGGCGAGGAGGGTGCGTTCTTCCTGACCTCGTTCTGGTTGGTGGACGCGCTCGCGCATTGCGGAAGCCTCGAGGAGGCCGAGCGGCGGTTCGAGCGCCTGCTCCACTTCAGCTCACCGCTGGGCCTGTTCTCGGAGGAGGTGGACGTGCGCAGCGGCCAGCTGCTCGGCAACTTCCCGCAGGCGTTCACCCATCTCGCCCTGGTCGGCGCCGCCGTGAACATGGAGCGAGCCCGGCAGCGCACTCTCGGCGTCGAGGGGCTGAAGAAGCCTGGCCGGCGCCGGCAGCCCTCGCGTTGAAGGCCGCCATAACTGCATAACTATGCAGTAGTCTCGTATACTCGTTGGCGATGACCCAGGCAGCACCCCTTCGCGCGGCAGTCGTGGGTTCCACCGGCTACATCGGCATGCAGTGCACGGCCCTGCTTGCGACCCATCCGGACGTGGAGCTGACCCGGGTGCTCGGGCACAGCAGCGCCGGCAAGCGCCACTGCGACGTCGTCCCCGGGAGCACCGTTGAGCTGACCATCGAGGACGGCCTCGATCCCGGCTCCGTGGACGTTGTGCTGGCGGCCTTGCCACACACAGTCGCCGCCGCGCGCACGGCTGAATGGCTGTCCGCCGGGGCGTCTGTCATCGACTGCTCCGCGGACTTCCGCCTCCACGACGCCGAGGCGTATGCGACGTGGTACGGGATCGACCATCCATCACCCGACCTCCTCGATGAGGCCGTCTACGCGATGGTGGAGTTGCATCGCGACCGCCTGGCCGGCGCCAACCTCATCTCGGTGCCGGGCTGCTATCCGACCGCGGCGCTGCTGGCATCCGTGCCGGCGCTTCGCGCCGGCCTGATCGAGCCGGACATCGTCGTCGACGCCAAAAGCGGAGTCAGCGGGGCGGGACGCGCGGCAAACCTCGGCACCAGCTTCGCCGAGGTGAACGAGTCGGTGCACGCGTACAGCGTCGAGGGACATCGCCACAAGTCCGAGATGCTCGAGCAACTTCGCGACGCCGCCGGCGCCGACGTGCAATGCACCTTCGTGCCCCACCTGATCCCGATGACCCGCGGCATCCTCGCGACCGCATACCTGCGTCCGAGCGCCGGTGTCACCGCGGCGCATTTGCGTGACCTGTACGAGACCTTCTGCGCTACCAGTCCATTCCTCGACCTCGTCGCAGCACCCCCGGCAACGAAGAGTGTCACCGGGACCAACCGCGCAGCCATCCACGTCGGGTGGCAGGACGGCGTCGCGGTGGTGACCGTCGCCATCGACAACCTCGGCAAGGGCGGCGCCGGCCAGGCGGTGCACGCGCTGAACGTGCGCTTCGGGTTCGACGAGACCGCCGGGTTGGGGTCCCGCGTGCTGTGGCCGTGACCGCTCCTTCGCAACGCCAGGTGCGCGCGGGTGTGTGCGCACCGCTCGGTTTCCGTGCCGGCGTTGCTGCGGCGGGCATCCGCCTCGATGGTGACGAGACCCGCACCGACATCGCGGTGATCCGCTCGGACACGCCCGCGGTCGCCGCGGGTGTCTTTACCCGTAATGCAGTGAAAGCTGCTCCTGTGGTGATATCGCAACTCACGCTCCGTCGCGGCGCGCCGATCTCCGCGGTTGTGGTGAACGCGGGCAATGCCAACGCCTGCACAGGTGCTCAGGGATTCCGCGACGCGCTGGTGATGTGTGCCACCGCCGGAGACGCGCTCGACCTCGACCCCGGTGACGTGCTCGTCTGCAGCACCGGCGTGATCGGACGTCCGATGCCGATGGATCGCCTGACCCGTGGCATCCGCGCCGCGGCGCTGACAATGTCGCCCGGCGCCGGCGGTGACGTTGCCCGCGCGATCATGACCACCGACACGGTCGCGAAGGTCGCCGAGGCCACATTCGTCGCCGCCGGCGTCACCTGCACAGTCGGCGGCACCGCCAAAGGCGCTGGAATGCTGCATCCGAACATGGCGACGCTGCTCGCGTTCATCACCACGGACGCGCTGATCGAGCGGGCGCTGCTGCAGCAGGCGCTGTCGCGGGTGACCGACAGCACTTTCAACTGCGTCACCGTCGACGGCGACACGTCGACCAACGACAGCTGCATCCTGCTCGCCAACGGGGCGGCCGGGGCGCCGCGCATCACCGATGGATCGAACGAGGCCGCCGCGTTCGAGGACGCGCTCCTTCGGGTGTGCGACTCGCTCGCCGAGCAACTCGTGGCCGACGCCGAAGGCGCGACGCGTCACTTTCGGGTCGCCGTCGACGGTGCGGTCGACGCGGAGGAGGCGCGTGTGGCGGCGCGAGTCGTCGCGCAGAGCCCGCTCGTCAAGACCGCCATCCACGGCGGCGACCCCAACTGGGGTCGAATCGTCGCCGCGCTCGGACGCAGTGGCGCGGCCTTCACGCTCGATCGCTGCAGAGTCGAGATCGGCGGCCTGGTGGTGTTCGATAGAGGAGCGCCGGTACCCGTTGACCACAACCTGGTTCGCGTCGCGCTCACCCGTCCACGCGTCGACATCGCCATCGACCTCGGTGCGGGCGATGGGGCCGGCCACGCGTGGGGCTGTGACCTCTCACCCGAGTACGTCCACATCAACGCCGACTACACCACATGAGCAGCAAGAACATGCGAGAACAGACCATCGACGAACGGATCCAGCGCGCCGAGGTGCTCATCGAGGCGCTTCCGTACATCAAGCGCTTTGCCGGTCACATCCTCGTCGTCAAAGTGGGTGGCGCGGCGAGCGCGGCGGCCGATCTCGATGCCGTGCTCGAGGACATCGTGCTCCTGCGATTCGTCGGCATGCGACCCGTGATCGTGCACGGCGGGGGCGCGGAGATCAGCGCGTGGCAGCAGCGGATGGGCATCGAGACGAAATTCATCAATGGCCTGCGGGTCACCGATGCGCCGACCATGGAGATCGCCAAGATGGTGCTCACCGGCAAGATCGGGCCCGACATCGTCGCGCGCATTCACACCCTCGGCGCCGGCGCGATCGGGCTCTCCGGTGAGGACGGACCGACACTTCTGGTCCGGCCGCGCGCAGACGCCGGCGGGGCCGACCTCGGATTCGTCGGCGACGTGGCGCAAGTCAATCCCGAACCGCTCATGGCGATCCTCGACCAGGGTCGGATCCCGGTGATGGCGTCGATCGGGCTCGGGTACGACGGACAGGCGTACAACGTCAACGCCGATACCGTCGCCGCGGAGCTGGCGGTGGCGCTGCACGCCACCAAGCTCATCCTGATGACCGACGTGGACGGCGTCCAGGACGCGCAGGGCAACCTCATCAGCGAGCTGGATGCGCCGCATGCCCAGGCGCTGCTCGCCGCCGGGGTCATCCGTGACGGGATGATCCCCAAGGTCGAAGCCGGGCTGCGGGCGACCGACGGTGGGTGCGCCACGCACATCATCGACGCGCGCGTCCAGCACGCCCTGCTGCTCGAGCTGCTCACCGAACGCGGAGTCGGCACCATGCTCACCCGAGCGCAACAGCCGTGAGCGCGGAGCTGACGGCGCACGCCGCAGCCACCGCGGCGGAGCGCGCCAAGGCCGCGCTCATGGACACCTATCAGCGCCAGCCGCTCACACTCCGCACCGGGAGCGGAGCCTGGGTGACGAGCAGCGACGGCCGCGAGTTCCTCGATTTCGTCGCCGGCATCGCCGTCAACGTCCTCGGCCACAACCATCCGGCGATGCAGGCAGCCATCGCCGGCCAGGCGGCGAAGCTCATCCATACGAGCAACCTCTACTACACAGAACCGCAGCTGGACCTCGCCGAACTGCTGATCGCATCGGCTTTCCGGTCACGGGTGTTCTTCTGCAACAGCGGCGCGGAGGCGAACGAGGGCGCGATCAAGCTGGCGCGCAAGTGGGGCAAGCTCCATCGTGATGGTGCGGACGTCATCATCTGCGCGCAGGGCGCGTTTCACGGACGCACGCTGGGAGCGCTTGCGGCCACCGCGAACCGGCGCTACCGCGAGCCCTTCGAACCGCTGCCGAAGGGATTCGTGCACGTGCCGTACAACGACCTCAGCGCCCTCGAGTCGGCGATCGATGCCACCACGTGCGCGGTGATGCTCGAGCCGATCGAGGGCGAGAGTGGAGTCGTCCCGCTCGAGCCGGGAATGCTCGCGGCCATTCGCCGCCTCTGCGACGAGCGCGACGTGCTGCTCATGCTCGACGAGATTCAGACCGGCATGGGACGTACCGGCCGCTGGTGGGCGCATCAGCACGAGGCGGCGGCTCCCGACGTCATGACAGTTGCCAAAGGGCTCGGGGGCGGCTACCCGATCGGCGCGATTCTCGCCGGGCCCAGGGCGGACGTGTTCGAGTTCGGCGACCATGGATCCACCTTCGGCGGCGGTCCCCTCGCCTGCGCCGCAGCGGTCGCGGTGATGCGCACCATCGAGCGCGAGGGCCTCGTACAGAACGCGGCGGAGGTCGGGGACTATCTCGCCGAGTCGCTGAGCGCGCTCGCCGAGCGCGGCGTCCCGATCGCGGGCGTGCGCGGCCGCGGCCTGATGGTCGGGGTGGGACTGAGCCGTGACATGGCACCTGCTGTCGCTGCTGCGGCGCTGGACGCCGGGCTGATCGTCAACGCCATCGGACCGCGCACCCTGCGTCTGGTGCCGCCGTTGATCATCACTCGCGTGGACGTCGACGAGGCGATGTCGCGCCTGGGCAAGGCGTTTGCATCTGTCGAGAGCGACACATGAGCGCCAGCCCGGCGCGCGTGGTGAGCGGTGCCGCGAAGCCCGCACGGCATCGTGCCATCCTCAACCTGGTGCGCGGCGGCGTGATCCGCACCCAGGAGGACCTCGTCGCCGAACTCCATCGCCGCCGCTTCGCGGTCACGCAGGCGACCGTCAGCCGCGACATTCGCGAGCTCGGCCTGGTCCGAGTCCACGACGACGAGGGTCCTCGATACATGGCGCCCGTGGCCGAGATCGACGCTGATCAGACCATGCACCGTCTGCGCAACGCGATCGAGGAGCATGTCGTGACCATGGAGTTCGTCGACCTCCTCGGCATCATCCACACCGCCCCGGGATGCGCGCCACTGGTCGCCGGGGCACTGGACGCATCGCGGTTCGAGGAGGTGGCGGGCACCATCGCCGGCGACGACACGGTGCTGGTCATCACGCGCTCGCGACCCGCCGCGCAGCGGCTCCTGCGCCGGCTCACGTCGCTCCCGGAACACGCTCAGTGAGCGCGCGAGAGCGCTGCGTGCTCGCCTACAGCGGGGGGCTCGACACCTCGGTGGCGATCCGCTGGCTGCAGGAGGAGCTCGGCTATGACGTGATCACCCTGACCGCCGACCTCGGTGAGTCGAAGGATGTCGACGCGGTGGCGGCTCGGGCGCTGCGCACCGGGGCGCTCAGCGCGCACATCGCCGACGCGCGCCGCGTCTTCGTCGACGCGTTCTGCTTTCCGACCCTCGCCGCCGGTGCGCTCTACGAGGGCGTCTATCCGCTGGCCACCGCGCTCGCGCGGCCGCTCATCGCCAAGCTGCTCGTCGACGTCGCGCGCGAGGAGGGTGCGACCGCAGTGGCGCACGGCTGCACCGGCAAGGGGAACGACCAGGTGCGCTTCGACGTCGCCGTCGGCGCGCTCGCGCCCGAACTGCGCGTGGTCGCACCGGTCCGGGACTGGGACATGGGGCGGCCGCAGGAGCTCGACTATGCGACCGCGCACGGCATCGAGGTCACCGTTACCAAGGAATCCCCGTACTCTGTGGATGCGAATCTCTGGGGCCGGAGCATCGAATCGGGGGTGCTCGAGGACCCCTGGATCGAGCCGCCCGACGAGGTCTACGAGTGGACTGCGCGGGAGCACGCGCACGCTCCGGGCACTGTTGTCGAGATCGGGTTCGAGCGCGGCGTCCCGGTATCGCTCGACGGCCGCAGGCTCGCGGGCGACCAGCTTGTCACCGAGCTCAACACAGCGGCGGGTACGCGGGGCATCGGGCGCATCGACCACGTCGAGAACCGTCTCGTCGGTATCAAATCGCGCGAGGTGTACGAGGCGCCGGCCGCGGTCACCCTGCACGCCGCGCACCATGCGCTGGAGAGTCTCACGGTGACCCGCGACGTCGCGCGCTTCCAGCGTGTCGTCGCGGACGAGTGGGCGCGCCTGGTCTACGACGGCCTCTGGTTCTCGGCGTTGCGCAGCGCGCTCGACGCCTTCGTCCAGGAGACCCAGGTGCACGTGACCGGCGCGGTGCGCGTGCGTCTCGAGGATGGCGCCGCTCGCGTGGTCGGCCGCCGCGCCGAGCGCTCGCTGTATCGCAGCGATCTGGCGACCTACGACCGTGTCACCGACAGCTTCGACCACGCCGCGGCGCGCGGTTTCATCGAGCTCTTCGGCCTGCCGCTGCGCACCCAGACGCGCGTGCAGGGTGCGCTCGAGGACACCGCTCCGCTGCACGTCGAGCGACGCACCCGGCGGCATGGCGACGTCTGACCGGCGCGCGTCCGGAGGCGCGCGTTCGACCAAGGTGTGGGCGGGCCGGCTCAGCGGGCCCACGTCGGCGCGCGTCGAGGCGTACACGTCGAGCCTCGCCGTCGACCGCCGGCTTGCGACCGACGACGTCGCCGGATCGCGGGCCCACGCCCGCATGCTGCGCAGCATCGGGGTGCTCAGCAGCGCCCAGCATCGTGCCATCGACGCGGGCCTCCGGGCCATCGCCTCAGAGCTGTCCACCGACACGTTCGCGGTGTCGCCGAGCGACGAGGACATACACACAGCCGTTGAACGCCGGCTCTTCGAGCTTGCAGGCCCGGTGGCGGGAATGCTGCACACCGGGCGCAGCCGCAACGACCAGGTGGTCACCGATCTGCGCATGTGGGCGCGTCGCGCCTGCACCGATCTGCTGCTGGCTCTCGCCGGGCTGCAGGAGGCGCTGGTGGTGCGCGCGTCGGAGCATCGACGCGACCCGATGCCCGGATACACGCATCTGCAGCGCGCCCAGGTCGTGTCGCTCGCGCACCACCTGCTCGCCTACGTCGAGATGTTCTCGCGCGATGCACTGCGGCTCGGCGCCGCTCGCGCCGCCTGCGACGAGCTGCCACTGGGCAGCGGCGCGCTCGCCGGATCGACGCTGCCGCTGGACCGGTCTCGGGTGGCGACGGACCTCGGCTTCGAACGCATCGCGTCCAACAGCATGGACGCGGTCTCTGACCGTGACTTTGCGATCGAGATCATCGCGGCGTGCGCCTTGACGATGGTGCACTGCTCACGGCTCGGCGAGGAGCTGGTGCTCTGGGCAAGCACCGAGTTCGGCTTCGTCACCCTTCCCGACAGCCACGCGACGGGATCGTCGCTGATGCCGCAGAAGAAGAATGCCGATATCGCGGAGCTGGCCCGGGCGCGGAGCGGCCGCGTCATCGGAGACCTGGTCGCGCTGCTCACCATCCTCAAGGGACTGCCGCTCACCTACAACCGCGATCTCCAGGAGGACAAGGAGCCGCTCTTCGACGCGGTCGACTCAACCGCGGCGACGCTGCGCATGCTCACCGAGCTCATCACCGTGGTGGAGTTCGATGTCGCCGCGATGCGGCGTGCGGCGTCCGATCCCGCGCTGCAGGCGACCGACGTCGCCGAGCACCTGGTCGCCAACGGCGTGCCGTTCCGTGAGGCGCATACCATCGTCGGCGAATTGGTGGCGCAGACCCTGGCCGCCGGCAGCACCCTCGCCGATCTCGACCTCGATGCATGGCAGGCCGCGTCGGACCGTTTCACGCCGAACGTCACCAGGCTCTTCGATCCGGACGCCGCGCTTCGCCGCCGCGATGTGCCCGGCGGCCCGGGGCCGCAGTCGATCACCAGGCAGCTCACCCGGGGGCGCTCGCTGGTGGCGCGCACCCGGCGAGCCGCTGCCGGCGGCCGATGACCGCAGGTGCTCGGTTCGTATCCTGAGGGCGTGACCCGGTCAACAGTGATCGTCGGCGACGTGCAGGGTGACGTCGACCGGCTTCGGGAGGCGCTTGCAGGCTACCCGGACGGCGAGGTCGACACGGTCTTCCTGGGCGACTTCTTCCAGGGTGGCGAGCCCGGAGCGGCCGGCGGTGCCGCGGCCGCACAACTCGCGATGCGGCGGCGCAACTCGCGCGCGGTGCTCGGCAACCACGACCTCTTCCTCCTGGTCATGCTCGAACGCTCCCGCGGCGGCGACCAGCTCGGCGCCTGGCGCACCCGCGACGGGCTCAGCATCGAGGACCTCTGGCTGAGCCGGCGCGGCGACTGGGCCGACCTGCACGCCGTCGCCGCTGACGCGCCGCTGGAGGCGTGGCTGCGCCGGCTGCCCTTCCTAGTAAAGCTCGGCGACGGAACGCTCGCCCAGCACACCGACGACGACCGCTACGCCGAGATCGCTGACACCGTCGATGCTGTGAACACGGCGGTGCGAGGTTGGCTGGCGACGCGCGGCGGCGCGTTCCAGGCGCTGCGATACACGATCGGGCGGCACGGGTTCGACGATCCCGATCGGCTCCAGCGCTACCTGGACCACTTCGGTGTTCGGCGTGTGATCCACGGGCACACGCCCCACTGGGACGACGTGCCGGTGGTCCTCCACGGCGGTCTCGCGACCGGCTACGACGGCCGGTTCTCGCGCTTCTGGGGCCGGGCCGCGGGCGAGGAGCCGGGGCCGATCGGCGCGACGGTGGCGATCCTTCCGCCGCTGCCGCGCTCGCTCACGGGTGCCGGCTGAGCATCTCCCCGAGGCGGGCGATCGGCGGCGCCTGTCCAGCGGTGACATAGGCGGTCACGACCAGCGAGAGCAGGAGCACCTTGAGGGCGTGGAAGCGCGCGGTCGCGGGTTGCTGCAGGACCAGGGCCGAGAGCGCGATCCCGTCGATCGCCGCTGCGATCGTCCCGGCCAGATCGGAAGGGGACACCAGCGCGTATGCCGGGAGCGGCCCCAGCGCGCCGCGCACCTCCGCCTCGATCTGCTCGACGAGGTGCGAGCAGAGCTCGGCGCACCTGACACGAAGCGCGGGGCTGCCGAGGCCGGCGGTGTACAGATCCAGCACGAGACGGATGCATTCCGGCTGTTCAGCACAGCGGGCCTCGGCGTGATCGAGGCCGGCCACGATGCGCTCGAGGGGATCCTCGATGCCGGCGATCGCCTCCTTCCAGTCGGCGATCAGCTGCCGCTCGGTCACCGCCACCACCTCGAGCAGCAGCTCCTCCTTGGATTCGAAGTAGTAGTGGAGGAGGCCGGGAGCGACACCGGCTTCGCGGGCGACGTCCTTCAGCGAGGTCGCGCCGAAGCCCTGGCGGCCGAGCACGGTCGCGGCCGCGTGCACGATCTGGCTTCGACGTCCGGCTTCGTCGATCTCAGCGCCCGCGTCTCGAAACGCCGTTCCGGCGGCAAGCGCGCTGATCACCACGGAAGCGAATCCTAGCGCGGCGAACGCGCTTTGTACGGAACCCGCGGCTCAGGCGACGGGTTTGTAGAAGCCGACGCCGATCGCGCCGGGTCCGCTGTGGCAGCCGATCACGGGGCCGACCACGGTGAGCGCCGGCGTTCCCGAGACCTGCGCCCGCATCCGCTCGACGATCGCGGCTGCGATCGTCGGACGGTCCGCGTGGGCGACGATCAGCTCGGCTCCGCCCCAGGCTGCCGCCGACCGCGAGAACTCCTCGACCACGCGATCGATCGCCCGCGGGTAGGTGCGCACGCGCGCCACCGCCTCGATGACGCCGCCCCGGATCTCCAGCACCGGCTTGACGTCGAGCATCGACCCGAGCATCGCCCGCGCGCCTCCGATCCGGCCGCCGCGGCGCAGGAACTCGAGGGTCTCGACCGTGAAGAGCACTCGAGCGGTGCTCTGCACGGCCGAGATCGCCGCCACGACCTGGTCGGCGTCGCCGCCGGCTTCGATCACCCGAACCGCCTCGCGCACCGCCGCGTAGTGGCCGGGCGCGACGCTCCGGGTGTCGATCACCCGGATGTCGAGCTCAGGGAGCGCCGCCCTCGCCTGCGTGGCAGATGCGTAGGTGCCGCTCAGGTCCGACGAGATGGTGGTGCAGACGATGGTCCCGCCGTCGGCGCCGAGCTCTCGGAACACGGCTTCGAACTCGGCGGGTGTCGGCTGGGAGGTGCGCGGGAACGGGCCCGGGGCTGCGAGCCGCGCGTAGAACGCCTCGGAGGTGATGTCGACCCCGTCCTCGTAGGTCTGCTCGCCGAAGATGACCTTGAGCGGGACCACGCGGACGGTGTGGGCGGCGCGAAACTGCGGATCCAGGTCGGCCGTGCTGTCGCAGACCAGGTGGACGTGGGCCATCGGCGCCGAAGCCTACCTCGTCGCCGGCGGCACGGCCGCCTCCCGAATGCCGTCCTCGGCGACGAGGAGCGCCCCGAGCAGGGAGCGTTCCTCCCCGAGGTTGCCGAGCACGATCTCCGGCCGGGGCTGCAGGCGCAGGTGTCGCTCGACCGTCTCCAAGAGCGCCGGCGCGAACCGTTGCCAGTTGGCGCAGACCCCGCCGCCGAAGACGACCACATCCGGATCGTGCAGCGCGGTCACGTTGACCGTGGCAAGTCCGATCCAGCGGCCGACCTCGACCCACGCCTCCGGGTCGGTCAGGTGCTCGGCTGCGACGCCATAGCGGCGCGCGATCGCCCGTCCGCTGGCCAGCGCCTCGAGGCATCCAACACCGCCGCAGTGGCACGGGGGGCCGCCGAGCCACCCCGGCCAGAGGACCATGTGACCGCCTTCGGTGTCGTGCCTCCCGACCACCAGGCGCCCGTCCTGGACGATTCCCGAGCCGATCCCCGTCGACACCGTCCAGTAGGCAACGGTCCGGCTTCCCGCACCCGCCCCGAGACGGGCCTCGGCAAGCGCCGCGCAGTTGGCGTCGTTCTCGACGACGACCGGGCAGTCGAAGCGCTGCCCCAGCGCATGGGCAAGGTCGAGCCCGTGCCACGACGCGGGCATGCCGGGCGGGTTGAGCAGCACCCCGCGATCCCTCTCGAAGGGGCCGGGCGCGGAGATCGCGATCGCCTCTGGAAGCTTTCCCTCCATCACCGTCTCGATGAGGCCGCGCAGCGCGGTGAGCGGGGATGCCGAGGGTGTCGGCTCGCGCCGGACCGTCCCGATCGCCGCGTCGCGGCCCACGCTCGCGGCGATCTTGGTCCCGCCGATGTCGAGGAGCGCGATCACCCGGCGATGATGCCTACACTCGCCGCCATGCTGCTCGCGATCGACGTCGGCAACACCAACATCGTCGTCGGCGTCTTCGACGGCGAACAGCTGACCGCCGATTTCCGGATCCACACCGACGACCGCTTCACCGGGGACGAGCTTGGTCTCGTGCTCGTGGACCTGCTCGGACGCCAGGACCTGGTCCCCGACCAGGTGACGGCGATGGTGGTCAGCAGCGTCGTCCCGACGCTCGCCAGAAGCATCGACGAACTCTCCCACACTTACTTCCACCGGC
>DAITPY010000017.1:0-40076 GCA_036833315.1 Candidatus Dormiibacterota bacterium
GACAAGGGCCGCATCTGGGCGCGCTTCCCACTGCGCTCGGCGCTGATCAGCCCCGGCAGCGACCTCATCCAGGCGATCAGCGACAGCCTCGACCTGTTCCAGAGCGAGGGCGTCGCCCTCGAGGACGGGGATGTGCTTCTGATCAGTGAGAAGGCGCTCGCGATCAGCCAGGGGCGCTCCTATCCCATCGCGGATATCCCGGTTTCGCGAGCGGCACGGCTGCTCTCGCGGTACGTCAGCCACGAGCCCACCGGGGTGGGGCTCGCGCATCCGACCACCATGCAGCTGGCCATCGACGAGGCAGGGGCGCCGCGGATCCTGCTCGCCGCCGCGGCGGGCGCGGTCACCCGGCCGCTGGGCATTCACGGTGTCTTCTACCGAGTTGCCGGTCATGGGGTCAACGCCATCGATGGACCCTCATCGCTCAACCTCCCGCCCTACGATCGCTGGGCGACCAAGTCGCCGCACGATGCACAGGGCGCGGCGCTTCGGATCTCCGCGGAGCTGCGCCGGCGGACCGGACGCCGGCTCGCCGTCGCGATCATCGACGCCAACGACATGGCCGCCGAGGTGTTCGCGACCGTCGACGTGGACGCCGCCTCGGTGCTCGCCATGGTCGCCGACAACCCATTGGGGCAGTCCGACGAGCAGACGCCGTTCGGTCTGGTGCGTCGCGTCGCCCCGGCGCCGGCCGCTGCCTCAGCGCGGGAGCCGGTGCCGGTCGGAGCGTGAGCATGGCTGCCGACGGCCTCCTCCGCTGGGTGGAGATCGATGTCGACGCGCTGGCGAGCAACGCCGGGGTGCTCGCCGAGCTGGTCCGCCCCGCCCAGGTGATGGCGATGGTCAAGTCGAACGGCTACGGGCATGGGATCGCGATCGCGGCGCGGGCGGCGCTCGACGGCGGGGCGACCTGGCTCGGCGTCTACACGCCGCAGGAGGCCCTCGCGCTTCGCGCCGCTGGGTTCCGTGCACCGATCCTGGTCGTCGGATGGAGCCCGCCGGCGACGCTGCCGCAGCTGGTGGAAGCGGGCATCGACGTCAGCGTCTTCGATGCGGATGGCGTTCGGTCAGCGGCCGCCGCCGCGACGGCCGCCGGCGGTAGCGCCCGAGTCCACGTGAAGATCGACACCGGGCTGCACCGGCTCGGCGCCCTCCCCGAGGCCGTTGAGTCTCTGGTCACCGCACTGCGTGATGCACGGAGCGGCGTCGAGGTGGCCGCGGTGTTCACGCATTTCGCCGATCCCGGCGGGGACCCCGCCTTCACGATCACGCAGCACGCCCGTTTCCTGACGGCGGTCGACCTGCTTCGCAGCGTGGCGCCCGACGTGCTGTTGCACACATCGGGGAGCGCGGCCGTCCTCACGCAGCGGGCGATGCACCACAACCTGGTGCGTGTCGGGATTGCGCTGTACGGCTATCCGCCGGTGCCGGGGCCGGCGACGCTTCGAATCGCCATGCATGTCTTTTCCCGTGTGGCGCAGGTGCGGACGCTGGCACCGGGGGAGACGGTCGGATACGGACGTACCTGGCGGGCCGAGACCCGGAGCCGGATCGCGACCGCAACCATGGGCTACGGCCAGGGGCTGCCGCGCGCACTCTCCAACCGCGGGCACCTGGCGATTCGCGGGCGCCGCTGCCCGATCGTCGGGGTTGTGAGCATGGATCAGGTGACCGTGGACGTCAGCGACGTCGACGGGGTTGCGGTCGGGGACGCGGCGATGTTCGTCGGAGAACGCGACGGAGTCCGCATCGGCGCCGATGAGGTGGGAGACCTCATCGGGACACTGCCGCACGAGGTGCTCTGCGGGATCGCGCAGGGCATCGATCGGGTTCCTGGCGTCGCTCCCGCTGCGCTACCGTGAGGGGATGAGCCGCACCGCTCGCATCGCCGTTGCCCAGTACGAACCGCGCGTCGGCGAGCTCGATGCGAACCGTGCGCAGGCTGTGCGCTGGGCGATCGACGCCGCGACCCAGGGGGCAGATCTCATCGTGCTTCCGGAGCTCGCGTCGAGCGGCTACGTGTTCATGGATCAGGAGGAGGCGCAGCGCGCCGCCGAGGACCCCGACGACGGTCCGACGGTGCGCGCCCTGCGAGACGTCTGCGCGGCGCACGGATGCCACATCGTCTCCGGCCTCAACGAGCGCGACGGCGACTGCAGGCACAACAGCGCGGTGCTCGTCGGACCCTCCGGGCGGATGGCCACGTACCGCAAGCTCCACCTCTTCTACAACGAGCAGACATGGTTCGAGGCCGGCGACGAGCTGCCCATCGTGGACCTGCCCATCGGCCGGGTCGGCATCATCATCTGCTACGACCTCTGGTTCCCCGAACCGGCCCGCGCGCTCGCGCTTGCCGGTGCGGAGATCATCGCGGTACCGACCAACTGGGTCGCGTCCTTCAAACGCATGGTCTGGGACGATCGCGGCTACTGCCAGGGCGACTATGTGGCGATGGCCACCGCCGCACAGAATGGCGTGGTGATGGCGTGCGCGGACCGGATCGGCACCGAGCGCGAGGTCGCCTTCATCGGCGCGTCGATCATCGTCGGGGCCGACGGCTGGCCCGTGGCCGGTCCCGCGAGCAAGGATCGGGAGGAGCTGCTCGTTGCCGATGTCGACCTCGACTCGGTCGAACAGGCGAGGCATCGCACCCCGCGCAACCATCTGCTCACGGACCGGCGGCCCGACGCCTACCGCGCGACGGCGGGACGCCCGGCGCCGGCGACCGGGGCGCACGCCTGAGCGCGACGATCGGGGCGACCGCCCTGCTCGACGGCCTGAACCCACCGCAGCGCGAGGCCGTGACCGCGCCGGACGGTCCGCTGCTCATCTTTGCGGGAGCGGGAAGCGGCAAGACCCGCGTGCTCACCCAGCGCATCGCCTACGTGATCGCGACCCGCCGGGTGCGCCCCGACGAGATCTGCGCAGTCACCTTCACGAACAAGGCCGCGCGAGAGATGCGCGCGCGTGTCGAGCAGCTGATCGGCGACAGCATCAAAGGGATGTGGCTCGGCACGTTCCACTCGCTCGCGGCCAGACTGCTGCGCCGCGAGGGCGAAGCCATCGGGATCCCTCCGGGATTCACGATCTATGACGAGTCGGACCGGTTGTCGGCGCTGCGCAATGCCATGCGCGCCGAGGGAATCGACGAGAAGCGGTTGACACCGAACCGCGTGGCGCACGCGATCAGCGCGGCCAAGAACGAGATGATCGACGCGCGCGATTTCCAGGCGCGCGCGACCGGCCCCATGGACGAGCAGATCGCGCGCATCTATTTCGCCTATGAGACCGAGCTCGATGCCGCGTCGGCGCTCGACTTCGACGACCTGCTGCTGCGCGCCGTCGTGCTCCTGCGCGAGGACGAGTCGGTGCGTGAACGCTACCAGGACAGGTTCCTGCACCTGTTCGTCGACGAGTACCAGGACACGAACCGTGCGCAGTACGAGCTGGTCAAGATCCTCGCGGCGAGACATCGGAATCTCACAGTTGTGGGGGACGACGATCAATCGGTCTTTGCCTTCCGCGGAGCGGATGTGCGCAACATCCTCTCTTTCCAACACGACTTCCCGGACGCCACCAGGGTGACGCTCGAACAGAACTATCGATCCACGCAGCCGATCCTCGACATCGCGCATGCCGTGATCCGCAACAACACCGAGCGCGCCGAGAAACGGCTCTGGACCGAGCGGACGATGGGCGATCCGGTGCGGCTCATCTCCGTCTATGACGAGCGCGAGGAGGCGCTTGCGGTCGGCGCAGAGATCGAGAACCTCATCGGACGCGAGGGAGTCTCGCTATCCGAGTGCGCGGTGCTCTATCGCACCAACGCCCAGTCCCGCGCCTTTGAGGAGGTGTTCCTGCGCCGGGGGATCCCCTATCAGCTCGTGGGCGGGCTGCGCTTCTACGACCGCCGCGAGGTCAAGGATGTGCTCGCGTACCTTCGGCTCTGCGTGAACCCGCGCGACGCGGTGTCCTTCGCGCGTGTAGTGAACACGCCGCGACGCAAGATCGGCGACCGTAGCGTGGCCGAGCTGGAGAAGCTCGCTCGCAAGAGAGGGCTGAGCCCGCTCGAGGCGGCGCAGCGGCTCGATGTGGACGATGCGATCGGCCCGGCCGCCATGGCCGCATTGCGAAGCTTCGCGGGACTCATGGACCGTCTCAGCGCTGACGCCCGGCGCGTGCCGCTACCCGTGTTGCTCGAACGTGTCCTCGACGAGACCGGCTATCGCGAGATGCTCCAGGACGGCACCCAGGAAGGCGCCGAGCGCTGGGCGAACGTCCTCGAGCTCGCCGGGCTCGCCGGTGAGTACGCGGACGTTCCGCCCCCCGACGGGCTGGTCCAGTTTCTCGAGAACGTCGCGCTGGTCAGCGACGTCGACACCATGCGCGACGACGCCCCGGGGGTGACCCTGATCACCCTGCACATGGTCAAGGGCCTGGAGTTCGGCGTCGTGTTCATCGCCGGCATGGAGGAGGGGCTGCTGCCCCACTCGCGTGCGCTCGAGGAAGGCGACGCCGGCATTGCCGAGGAGCGACGCCTCACCTACGTGGGCATCACGCGCGCGCGCCGCCGTCTCTACCTGCTCCATGCGTTCCGGCGCCACCTGTACGGAAGCGCGCAACTCGCGGAGGCGTCGCGATTCCTCGGTGAGATCCCGGGGGAGATGCTCGAGGTGGCACTTCGTCCGGGTGCTCCGTCGCTCGGCGACATCCGCGCGTCGGGCACCGTCCGGCGCGCCGTGGTCGGATATGCGACGCGGCCGAACCCTGTCACGCTGGCGCCGCAGCGCTTCACCGAGGGGATGCGCATCGGCCACCAGCGCTACGGTGACGGCACCGTGCTCAAGAGCACGATGACCAGGGCGGGCGAGGAGCTCGTCATCAAGTTCGACGAGCACGGAGTCAAGATTTTCGCCGTCGCGGACGCGACCCTCTGGCCTCTGGGAGAGTCGTGACCGACGCCCGCAGCACGGCAGTCCCCAAGCAAGCGCGCGAGCGAGCCCTCGCACTCCGCGCCGAACTCGAACATCACTCCCGTCAGTACTACGTGCTCGACGCACCGGAGATCAGCGACGCCGAGTACGACGGACTCTTCCGCGAGCTGGTCGACCTCGAGACGGAACATCCCGAGCTGCAGACCGCAGACTCCCCGACGCAACGAGTCGGCGGCGAGCCCGCTGCGAACTTCACCAAGGTCCGCCACCGCACCGCGATGCTGAGCCTCAACAACGCGTTCAGCCCCGACGAGGTGCGCGACTTCGGCGTCCGGGTGGAGCGCGCGATCGGCAAGGTGAGCGGCTACGTCTGCGAACTGAAGATCGACGGGCTGGCGATGTCGATCACCTACGCCAAGGGCGCCTTCGTCCGCGCGGCGACGCGAGGGAACGGTGTCGAGGGCGAGGATGTCACGGCGAATGTGCGCACCATCCGCTCGGTGCCGCGGACGCTGGCCCCCGTCGACGGCGGGCTCCCCGATGAGCTCGAGGTCCGCGGTGAGGTCTACCTCCCCAAGGGAGCGTTCGCTGCGACCAACGCCCGTCTCGAGGAGGCGGGCAAGCAGGGATACGCAAATCCGCGCAACGCCGCCGCGGGCGCGGTGCGCCAGCTCGATCCCCGGGTCACCGCCGGGCGCGGACTGCAGACGTTCATGTACCAGATCGATCCGCCGGGCGCGGCGCGAACCCAGGCGGAGGTGCTCGACACCCTCGGCGCACTCGGGTTCCGCGTCAACCCGAACCGCCAGCTTGCAGGGTCGATCGACGAGGCGCTCGCGTTTCTCGAGGACTGGTCGGACCGGCGCCACCAGCTCGACTACGACACCGACGGCGTGGTCATCAAGGTCGCGTCGCTCGCCGAGCAGGCCGAGCTGGGCCAGATCTCGCGTGCGCCGCGCTGGGCGATCGCCTACAAGTTTCCGCCCGAGGAGCACGAGACGCAGGTGCTCGACATCCATGTGCAGGTTGGCCGCACCGGTGCGGTGACCCCGGTCGCGATCCTCGAGCCGACCCTGGTCGCGGGGTCGACGGTCCGTCGCTGCACGCTGCACAACGAAGACGAGGTGGCGCGCAAAGATGTGCGCATCGGCGACACGGTGCTCCTCCACAAGGCCGGCGACGTCATCCCCGAGATCGTTCGGGTGGTGCTCGAGAAACGACCGAAGGGCGCACAGCCCTGGCAGATGCCCGAGCAATGCCCGGCGTGCGACAGCCGGCTCGTGCGCGAGCCTGGAGAGGTGGTGCGCCGCTGTCTCAACCCGCTCTGCCCCGCCCAGCGCCGCGAATCGCTGCTCCACTTCGCAGCGCGCGGGGCCATGAACATCGAGGGCCTCGGCCCCGCGATCGTCGATCAACTGCTCGACCTCGGATACGCCACCGAGGCTGCGGATCTGTTCAGGCTCAGCGCCGAACAGCTGCTGACACTCGAGGGATTCGCGGAGCGGTCGGCGACGAAGCTGGTCGAGTCGATCGCGTCCCGGCGTCGAGTGCCGCTGGCACGGTTCATCAACGCGCTCGGCATCCGCCATGTCGGCGAGCACACCGCCGACACCCTCGCGGTCCACTTCGGCAGCATCGATGCCCTCGCGGCTGCCGGCGAAGAGGACCTGCTCGGCGTCGAAGGCATCGGAGCCATCGTCGCCACGCACGTGGCCGCGTGGTTCGCATCGCCCGAGGGGCGCGCCGTGCTCGAGCACCTCCGCGCCGCCGGTGTGGACCCCGAGCGCGCGGCGGGGGGCGGCGGCCCCTGGAGCGGGCAGACCTGGGTGCTGACCGGCAGCCTCGAGGGCTTGAGCCGGACCGACGCCGAGGCCCGCATCCGAGCCCTCGGCGGGAACCCGAGCTCGAGTGTCAGCCGCAAGACCCACGCGGTGGTTGCCGGCGCATCGCCGGGGAGCAAGCTCGAGAAGGCGCAACGTCTCGGAGTGCGCGTGCTCGATGAGGCCGCCTTCCTGGCCGAGCTGACCAGTGCAGAGGGGGCCGGCTGAGCCGCGATACAGTGGCTGCAATGGTCCCAACACGGCGCGCGGAGCGCCTCCTTGACGATCCCGCGCTCCTGAAGGCCCGCCTCCGGGCTTCGCCGATCGGCGCCGGCGTGTACGTGATGCGCGGATCGGACGCGCGCGTGATCTACGTGGGCAAGGCGGCGAACGTGCGCAACCGGCTTCGCTCCTGGTTCACCGGCATCGACACGTTGCAGCCGCGTACGCATCAGCTCATCGGCAGCGTCTTCGACTTCGAGGTGATCGCCTGTCAGAGCGAGCACGAGGCGCTGGTGCTCGAGAACTCCCTCATCAAGCAGCACCGGCCCCGGTTCAATGTGCGCCTCAAGGACGACAAGAGCTATCTGTACCTGAAGATTCCGCGACCCGGCGTGCACGATGCGGTCGCGCCCGGGACGGCGCGTGAGGAGGTGCGCAAGCCGCGTGGCAAGAGCGCCGAGGGCGCCACCCTGTTCCCGCGGCCGTATTACACGCGCAAGGTGGTTCGCGACGGTGCCCGCTACTTCGGTCCCTACACCAGCGCGCAGTCATTGCGCACGACGGTGCGTTCCCTGCGGACGATATTTCCGTTTCGCACCTGCAGCGACGATATCTTCCGGCGCGGGCGCGTCTGCCTCGACTACCACATCAAGCGCTGCGCGGGCCCGTGCGAGGGCAGGATCGGTGCTGCCGACTACGCGGAGCTGCTGGAGCAGGTCCAGGAATTCATGGAGGGACGCTCCGAGAAGCTGCACGACGAGCTGCGTGACCAGATGGACACGGCCGCTGAGGGTCGCGACTATGAGCTCGCGGCGCGTTTTCGGGATCGCCTGCGCGCGATCGAACGCATCAGTGAACGCCAGACGGTGTTGCGCGGAGCGCGCTCCGACGAGGACTGCATCGCGGTGGTCGTCGAGGCGGGACGCGCCATGGCAGCGGTGCTCAACATCCGTCAAGGCCGGGTCATGGCGATGGAGACCCACGAGCTGGAGGGCGTCGCCGGGCTCGATGCCGCAACATGTCTCGCCGGCTTCCTGCCCCAGTACTACGCCAGCGTGACGTCGGTGCCCCGGCGCCTGCTCGTGTCCGACGACATCGACGGGCGCGAGCTGCTGGAGGCGTTCCTTGCCGATCAGCGCGGTGGGCCCGTCGAAGTGCATGTGCCCCAACGGGGTGACGCGCGCCGGCTGGTCGCCCAGGCGGCCGAGACCGCCCTGGTGGCGCTGCGTCAGCAGCGGATCGTCGACGACTATGACGCAGCCAAGACCGAGGCCCTGCTCGACGACCTGGCGACAAGCCTGCAGCTTCCCGGACCCCCGCGCCGCATCGAGTGCTACGACATCAGCAACACCATGGGAACCAATTCCGTCGGCTCGATGGTGGTGTTCGAGGACGGGCGTCCAGCGCCCGCGAGCTACCGGCACTTCGGCATCAAGACCGTCGAGGGTTCCAACGACTTCGCGTCGATCGAGGAGACCCTGCGTCGACGGTTCCGCCGCCTCGGCCCGCGCGGTGAGGGTGCTGATGGAGATGTCCCGATACTCGACCCGGCGGGCGCCAACGGCGCTGACGAGCGTCCGCGGCGGACGCCGCGCGGCGGCGACGACAGCGACCTCAGCTTCTCGGTGCTGCCCGACCTGGTGCTCATCGACGGCGGCAAGGGCCAGCTCAGCGCAGCTGTCCACGCGCTCCGCGAGGCGGGCCTCGAGCGTGTGCCGGTCTTCGGTCTGGCCAAACGCAACGAGGAGCTGTACAAGCCCGGGCGAGCCCGGCCGATCATCCTCGAACGCGACAGTCCAACCCTCTTCCTCGTGCAACGCGTGCGCGACGAGGCGCATCGCTTCGCAATCACCCGCCATCGGGCTCGGCGAGGGAGAGCCGCGTTGCGTTCGAAGCTGGACATCGTGCCGGGACTCGGTCCTGTGCGGCGCCGCGCGCTGCTTCGTGAGTTCGGTAGCATCGACGCCATACGGGATGCGCCGGTCGACCAGCTCACCACGGTGGTGCCGCGGCCGGTTGCGCTGCGCGTCAAGGAGCTGCTGTGACCGAGGCGGCGTCCACGGCGAGCGAGGCGGAATCGTCGCGGGCGGTGGCCGTGACCCTGACGTCGTTCGGATTCAAGTACGGCCTTCCGCCTGATGCTGAATGGGTCGTGGACGCTCGCGTGGTTCGCAACCCGTTCTGGGTCCCCGAATTGCGCCCCTTCACCGGACTCGACGCGTCGGTGCGCGACTACGTCCTGGAAGACCCCGTCGCTGGTGAGCTCCTCGATCGCGTCCTCGCGATCATGACGTGGTCGTCGCAGCGCTACGCAGAACGTGGCCGGGACGTCCTGAGTGTCGCGGTGGGCTGCACCGGCGGCAGGCACCGGTCGGTGGCCATTGTCGAGGCGCTCGCCGCGCGTCTCCGTGAGGACCGCCTGATTCCCAGCGTCGTCCACCGCGATGTCGACACACCGGATCCACGCTATTGACCCTCTGTAGCGCATGTGGTCGGGAGAATCCAGGTGACGCCGGGTTCTGCAACGGCTGCGGCGCGCCGCTCGCAGTGTCGGCGCCCCGCGCGCAGCGCAAGACGGTCACGGTGTTGTTCTGCGACGTCACCGGATCGACCGCGATGGGTGAGCGATTGGATCCGGAGAGCCTCCGGCAGGTGATGCGACGCTATTTCGACGCAGCGCGCAAGGTGATCGAGCAGCACGGCGGCACAGTCGAGAAGTTCATCGGTGACGCGGTCATGGCGGTCTTCGGAGTGCCCGTGCTGCACGAGGATGACGCACTCCGCGCGGTCCGCGCGGCAGCGGGCCTGCGCGACGCGCTTGCCGACCTCAACATCGAGCTCGAACGCGACTACGCGACCACCGTGACGGTGCGGACCGGCGTGAACACAGGACCGGTGGTGACCGGCACAGAGGAGCGCCTCGCGACCGGTGATGCCGTCAATGTCGCCGCGAGGCTCGAGCAGGCCGCCGCACCAGGCGAGATTGTCATCGGTCCGGAGACGTGGCGGCTGGTGCGCGACGCGGTGACCGTGGAACCGCTCGCACCGCTCGACCTCAAGGGCAAGAGCCTGCCGGTGTCGGCGTACCGGCTGGTGCGGCTGCAGACCGACGCGCTCACGAAATCGAGGGTCGAGGCGACGATGGTCGGCCGTCGCACGCAATTGAGCATGCTCAGCGACGCCTTTGCCAATGTTACGGACGGACGCTCCTGCAGTCTGTTCACGGTCCTCGGAGCAGCCGGGGTCGGTAAGTCGCGACTGATCGGCGAGTTCCTGCGGAGCATCGATGCCACGGTCTTGCGCGGCCGTTGCCTGTCGTACGGAGAAGGCATCACGTACTGGCCGGTGATCTCGATCGTCAAGCAGCTGCTGGAGGCGCGGAACGGATCAGCAGCGGTCGACCTCATGGCACGGGACGCCAATGTGGCATCGGCGATCAAGACGCTGCTTGGGGAACATGAGGCCGCCACATCATCGACAGAGATTGCGTGGGCGGTGCGCAAGCTTCTGGAGTTCGCTGCCGATCCCAAACCGCTGGTTGTGGTGTTCGACGATGTCCAGTGGGGTGAGCCGACACTCTTCGACCTTATCGAGCACGTCGGCGACTTCTCCCGCGGCGCCCCGATCCTTGTCCTCTGCCTGGGACGCCCGGAGCTGCTCGACCGCCGGCCGGGTTGGGGCGGCGGCAAGTTGAACGCGACAACGGTGCTCCTCGAACCGCTCAACGCCGCTGACACCGAGGCGCTGATCGACGAGCTCCTGCCGGCAACGAGCGCGATCGACCCGCAACTCCGCGCACGAGTCCGCGCCACCGCGGCCGGCAACCCGCTCTTCGTCGAGGAGATCATCGCCATGGTCAGGGAGTCGAGCAGCTCCGATGTCATCGTGCCGCCGACAATCAAGGCGCTCCTCGCCGCCCGCTTCGATCAGCTTCGGCCCGAGGAACGCGGACTGCTCGAGCGCGGAGCGATCGAAGGTCAATCCTTCCATCGCGGCGCCGTGGAGGTGATGGCCCCTGATGAGCGCGACGTTGGTGCGAGGCTGATGACACTGGTGCGCAAGGACCTCTTGCGCCCCGACCAACCTGTCTTCGCGGGCGACGACGCCTTCACCTTCCGACACCTGCTGATACGCGATGCCGCCTACGATTCCTTGCCCAAGGCGGAGAGAGCCGAGCTGCACGCGAGCTTTGCCGGATGGCTCCTTCAGCATGGCGTAGACCTGGAGGAGCTCGACGAGATCGCCGGGTATCACCTGGAACAGGCCGTCCACTACCGAGGCGAGCTTGGCCCCGCGGACGAGACGGCGCGCGACCTCGCCATCGCCGCCGCTGAGCACCTCGATGCCGCCGGTCGACGGGCGCTGGACCGTGGCGACGCGTCGGCGGCGGTCAACCTTCTGGAGCGCGCGGGCCGGCTGCTGCCCTCCCGCGAGCTCAACGTCGGGTTGCAGGTGAGCCTCATCCAGGCACTCGGCGCATGCGGCAGGCTGAGCGATGCGATCGCGGGCGCGGAATCACTCGCTACCAGGTGTTCGGCGGCGGGCGACATCGTGGGTGAGCTCCGCGCGAAGTTGATAGGAATGATATGGCGGGTGAACTTTGATCCCTCGATCGACGCGGAGCTCAGCTCCGAAGTCGAGGCGGCACGTGTTGTCATCGAGCAGAGCGGAGATGAGGCGGCTCTGGCGTCGCTCGAGTTTGCGGCCGGCTATGTGGACCACTACCGGATGCGATTCGGGGCTTCGTTCGCGTCGATGGACCGCGCGATGCAGCATGCAGCGCGGGCGAAGGAATTCTGGTTCGTCAATACCGCGATGGCGGTGGCCGCGGCAGCTGTCGCGGGCGGACCAACTCCCGCCGATGAGGCGACACGCTGGCTCGAGAATGCAATGCCGGACGGCTCCAGCTATCAACCGTTCCTCCATGTGTGGCGAGCGTGGCTTCTCGCCTGCCGCGGGGACTTCGATGAGGCTCGTGCGCTCTTCAACACAACCCACGATCAGCTTGGCGAACGAGGAATGACGACGTGGTCCGCGATATCCATGCAGGTTGGATATGACATCGAGAGGATGGCGGGCGACCTCGAGGCAGCCGAACGTATGGCCCGACAGGGATGCGAGCTGCTCGAGGAAATTGGCGAACGCGCCTGGCTTTCCACCCAGGCGTGCCAGCTCGGCGAAGCGCTCTACGCGCTCGGTCGTTACGAGGACTCCGAGCGTTGGGCTCTGCATGGACTCGAGCTGGGTGGAAAGGAGGATGTGTACACGCTGCTGATCGGCCTCGAGGTTCGCGCCAAGATCCTCGCTCGGCGCGGTGACCACACCGGTGCGCGGAGCTTTGCAGAGGAGGCCGACCGCCTTGCCGCTCCAACCGAAGCTCCGCTGTCACAAGGCGACGCCGCGCTCGCGCTGGCGGAGGTGCTGTATCTCGCCGGCGACCTGGCCGGGGGTGCACTGGAAACCCGGCGCGCGATCGCGCACTACGAGCGGAAGGGAGCGACCGCATGTGTTGCGAACGCCCAGGGAATTGCCGCGACCTGGGGCGCTACGGGGCCCGTGGGGTAGGCCGTGGACAGCGGACAGTCGTTCACGCAGCGGGTCGCCGCGGAGCTCGCCCCACACACCCCGCTGCTTCCATGTTGCAGACGCTCGCTCGTGGAGGGACTCGCGCTCGTGACCGCGACTGCGGGCGTGATTGCGACAACACGCCCGGTAGCCGTGCGCGCCGCCATGCAATCGCTGCATGCGGAGCGGATTCCCGCACACGTCTCGCGGGTCAGCGCCGCGCGGCGGGCGCAGTACGTCCTTATCGGTGTCGAGCCGGAGGTCGTGCAGATGCGGTCGACTAGCTTGTGCTGTACGCGGAGCCGCCTGCGAGGCGCGTTCCTGGGGGCCGGCCGTCTCGTCCGTCCCGACGGAGAGCCGTATCTCGAGATCGGCTGCGCGGCCGAGGAGGGCGCCGCTCAGCTGGCAGGGGATTTCACCACGCTCGGCGTCATCGCGCGGATCCGCCGGCGCCGCGGCCGCTGGGTCGTCACGGTGCGGTCCGGCGCCGCCGTCGGTGCGGCATTGAGCTCGATCGGCGCGCAGGCCGGCCGGCTCAGCTTCGAGGCCGGGAGAGTGATCCGCGAGGTGCGGAGCGGCGTGAACCGCCGCCTCAACGCGGAAACGGCCAATCTCCGCCGCACGGCCGCCGCTGGCGTGCTCCAGCTCGAATCGATCAACGCGCTCGAGGCCGATCCGGTTCGGTGGCAGGCCCTCCCACCCGCCTTGCGTGAAGCTGCCGCGCTGCGCGCCCGCCACCCGGACGACGACCTGGCCCAGCTGGCGGCGCGGGCCGGGTGCAGCCGTCCGGCGATGGCCGGTCGCCTGCACCGCCTCGTCGCCGCGGCAGGTGAGGCCGGTGATAGGGTGGAAGCAGCGCGGTGAGCGCGCCCGCGCATCACCGCCCTGGCGATGATCCACGAGCAGGAGGTTGTCCGGCATGGGCGTGAGAGTTGGCATCAACGGCTTCGGCCGGATCGGTCGAAACGTGTTGCGCGCCGCCAGAGAGCGCTCCCCAGACCTCGAGATCGTCGCGGTCAACGACATCACCACGCCCGACATGCTCGCCCATCTCCTCAAGTACGACAGCGTGCTCGGCCGCTTCCCGGGCACGGTTGCCGCCGATACTGACAGCATCACGGTGGATGGCCATGTGCTCAAGGTGCTCGCGGAGCGCGATCCACAGCGGCTTCCCTGGGGAGATCTCGGCGTGGACATCGTCATCGAGTCGACCGGTCTGTTCAGCGACGCGGACCGCGCACGGGGACACCTCGAAGCCGGAGCGCGCAAGGTGGTGATCACCGCCCCCGCGAAGAACGAGGACCTCACCGTCTGCATCGGCGTCAACGACTCGATGTACAACCCCGCCGAGCACCACATCATCTCCAACGCCTCGTGCACCACCAACTGCCTGGCGCCCGTCGCCAAGGTGCTCAACGACGCGTTCGGCATCGAGACCGGCTTCATGACCACCGTGCACGCGTATACGAAGGACCAGATGCTCCTCGATGCCCCCCACGAGGACAAGCGCCGTGCCCGCGCCGCCGCGCTCTCGATCATTCCTACCACGACCGGCGCCGCCAAGGCGATGGCGCTGGTGATCCCCGACCTGAAGGGCAAGTTCCACGGGATGTCACTTCGGGTTCCGGTGCCCGACGTCAGCCTGGTCGATCTCACCGCGACGCTCGCCAAGAGCGCGACCGCCGAGGACATCAACGCCGAGATGCGCGAGGCCGCGAGCGGGAAGCTCGAGGGCATCCTCGCGGTGAGCGACGAGCAACTGGTGTCCATGGACTTTCTGCACGACCCGCACTCGTCGATCCTCGACGCTCCCTCGACGATGGTGCTCGGCGATCACACGGTCAAGGTGCTCTCCTGGTACGACAACGAATGGGGCTACTCCTGCCGTGTTGTCGACCTGGTCGACCTGATCGCGTCCCGACTGTAGGGGCACTCCATGCCAGCGCTCAACAAGGCGACCATGGACGACATCGACGTCCATGGCAAGCGCGTGCTCCTTCGCGAGGACCTCAACGCGCCGATGCGCGACGGCGCGATCGCGGATGACCGTCGCATCAGGGAGGCGCTGCCCACCATCGAAGCACTGCGCTCTCGAGGCGCACGCGTGGTCATCGTCGCCCATCTGGGACGGCCCCGTGGGCGGATCGACGACAGCGCGCGCCTCGGCCCGATCGCCGCGAGGCTGAGCAGCCTGCTCGGCGCCGATGTGCGCCTCGCGTCCGACGTCGTCGGTGACAGCGCGCAGAGCATGGCCGCGTCCTTGCGCGACGGCGATGTCGGGATGCTCGAGAACGTGCGATTCGAGCCTGGGGAGGAGGCCAACGACCCCGCCTTCGCGAGGCAGCTCGCCGCATTCGGTGATGTGTTCGTCAACGACGCCTTCGGCACCGCGCACCGCGCCCACGCCTCGACCGAGGGTGTCGCCCATCTGCTTCCCGCGGTTGCCGGCAAGCTGATGGCGCGCGAGCTCGAGATGCTCGGCGGCGTGATGGACAGCCCACGCACCCCGGTCGTCGCCATCGTCGGCGGCTCCAAGATCTCCACGAAGGTCGGGGTCCTCGACCATCTCCTCGACCGCGTCGACGTCCTCTGGGTCGGTGGCGCGATGGCCTGCACCTTCTATCGCGCCCAGGGACTGAGCACCGGCACGTCGCTCGTCGAGGAGGACGAGATCGCCACCGCGCGGCGCCTGCTCGACGGAACGACGGCGCGGCGCGCGGATCTGCGTCTGCCACCCGACGCCGTCGTGGCCGAGCGGGTTGCCGACGGCGCGCCCACACGGGTGGTCGCCGGCGACCACATCCCGGATGGATGGATGGTCGTGGACGCCGGCCCCGAGACCGTGAAGGCCATCGCCGCAGACTGCCGCGGCGCGGGGACGATCATCTGGAACGGTCCACTCGGCATCTACGAGATCCGGGCGTTCGCCTCCGGCACCCGCGAGGTCGCGCGTGCCGTCGCGGCCTCCGAGGCGACCTCGGTGATCGGCGGCGGCGACCTTGCGGCCGCCGTCGAGGATGCGGGTGTTGCTGACAAGATCGGCTTTATCAGCACGGGGGGCGGGGCGACCATCGAGTACCTCGAGGGGCGGACGCTGCCCGGCGTGGCGGCGCTGCATGACCGAGAGGCCGCTCGTCGTTGACCGGGGATCTCGCCCGCGGGCCGGCTTCCATGCCCATGGTTGCGGGGAACTGGAAGATGCACACGACCGTGGCCGATGGCGTGGCACTGGCTGAAGCGGTCTGTGCCGCGACCTCGCGGATATCCGGCGTAGAGATCGCCGTCCTGCCGCCCTTCACGCATCTCTTCGCATTGCGGTCCGTCCTCGAGGGCACGGGGGTGCTGCTCGGCGCCCAGAACGTCTTCTGGGAGGAGTCCGGGGCTTACACCGGCGAGATCTCAGCGTCGATGCTGGCCGGGCTCTGTCAACTCGTGCTGGTCGGACACTCCGAGCGGCGCCATGTCTTCGGTGAGCGCGACGAGGAGGTCGGGAAGAAGTTCGTCGCGTCGCTTGCGAAGCATTTGCGCGTGATCCTTGCGGTGGGGGAGACCAGCGACGAGCGCAATGCCGGCCAGACCGTTGCTGTCGTCGATCGTCAACTCGACGCGGTGTTCAACGCGGTTGTCGATCCGGTGCCCGCCGATGCCTACGTGATCGCATATGAGCCGGTGTGGGCGATCGGCACCGGGCGCACCGCGACACCCGACCAGGCGCAGGAGGTCACCGCCCACATCAAGACGCACCTCTGCCCGAGGTTTGTGGAGACGCCCCCGCGCGTCCTCTACGGAGGCAGCGTCACGGCGGTCAATGCCGCATCGCTGTTTGCGGAGCAGGACATCGACGGAGCGCTTGTCGGCGGCGCGAGCCTGCGCGTGGCGGAGTTCGCCACGATCGTCGCCGCAGCCGCGGAGATCTCGGCAGAGCGCTCGTGAGCCCTCGCGCCATCGGTTCATGAGCGGGGTACGGCCCTTCGTGCTCGTCATCCTCGATGGATGGGGATATAACCGGGATGATTTCGGCAACGCGATCGCGGCGGCGCGAACGCCGAAGCTCGACGGGTTGGCGGCACGCTGGCCGCACACCGAGGTGGCCGCGAGCGGTGAGGCGGTCGGGTTGCCCTCCGGACAGCAGGGGAACTCGGAGGTGGGCCATCTCACCATCGGCGCGGGACGGCTCGTGTTGCAGCCACTGCCGCGCGTGACCCGCGCCATCGCCGACGGGAGCTTCTTCGAGAACGCGGCATTGTGCGCGGCGATGGACGGAGCTCGTGAACGCGGCACCACTGTGCACTGCCTCGGGCTCATCTCGCCGGGTGGTGTGCACAGCCATCAGGACCACGCCGTCGCTCTGGCCGAGATGGCCCGCCGCCGCGGCCTGAGATCGTTGTGGTTCCATGCGTTTCTCGATGGCCGCGACGAGCCGCCGACAAGCGCCGCCGGGTTTGTCGGGCGCTTCATTCACGACCTCGCCGGTGTCGGTGTCGGCACTGTCGTGTCTGTTTCCGGCAGGTATTTCGCGATGGACCGCGATCGGCGATGGGACCGTGTCGAGCGCGCGTACGAGGTCATCGTCGGAACCGGCAACGGTACCGCCGTCGATGCTGTGGCCTACATCGAGGAGCAGTACGCGAAGGGCGTCACTGACGAGTTCATGCCGCCGGTGTTGATCCTCGATGGCGGAGCGCGGATCCGCATCGAGGATGGCGACTCGATCATCTTCTTCAACTTCCGTCCGGACCGAGCCCGCGAGTTGTGTCACGCGCTGGTGGACCCGGCGTTCGACGGCTTCTCGCGCTCGAGAGTGCTCAGCGATGTCGATCTGGTGACCTTCACCGAGTACGAGCGTGACCTGCGCGCGCGGGTCGCGTTTCCACGGGAGGACGTCAGGCACACGCTCGGCGAAGCCGTGAGCATGGCGGGCCTGCGCCAGTTCCACGTTGCGGAGACTGAGAAATACGCTCACGTGACCTACTTCATCAACGGCGGTCGGGAACACCCGTTCGACGGCGAGGAACGTCTCATTGTCCCCTCGCCTCGGGTCGCGACCTACGACATGGTGCCCGAGATGAGCGCCGCGGGCGTGACCGACGCGGTGATCGCGCGCGTCGAGGCGGGTGCCGACTCGCTCATCGTGGCCAATTTCGCCAACGCCGATATGGTCGGGCACACAGGCGATTTCGCCGCGACGATCCGCGCGGTGGAAAGCATCGACAGCTGCATCGGGCGCATTGCGGATGCCGTCGAGGCGGCGCACGGCGGACTACTGATCACTGCCGATCACGGCAATGCCGAGTACAAGATCGATCGACGCGACGGCTCGGTGCTCACCGCCCACACCACAAGTCCCGTACCGGTGATCGTGTGCGGTGACGGCGACGGTGCGCTCCGCGATGGTGGCGGCCTGCGCGACATCGCCCCGACCGTGCTCGGCGTGATGGGACTTCCAGTGCCGGAGGAGATGACCGGGAGGTCGCTGCTCGAACGCTGACTCCGCGGATGCCTACGGCGTGGGACTTGGCGGCGCGAAGGGGACGGGCTCGATCTGGTCGACCGGGTGCGGCCCGCTCCGCCAGCCGTCCGCGGGTCCGAGTGTCAGCCGGCACGCGCCGCCCGTCGCCGCGTCGCAGGCGACCGGCTGCGTGTGCACCGAGACGCCGTCGCTCCAGCTCACCGAGATGGTGATGGTGAACGTCTCGGTCGCGGTCACCGTGTCACCGGGCGACACCGTCGCGTATGCGTGGCTCACCTGACACGGATCGGCCCACCGCTGCGTCGACGGTTCGTAGGCCGGCAGGCCGGCCGGGCCCTGCTCGACCGGACCGGCGATCGTGCTGCTCGTCCCATCGCCCCAGCGCCACATGACCGGCCCGGGCGTGACTGTGACCTCGTAGAGCAGGAAGAAGGTGTAGCCGCCAACTTGCGTGGCGCTGAGCGCGTGAAACGGTGCGGGTCCGGTGGGCACGTCGGAGTGCATCCATGCGCATGTCGGAATGTGCACGAAGGTGCGCGCTGTCGGACCGGGTCCCGGCAACGTGTCGACACTGCCGATCGTCCATGCCTCGGTCAGCGCGGCCACCAGGTTGGTTCCTATCGGAAACGGCGGTGTGGTGAGCACCGAGCGTGGTGGCGCGGGTGGGAGCAGGTCGCCGGCGAGATATGGAGTGCTGAAGGAGAAGTTCGCTCCCACGCAGCTCCCGCCGTACGGCGCCGTGGACTGGGCGTCCTGCCAGGTGCCCCGGCTGCGCAGCAGCGCGGTGACGCCGATCAAATGGCCGGCGACGTTGGCGGCGGTCGCGGGGCTTCCAAGGGCCGTGTCCGACGGATCGCCACCGGGAGGAATCGCATCCCGCACCGAGTATCCAAACGGTGCGTCAGAGCCGTCGTAGCCGCCGAGCTTGTTGATGGTGAAGCTCGGGTGGATCGCGATCACCGCGACGATCCCGCCGCCCGGTCCATGAGAGCCGGGGCCGAGGTGAAAGAGATTGGCGGCGGGGCAGGACATGCCCTGCGGATCGGGGCCGTGCGGCGGAATCCCGAGCGGGTTCGGCGGATCGCTGCCACCCGGAGCGAGGCCGGTCGGAACGATGGGAAGGTACGTGCCTCCGGCACCGGCCAGGAGCTTGCCGTGGGTCACAGCGGCGCCGCCGAGGCTGGATGGTGCCGAGCCGGGAGTGGTGGACCCGCCTCCGCCGCCGGTAGCGCCGGCGGTAGCGCCGCCGATGCAGAGCGAACTCAACGCGACCGTTAGCCAGACCCGCAAACGCCTGCTGGTCGTCATCGACCGCACCAGGCAGGCGGCGGTCCGACCGGGTCCTGGCAGCTGCCTCCCGCGTCCGCAAACCAGAGGTCGCCGAGCAGCGGATCGTGGCGCAGGACACCGGGGCTGAAGACCGTCGTGTTCTGGGTGAAGTCAACGATGGTGGTTGTCGCCCCGTCTCCGTGCCTGACCGTTTCGGCGCATGGTCCCGAGTACACGACGACGAACAGGTACGTGGCATCGGTGGAGGCGCCCTTGCGGGCGAAGTACGAACGGCCCGCGGCGTCAAGCGCGAACAGCTTCCAGCTGATCGGGTACAGGTTGCAGTCGGGCTGGGCGACGCTGCCGCCGCTCTGCAATGCCTCGACCTCGGCCGCCGGTACCAGCGCGGGCCCGACGAGGTCATGCAGCAGCAGTAGTTGATCGTTCTGCTGCGCCCACTTCCACCAGCCGCTGTCCCGGTTGCTCGCATCGGCCCAGTGCCGAGCGGTCGCGTCGGACACCGCCCCGTTGGTCATGTTCACCACCATCGGCGGATTGGGCACGTGTTCCAACCGCAGCACGTTGATGGGCGGCACCTCGGTGACTCCGTAGGGCGACCACAACGCCTGACATGCGAGCGTGACCTGCTCGATCGATGTGGTGGTGCGCACGTCCGCGCACGCGCCACCTGTGACCGCCGCGCTGGTCGGCGCCGTGATCGACCGCGGCGACGCGGTTCGCGCTGACGCGGCGCTAGCGCAACCGGATGCCGCCAGCACCCAGGCGCAGACCAGCGCTGTTGTTGCGAGCCTTCTCACCACCTCACCCCATACTCTCGCCGCGTGCGACGGACAGCGGACGTACAACGACGCATCCGCCATCAGACCCCTCGCGCAGGCCGCCAGCATGGCAGTTCAGGTAATCCGTTCGTTTGCAACCCTCCTTTGTGGAGGCACTCCCGTTCTGATCTCACGTTGTCACGGCCGGCTGAACGCACAATCGCCACAATGGAGGGGAAATTGTGACGACGGTTCCGGAAGTCCTCTTCGTTTGTGTGCACAACGCGGGGCGGTCGCAGATGGCGGCCGCACTGCTGCACAGTCGCGCCAACGGCGCTGTCCATGTGCGGTCGGCTGGATCCGAGCCCGCCGACCGCCTCAACCCTGCAGTCGTGGCAGCGATGACCGAGGTGGGGCTCGACATCAGCAAGGAGTTCCCCAAGCCGCTGACCGACGAGGCGGTGGCAGCCGCGGACGTCGTCATCACCATGGGTTGCGGGGACGCGTGTCCGTTCTACCCGGGCAAGCGCTATCTCGACTGGGATCTCGAGGACCCCGCCGGCAAGTCGCTTGCGACGGTGCGTCGCATCCGCGATGACATCGACGAGCGGGTGCGACTGCTGCTCGCCGAGCTGGTACCGACCCGCGCCGACTAGGGCGTACCGGCCACAACAGCCTCGAGGGCGTCGTCGCGCGTTCGATAGTCGTCCATGCGTGCGATCAGTCCGTCGCGCACAGTGAAGACGATGAAGACCTCCCCATCGAGGAAGGGGATCTCGCGGAACCGCGGGCCGGCGATCCCGACGATCACCCGGTCGCCGGCAGCGCTCAGCTCCAGCCTCTCGATGCCCGAGTCGCCCCCGTCCAGGCTGGAGCGCATGCGCTCGAGCACCGCGTCACGCCCGTTGCAGACAAGGCTGGGGAGCACACCCTGATGCACGACATCGGCGTCGAGCCCTCGTGCGAGGGCGTCGAGGTCGCGCATGCGCCTCGCGTACAGATGATCGAAGACGACCTCGAGTGGTGCATCGGTCATGGCCGCATCACCGGCCATCTTGGCAGGGTTAGGCACAATGGACCCGATGACTCAACAATCGATCGCGGCCGGTCCGGACATCGACGGGGTGATCTTCGATCTCGGCGGTGTCATGACCGAGCCTCTGTTCCGCCACCGCGCCGACGTGCCGCCCGAGTTCCTCGGGCTGGTCGCCTTCTTTCTCACCGAGTTCCGCGATCACTACCACCTGACCACCGGCGCCCACGACCTGCACCTGCTCGAAACCGGGAAGATCGGCGACGACGAGTTCTTCGACAGGATGTGCGCTCGGTACGCGCAGGCGGGCAACGACCCGGTCGACCCCAGAACCGCGCAGCAGGTGATCTTTGGACGAGGCATGGTCGCCTGCGCCGCCATGGCCGACGCGGTCCGGCAGATACGCGACGCTGGCTACAGGACTGCGCTGCTCACCAACATCTCGCGCGACGGCGAGGCTCTGTTTCGCAAGCTCTTCCCGGTCGACGAGCTATTCGATGTCGTCATCGACTCCTCGAAGGTGGGTCTGCGCAAGCCCGACCCGGAGATCTATCGCCTGACCTGCGCACGCCTGGGGCTCGCGCCGGAGCGGTGCCTGTTCATCGACGACCTGCTCTGCAACGTGGACGCTGCGCGCGAGCTCGGCATGGAGACCATCCAGTGCCTCGATCCGGTCGCCGTCGCGGACGAGGTGGTGCAGCGACTGCTCGGTCACCCGGCTGCTGCCGAGGCCGAGGCCGGGGCGTGACCGCCGACCGCGTCGCGCGGTCCATCCCCGACGGGGCGGAGGCTCTCGAGATCGCCGGGATCAGCGACCGCGGTCCCGTCCGGACACAGAACCAGGACGTCTGGGACGCTGAGGTCGGCCCAGACGGCACCACCGCGGTGCTCGTGCTCGCCGACGGGATGGGCGGACACAAGGGAGGGCTCGAGTCCGCCGATGCGGCGGTGCTGGGCGCGATGTCGGTGCTCACGGGCTCCGGACCGGACGCCGACCCGCCAGACACCCTGCGTCGGGCAGTCGCCCGCGCCAACGAGGCGGTGGCCGTAGTGCGGGAGCACATCGGCGGCAACCCGGGGACGACGCTGGTGCTGGCGATCATCGGCGCGACGCATGCCTGGATCGCCAACGTGGGCGACAGCCGCGCCTACCTGATCCGCGGCACCGCCGTCACGCAGCTGACCGACGACCACTCATGGGCAGCGGGTCAGGTTCGCGCCGGCTCGCTCGACGCCGCGGAGGCGCGTCATCACCCCAAGCGAAACCTCATCGAGCGTGCGGTCATGGGTGACACCGTGGAGGCTGACGTGTTCGAGGTCGATGCGCAGGCCGGCGACGTCCTGCTCCTCTGCTCCGACGGTCTCTGGGAGCCGCTTGCCGACTCGGCCCTCGGCGCGGTGATCGCGTCGCCGGATGCGCTCGAGGTTGCGCTGACTCGCGCATGCGACGCGGCGCTGGCGGGCGGCGGCACCGACAATGTGACCATGGTCGCGGCTCGCTGGCTCCCCAGCCCATCGGCTACCGTCTGATCTCGATGGCACGCCTCTACGCGCAGTTCGGCGCGGTGGTATTCCTCGTTTTCGGGCTCGGCGGCATCCTGACCGGTGACGCCGGCACCCTGGTGCACCACCAGCCCGGCGGCAACCTGGGCGCGATGACCCTGCATCTCACCTACGCCCGCGACATCCTCAACCTGGTGATCGCGGCGGTGCTCGGCTTTGCCGGCTTTCGAGCTCAGGACCGCCTTGCGCGCGAGATCGTGCTCGGCGTGGGCGTGGTGCTGCTGCTCCTGGCGGTGATCGGCTTCGCGAACCCTGACAACGCGGCGGGAACGCGGAGCATCCTCGATCTCCACTTCCCGCTTGTCGTCAACATCTTCGACGCCATTGCCGGCACACTCGGCGTGCTCTGCGGCGTGGGCGTGACGGCGGCAGAGCCCTCCGCGCCGTGATGCCCCGTTCCGAACGGTTTTAGACGCGAGCCCCGCGGGTCGAGCTGGCACCGTTCGCGGCGTGCTCGCCACGGTGGCGGGCGCTCGCGACCATGTGCACTGCGGTGCTGGCTGCGGTACTGGCCATCGGCTGAGCCCGGCGCAGGGCGCGACCGGCTGTGATCGCGCCCTCGCGGGCTGCGTCCTTGGCGACACGCAGCTGGGCGCGGGTCTTGTCACCCGTCTGGGGCGCGACGCACAGGCCGATCACCGTGCCCACCACCCCTCCGTGCACGAAACCGCGTATGTACCCCATGGCCGGCGACCTCCTTGTCGATCGATCCAACACAACGCACCCTACTCTCCGGGACCCGGTCAGGTGAGCGCGGTCGCGGACCATGGCCCATCGGGGACGATTCGCAGGCGCTCGACCGGACGGCCGGCCACGAGGTGCTCGGCGATGATCTCGTCGACGTCCTCGACGCGCAGCCGGCCGTACCACACCCCGTCCGGGTAGACGATCAGGATCGGGCCCTGGTGGTGCTGCTGGTTGCATCCCATTCTTGTGGTGCGCACCCAGGTGAGCTCGAGGCGCTCGACCTCGTCGCGCAGCCGCTGGAGAATGTGTTCCGACCCCTGGCCGCCGCAGTGGTGGCGGCCGACTGTGGTGCACACGAACACGTGGAGGTTGCGGTGACCGGCCTCGCCCATCGCTGCCAATGGTCGCCCACCCGAGCGCGGACGCGGCGCCGGGCCGGCCGGGCAGGCGCCATGACAAGCTAGGGCTCGGGCATGGACCTCAACTTCGCGTTCTTCGCCGACAGCGCCGTCGTCCCTCCGGACGGAAAGCTCTACGTCCTCGGCGGGGGGTTCAGCACGCTCTCGATGGCGCAGCTGCCTGGACGCGTGGCCTTCGCGGTCGTCGCCGGCTTCCGTTTCGGGGCCGCCGACATCGGGCAGGCGCACCAGGTCGAGCTTCGCCTCCTCGACGCCCAGGGCAAGCTGGTGATCGCGCCGGCGAACCTGCAGTTCCAGTCCGCCGGGGCAGCGCTCGGTCCGGGTCAGGAGGTGAGCATCTCGACTGTGACGGTGTTGCAGCCGATGTTCGGCGAGCCGGGCAGGTACACGATCGAGTTCTGGACCGGTGGCAATCAGCTCGGCGGCGTGACCCTCCACGTCGAGGAACGCACCCCGCCGGAGCCGATCCCGGCCGACCGTCCCAACTGACGCGCCGGATCAGTACTCGTAGAAGCCCCGACCGCTCTTTCTGCCCAGGTATCCCGCGGACACCATCCGGCGCAACAGGGGCGGCGGTGCGTAGTCACTGTTGGCGTACTCCTCGTACAGCGACTCGCACACGAACAGCGCGGTGTCGAGGCCGATGTAGTCGAGCAGCTGCAGCGGTCCCATGGGATGACCGCAACCGAGACGCATCCCTTCGTCGATGTCCTCGCGGGTCGCGAAGCCGGACTCGTAGAGCCGGATCGCGTGGGTGAGAAAGGGAATCAGCAGCAGGTTGACGATGAAGCCGCCACGATCCTGCGCGACGATGATCCGCTTGCCCAGGCGCTCACCCAGGGCGCGCGTGTCCTCGAGGGTCTCGTCGCTGGTGGCGATGCTCCGAACCACCTCGATCAACTTCATGACCGGGGCCGGATTGAAAAAGTGCGTGCCGATCACACGATCCGGTCGCCGCGTCGCCCGGGCGATCTCGATGATCGGCAGCGCCGACGTGTTGGTGGCGAGAATTGCGTCGGCGGAGACGATGCGGTCGAGCTGCTCGAAGAGCGTCACCTTTGCCGGGAGTTGCTCGACGATCGCCTCGACGCAGAAATCGCACTCCGCGAAATCCTCGAGGCGCGGCGTGAACGTGAGCAGTCCGCTGATCCGGTCGAGATCCTCGGGGCTGAGCTTGCCGGTCTGACGTCCGCGTTCGAGCGACGCGTTGACTCGCTGCTGCCCTGCGGCCAGTTGCTCGGGACCCGCCTCGGTGACCAGGGTTCGGATCCCGTTTCGCGCGCACACCTCGGCGATCCCCGAACCCATCAGTCCGGCGCCGATGATCCCCACGCTCCCGATCTCCATCGATGACCCTCCGACGAGTGGCGGTGTTCCGGTGCAGCCCGCAGTCTGCCCGAGGCCGGGGCGCTCGCGCACCTATGATGGATGGCATGGGGTCACCCGGAGCGGTCGCGCTGGTCAGCTCCGATCTGATGTTCGCCAGCCAGATCACCACGACCATGCGCAAGGCCGGTGGCAGTGCGCAGGTGGTCGTCGGCGACGCCGTCCCGGATGTCGATCTCGTGTTCGTCGACCTCAACACGGCGGTGGACGCACGCCTCGCGCTGATCGCGCGCCTCCGTCAGGAGCGTCCTGACCTCGAGATCGTCGGCTTCTGCCATCACGCCGAGCGGGAGCTGCGCAGGCGCGCGCGCGGCAGCGGTGCGACGCGCGTGATCAACAATGGCGCGCTCCAGACCGTTGCGCTGCGCCTCTCGGGCGCCGGTGTCGCCGAGTCGCAGTGAGCGTCGCCGCCGATCTCGAGACCCGGCTGCACGCAGCGGTCGACGGCACCCGTGAGCGGGTGATCGAGACCAGGCGGACGCTGCACCGGCACCCCGAGCTGTCGGGGCAGGAGCACCACACCGCAAAGTTGCTGGCCGCGCGCAGCGCCGACCTCGGCTTCACGGTCCGTGACGGAGTCGGCGGCGCCGGCGTGGTCGCGGACCTCGACAGCGGCAGACAGGGACCGACGCTGATGCTCCGCGCCGACATGGATGCCCTGCCGATACACGAGCTCGGCGACGGCCGCGTCGCCATCTCGGAGACCGCCGGCGTCATGCATGCCTGCGGTCACGACGGCCACATGGCAATGGCGCTCGGCGCGGCCGAAGCCCTGATCGGGTTGCGCGACGACTGGTCCGGTCGCCTGCGCCTCTGCTTCCAGCCAGCGGAGGAGACCGCTTCGGGCGCGATGCCGATGATCGCCGACGGTGCCGCGGACGGTGTCGACCGGGTGCTCGGCATCCACCTCTGGGCGCCGCTCGAGACCGGCCGGGTTGCAGTCAAATCTGGCGTCATCTTCGGGAGCGCGGACAGCTTTTCGTTGACCATTCAAGGACGAGGCGGCCACGGAGGTATGCCCCACACCGCGATCGATCCCGTCGTCGTCACCGCGCAGGTGATCCTCGCGCTGCAGTCGATCATCAGCCGCGAGACGTCGCCGTTCTCACCTGCGGTGATCACCATCGGCCGGGTCAGCGCCGGCACCGCCTTCAACGTGATCGCCGACTCCGCGGAGTTGCTCGGCACCACCCGGGCGATCGACCCCGGCGAGCGCGAACGGCTGCTCAAGCGGATCGCCGAGGTTGCGTCGGCGGTTGCGGCCGGTGCAGGCGCTGAGGCCCGCTTCGAGCACATCGCCGGATGCCCGCCGGTGGTTTCCGACGTGGCGACCGCCGAGCTGGTCCATCGAGCGGCGGCGGCGGCCGTCGGCGAGGACCACGTCGACATCGCCGTGCCGATCACCGTGGGTGACGACATCGCCTGCTTCCTCGAGCGGGCTCCCGGCTGCTACTTCCTGGTCGGCGCCGGACACCCCGAGCGCGGCCCGGTGCCGCCGCATCACAGCGCGTACTTCGACATCGACGAGGCCGCCCTGCCTGTCGGTGTCGAGAGCCTGGTGCGCGCCGCCCTCGAGGTCCTCGGCTGATGGAGTTCATCCGCTCGCGTGAGGATCGCGACAAGCTGTACAGCAATGTCGACCTCACCCCGCGCGCGACCGCCGACTCGGAGACGACCCTCTCGCTCGCGATGGAGATCGAGCACGCCAACAACTCCGGATACGTGCACGGCGGCACGATCATGCGACTGGTCGACACCGCCGCCGGGATCGCCGCCGTCAAGCACGCGCGGCGGCGCGTGGTCACCGCGGCAATGGACGAGATGAGCTTTCTCGCCCCCGTGTACATCGGCGACCTGCTCACCGTCCGCGCCCTGGTCAACGACGCACATCACACCTCGATGGAGATCGGTGTCCGCGTCGACGTCGAGCGGATCCCGTCCGGAGAGAAGCTGCACGTCGCGAGCGCGCACCTCGTCTATGTGGGCCTCGATCGCGATGGCAAGCCGGCGGAGGTTGCCAAGGTCATCGCGGTCACCGAGGAGGACCACCACCGCCAGGCTGAGGCCCGCGTGCGCAGGGAGCAGCGCCTGCTCCGCAAGCGCGCCCTCGCCGACGCGTCGCATCGAGCCCGATGATCCCGCCGCGGCTGGTTCCACCGCTTCGATAGGATGACCTCCATGCCCGAGGTGACGGCGCCGATGACAGTGCGGGATACGACCGCGCAGGCCCCGACCGCCCGTCAGCACATCCGCTTCTCCTTCTACCGGGTTCGCCCCGAGTGGCGGCTGCGCTCCCCAACCGAGCGCGCGGCCGATCGCGAGGAGGTCGCTGCCCTGGTTCGGGACATCGGCGAGCGTGACGGCGTCCTGGTCCGCGCGTACAGCACCGTCGGCACTCGCGGCGACGCCGACTTTCTGCTCTGGTTGGTCAGCGAGCGGATTGACGATCTGCACGAGTTCTCCGCGCGACTCAACCGCACCCGGCTCGCGGCGTATCTCGAATCGCCGTACAGCTATTTCTCGATGACCAAGCAGAGCATGTACGTCGAGAAGCATCAGCACGCCGGCCAGGAGGGACGGAGCAACCGGCTGGTGATCGCGCCGACCGGACGCCGCTACCTGTTCGTCTACCCGTTCGTGAAGACGCGCGCGTGGTACCGGCTCAGCGCGGAGGAACGGCAACGCCAGATGAGCGAGCACATCGCGATGGGCCACAGGTACCCGGGCGTGAAGATCAACACCACCTACTCGTTCGGGCTGGACGATCAGGAGTTCGTGGTCGCCTTCGAAAGTGACTCGGTCGCCGATTTTCTCGACCTCGTCCATGAGATGCGGGGGAGTGAGGCGTCCACGCACACGGTGCGTGACGTCCCATCGTTCACGTGCATTGCGATGGACATCGACGCGGTGCTCTCCGCGCTCGGCTGAGCGCGACCGTCAGCCGGCAAGCACCGCGCGCCGGCGTTCGGCGCTCTGCAGCGAGGCCAGCATGACCTCCATCACGTGCATGATCCGGACGTCGGGCGCGTAGCGCGCGGCTCCGGCGCGGAGCTGGAGCAGGCACGAGATGTTCTCGGTGACAACGATCTCGGCGCCGCTGGCACGAATGTTGTCGAATTTGCGACGTAGGATCGCCTCGCTGCGCTCGGGGTCGTGGGCGAAGTACGTGCCCGCGCCCCCGCAGCACATGGCGCGCTCGTGCAACGGCACGAGCTCGAGGTGCGGGATCCGCCCGAGCAGACGGCCCATCGCGCCGCGCTCAGGTCCGTCGATCGGCAGCGCGCATGGCTCGTCGATGGCGACCCGCCAGCGGAGCGGACCGAGCTCGGCGCGCACCCCGTTGCGATCGAGGAAGTCACTGGCCAGCACGGTATGGCGCGCGACGTCGCGAGCGCGGGCGCCGACCTGACGGTCGTCGCCGGCGATGCTGCCGTACTCCCGGTAGTGTTGGGTGCACGACGCCGTGTCGCCGATGTACGCGTCGACGGTGAGCCCGGTCATCGCAGCGCTGTTTCTCAGCGCCATGTCGACCATGGCGTCGCGGTCGCCGAGGGTGCGCGCGGGCAGGCCGCTACACCCGAGCACCGGTACGTCGACCGCGTACCCGGAGGCGAGGAGGACCCGGATGGATGCCTCAGTCGACTCCGGCGCGGTGAGGTTCGAAAAGCAGCAGACCAGGACGGCCACGGTCCCTCGAATCGGGTCTGCCGGCGCCGGCAGGTCGCCGAGCCGCTGGTAGACGGTGTGGTCCGGCGGCGGGCCGCCCTGCTCGGCAAGCGCCCCGAGGGTTCCCAGCCACGGCAGCAGGCCGGTACGGCGCGCAAGCGCGTACAGGCCCGTGCGACGGGTGAATCGCGCGAAGCCGTGGAGTGCCCGCAGCGCGCCGGGGCGGGGCAGGATGCTGCGCAGGGCAAAGGATTGACCCCACGGATAGCCCTCCTGCTCATGCAGCTCCTGGCGTGCCCGGCTCACGATGTGCCCGGTCGGGACTCTCGGCGCGCACGCGGCGACGCAGTTGTCGCAGGTGAGGCAGGTCGACAGCGGCCCGTCGGCGATGTCGCGCAGCTCGAGCTTGCCCTCGATCGCGTCCCGGATCAGCGCGATGCGTCCCCTGGCGGTTTCCCATTCGACGGGATTGACGGCATACGCGGGGCACGTCGCCTGACAGAGCGAGCATTTGTTGCATTCACTCGCCGCCTCGTAGACGTCGGCGAGGAAGCGAGGGGTCGGGACGGCGGCGCCGGCCATTGGGCCGGGATTGTAGACGAGATCGCCAGCCGCTCCACCGTGGCGATGGCTCAGCGCGACGATCCGTAGAGTCCCCTGCGTGTTCGCGGACTACCACGTCGAGGTGTTCAGCGCCGACGAGCAACGGATGCTGGCGCCGCATGTCACCAATCTCGATCGTCCCGTGTTCGGGTTGACGAATCTCCCCCAGGTGACCGCGGCGGCCCTCTTCGCTCGCTATAGCCGGAGCGCGAAGAGCCTGCGACGCCTCCTTCTCGACGAGTTCCTCGGCGGCGACGCGGCGGTCGGTCAGGCAGCCAGCGAGGCTGGACGCGCGCGCGCCTCGGACCTCTTCGGACGGGTGCTCGCGGCGTACGGAGACGACTCGGTCGCCCAGCTGGCCGGCGTGCACCTCGCCTGCGAGCAGGTCTCCCAACCGCTCGCGAAGGCGATCGAGTGGGGACGCCTCGGCGCCTATCTCGAGCAGTCCACCCGCTACATCGCCTACACGGACCGTCGCGACGGTCACTACCGGTACATCCGTGATCGCGAGCTGCTCGCCTCACCGTTCGCCGCGACCTATCAGCGGGCGATGGACGGCCTCTTCGACACCTACGCCGAGCTGCGCGGGCCGCTGGGACGCCACCTCGACGACACGCTGCCACCGGAGGCCGACGAGCAAGCGCGCGCACGCGCGATCCGGGCCCTCGCGCTCGACCTGATGCGTGGGCTGCTTCCCGCCGGGACCGTGAGCAACGTCGGCATGTTCGCTTCGCCGCAGGCGTACGAGCAGCTCGTCCTCCGGCTCCGCGCGCACCCGCTCCCGGAGGCGATCGGATACGCCGAGCTCATCAACGCGGAGCTGCAGCAACTCATCCCCGATTTCCTCACCCGTCTCGACCGTCCAGAACGAGGCGGTGTCTGGGTCGATTACCTGCGTGAGACCGCCGCCGCGCTCAACGTTGCCGCAGACGTCCTCGCCCCCGAGCACGAGTGGGGCCCTCCCGGGGTGACGCTCGTGGACTGGGACGGCGACGGGGAGGACCGCATCCTCGCGGCCGCCCTGTTCCCGTTTTCCCACGCATCCGAGGAACGCCTGCTCGCGGCGGTGCGGCCGCTCGATAGCTCACGTCGTGCGGCGCTGTTCGCCGCGGCGATCGGCGAGCGTGGCAACCGGCGTCACCGCCCCGGACGCGGCTTCGAGCACTGCGACTACACCTTCGAGGTCATCTCCGACTACGGTGCCTTCCGCGATCTGCAGCGCCACCGCATGCTCACCGTCCAGTGGCAGGAGCTGACGCCGGCACTTGGATACGAGGTGCCGGCGACTGTCTCGGAGGCCGGGTTGGCGAGCACGTGGCGCGCGGCGGTCGGGGAAGCCGAGGCCGCGTACAGGGAGATCGCCGCCACCTTCCCGCAGCAGGCCGGTTACCTCGTGACCCTCGGCCACCGGGTGCGCTACCTCATCAAGCTCAATGCGCGCGAGGCCATGCACCTGATCGAGTTGCGGACTTCACCGCAGGGACATCCGAGCTACCGGCAGATCTGCCAGGAGATGCTCCGACTGATCGACGAGGTGGCGGGCCATCACCTGGTGGCGGGGTCGATGCGCTTCGCGGGGTCGGATGACGTCCACTTGCCGCGCTACGCCTCAGAAGCCGCACGCGCAGTCACCGACGAGTAGGCGTCGTGTCGAGCGCCGCTGGTTGCTCGTGGTACGGGATGTCACGCTGACCCCGTGAAGCGGCTGATCTCCTCGATTGCGACCTGGGCCGGCACGACCTACCCGGTCCGGCTCATCGTCGCGTTCGCGTCCAGCCAGGCCGGCAACTACGCGTCCGGCCTCGCCTTCAACGCGTTCCTCAGCATGTTTCCCCTCATCCTCGGGCTGCTTGCCGTCCTGGGATTCGCGACCCAGGCCGCGAGCACCAGAACGGCCGTCCTCAATGCGATCCTCGGGTTCTTCCCGTCGGATGCGCACGCCGAGCTGGTGAACGCGTTCCTCAATGTCCGCCAGAACTCGGGGCTCTTCGGCATCGTCGGCGTCGTCGGCCTCCTGTGGGGCGGGAGCAGTCTCTTCACCTCCATGGAGTTCTCCCTGGGCATCATCATCGGGGCCCGGCAGCGCAGCTTCCTCCGGCAGCGTGCGATGGCGCTTGCGATGACCATCCTCTTCGTGGTGTCGCTGGTGGCCACCGTCGGCATCAACGCACTCATCGCCCTTCCGGGGGTGGTTCGCTTCGTCGAACCATTGATCGGGCTGCTGGTCTGGTTCGCGTTCATGCTCGCGGTGTACCGCCTGGTTCCCAACCGCACCTATCGAGTCGCGCAACTCTGGCCGGGGGTTGTCATCGCCGGGGCCGCCATGGAGATCCTCACCCTGCTGTGGCCGCTCTACGCCGGCCTCGCGCGCAACTTCTCGACATATGGCAAAGCCTTTGCACTCTTCTTCGTGCTCGCCAGCTGGCTGTATTTCTTCGCCGAGTTCATCCTGCTGGGAGCGGTCGCCAACCGTCTCCACGCCGGTGAGCCCGACGCACGCGGCCTCCTCGGCGAGCATCTCGCCGGTCGCGCGTCCATCGTGGAGGTGTCTCGTGGCGGTGGCGAGGTGTCGCGAACGGGAGGGTGACGTATGATGTGAAGCACCATGGCAATCACCTCTCCGTCGACCGTCACGATCTCCGACGCCGCCCGTGACCAGCTCAAGGGCCTCATCGCCGACCAGCCGGCCGACCGCGAACTGGGGCTGCGAGTCTTCATCCAGTCCGGAGGCTGCTCGGGTTTCTCCTACGGGATGGGGCTCGACGAGAATCCGCCAAAAGAGGACGACCTCGTCGTTGACGTGGACGGCGGCCTCAAGGTGTACGTGGACGCGTATTCCACGCAGTACCTCCAGGGCGCCGAGATCGACTATGTCGACGAGCTGATGGGCGGTGGGTTCACGATCCACAACCCCAACGCGGTGCGCACCTGCGGCTGCGGCCACAGCTTCCAGACGGCCGACTCGGCCGGCGAAGCCAAGTCCTGCTCGCACTGACCCGCTGAGGTCGGCGCTCGCAGCCAGGCATCCCCAACCGGTCGGGGCGCCGCCGTCGTTTCGGGTCATGGCATGCCGGGTAAGCTCGGGCGCATGGAAATCAAGGAGCTGGGGCACCTCGTCCTCTACGTGCGCAATATCGACCGCTCCGCGGCCTTCTACGGGGACGTGCTCGGCTGGAAGCGGCTCACATCCTCAGCAGACGGGCCCTTGGGGCGCATCCCGGTGGCGCTCTTCAGCAGCGGCCGGACCCATCACGAGTTGTTGCTCATCGAAGTCGGTGAGGACGCGCAGCCGCTGCCGAGCGGACGCCATGTCGGTCTGTACCACTTCGGTCTCAAGGTCGGCGACAGCGACGACGAGCTGCGCGCGGCGATGACGCGCTGCCAGGAATCCGGGGTACGCATCGTCGGCACCAGCGACCACACCGTCAGCCATAGCCTCTACATCATGGATCCCGACGGCAACGAGATCGAGCTGTACGTTGACGTTCCCGGCGTGAGCTGGGATCTCGAAAATGTGATCGCGCCTGTCAAGGCCCTGGTTCTCTAAGGAAATTCGCCATGCCGGCTGTGACCGTTGACGACATCACCGCGCTCCCGCACATCCCCCAACCCGACCCTGCCGCCGCATCGATCCGGCCGGTGATCAGCGTGACCACCGCCCCGAACGGGCTCGAGGGCGAGGGCTTTCCGGTGCGACGCGCGTTCGCGGGCGCAGACCCGGCGCTCATCGACCCCTTCATCCACATGGACCAGATGGGTGAGGTCGAGTACGCGCCCGGCGAACCGAAGGGCACTCCCTGGCATCCGCACCGTGGCTTCGAGACCGTCACGTACATGATCGACGGGACCTTCCAGCATCAGGACTCCAACGGCGGTGGCGGGCTGATCACCAACGGCGACACGCAGTGGATGACCGCCGGCGCCGGCATCCTCCACATCGAGCGTCCGCCCGAGACGCTGATCGCGAGTGGTGGCCTGTTCCACGGGATTCAGCTGTGGGTCAACCTTCCGGCTGCGCAGAAGTGGGTCCCGGCCCGCTACCAGGACATCCGCGCCGGCAACGTCGCGCTGCTGACGTCGTATGACGGCGGCGCGCTGCTGCGGGTCATCGCCGGCGAGGTCGCGGGCCACAGCGGGCCCGGCATCACCTACACCCCGATCTCGCTCGCCCATGTGACCGTGGCTCCCGGCGCACGTTTGCTGCTGCCCTGGCCGCGCGATTTCAACGCGCTCATCTACGTGCTCGCCGGCAACGGCACCGCCGGCGCTGAGCAGCGCCCGGTGCACACCGGTCAGCTCGTGGCACTCGGCGCCGGAGACGTGGTCGCCGCCACCGGCGCGACCGAGCAGGAAAGCCGCTCCCCCAACCTGGAGCTGCTCATCCTCGGCGGACGTCCCATCCGCGAGCCCGTGGCGCACTACGGCCCGTTCGTCATGAACACTCACGCCGAGATCGCCCAGGCGCTCGCCGACTACCAGGCCGGCAAGATGGGCGTGGTACCCGCGAACCACATCGGCAACTAACCCGGGGCCACTCGCGCGGGGGCTTCCCTGCGGAGGCGTCCCCTGCGCCTACAGCCCGTACGTTTCGAGCAGGCGAAGCCAGATCTCGCTGATGGTCGGATATGCGGGGACGGCATGCCAGAGCCTGTCGAGCGGCACCTCTCCCACCACCGCGACGGTGGCTGCGTGGATGAGATCGCCGACGCCGGGGCCGCTGAAGGTGACCCCCACGATGACCTTGCGATCCTCGTCCACAGTCATGCGCGCGTGTCCGGCGTACCCGTCCGCGATCAGTGAGGCTCCGGAGATGTTGCCGAGCTCGTAGTCCACCGATCGGACGTGCAACCCGGCGGCGACCGCGCGCTCATGGGTGAGTCCAACCGAGGCGACCTCGGGGTCGGTGAACACGACCTGTGGCACGGAGGCGTGATCAGCGGTCGCGGCGAACCTCGACCACGCCGGCGGTCCCTCGGGGAGGTCCCCCTTGGCTCGCGCCACGATCGCATCGCCACACGCTCTGCCCTGGTACTTGCCCATGTGGGTCAGCAGTGCTCGGTGGTTGACGTCTCCCGCCGCGTACAGCCAGTCGCCGCCGCCCTCGACGCGGCAGGTGTCGTCCACCGTGAGCCAGCTCCCCGGGCGCAGCGCGACCGTGTCCAGGCCGATATCGTCGGAGCGTGGGGCCCGGCCGGTCGCGGCCAGCAGCTCGTCGCCGGCAACCGTCATGCCGCCGCTCAGCTCGGCGGTCACCTCTCCGTTGGCGGCGCGAGCGACGCGCTCGGCGGTCGCTCCGAGAATCACCCAGATGCCGCGGTGCTCGAAGGATGCGCGCACAGCGTTGCCGGCGAACTCCTCGGCGTTGACCAGCAGCCGCTGGTCCTTGGCGATCAGGGTCACCTCCTCGGTGCCGAGGGTTCGCCAGGCATCTGCCATCTCGCATCCGACCACGCCGCCACCGAGGATGAGCAGCCGGCGGGGCACCTCCGTGGCGCTGGTGGCCTCGCGGCTGGTCCATACCGCGGCCGTCTCGATGCCCGGAATCGGAGGGATCGACGCCCTGGTGCCGGTGCAGATCACCACGGCCTTGCGTGCCTTGAGGGTGTAGACGGACCCGCCGGCTGGGGTCACCGTGACCACCCGCTCAGCGGTGAGGCGCCCCTTACCGCGCGCGAGGTCGACGTGGGCGCTCTCGAGCCACTTGACCTGACCGTCGTCGCTCCAGTGCGAGGTGAACGCGTCACGACGGCGGAGCACCGCCCGGCTGTCGATGTCCCCGGTCACCGCCTGACGCGCGCCCTCGACCGCCTGGGCCGCGCGGAGCGCCTGTCCACTGCGGAGCAGCGCCTTGCTCGGCATGCATGCCCAGTACGAGCAGTCCCCGCCGACAAGCTCGCTCTCGACCGCCACGCAGCTGAGCCCGCCCTTGGCGACGCGGCCCGCGACGTTCTCGCCGGTCGACCCGGCTCCGATGACGACGACGTCGTACTCACTGTCGCGATCGATGATGGGCACGGCTTCGCCTCCCTGAGTATCGAGTGGCTACAGGTCGCCGGGTCAGCCGGCGTGGATCGGCTCGCGGGCCGCCGGGGCGGGCGCCCCGACCACATCGAGTTCCGGGTTGTCCGGATCCGGGGCCTTGTGGCGGCGGAAGAGCAGCGTGCTGGCGATCCCCGCGACCGGGAGTGAGACCGCCAGGTCGATCGCCTGCAGGGTCAGGCCGGCGCCGACCGCCAGCTCCGCGGGCACCCCTTCGAGGAGGAGCGCTCCAGCCCACCACGCCTGTCCGGTGCCGATCCCGGCGATCCCCTGGATCGGGATGGTGAGCAGCAATGTCCGGATCGAGAGGATGAACCAGGTCTGCCAGAAGCCGAGGTGCAGGCCGACCATGCTCATCAGCGCCGCGTACTGCACCGCGGTTGCCACCCGGCAGAACGCTGTGCTGGCCACCAGGTTCGCCCAGCGGGCGCGGCTGTTGAGCTCGTCGAGCTCGGCCTCGGCCCGCGCCGCCAACCCGGCGAGTTTCGGGATGCGCCCCGCAAGGCGAGTCACCACGGTCCGCGGACCGGGAATGATGAGCGAGAGCAGGACCCCGAGGCCCGCCACGAAAGCGCCCACGGCCACGAGGATCACCGGTGTGGGTTCGACATGACCGGTGAAGAAGGATGCGACCACCGCAACCAGGGCGAGGCTGACCACATCCAGGATCCGCGCGACGATGGCGCTCCCCGAGCCTCTGGCGACGCCGACCGCGAACCGGGTCCGAGCCAGGGCGACGAAGGTGACGTCCGCCGAAGGCCCCGGAAGGAGCAGGCCCGCACCCCACGACGCGGCGGTGGCTCCGAGCAGCTCGCGAGCGCTGCCCTGGCGCTTCGGGAGCAGCGCGGCGAATCGCCAGGCTCGCCCCACCAGGAAGCAGGCGGCGCCGAAGGCGGCCATGAGCACGGCCCCGACCGACAGGTCCACTCCGTGCCAGGTCGTGCCGTGACCGAGCAATCGCCAGACGAGAACCAGCACCAGGACGGTGACGACGCTGGTGACCGCCGCGCGGATCAGGAGCCCGCGGCGAGCAGAACCGGAGATCGACACGAATGAACATTGTCGCTCTTTTGTCCGGCTGCATGACCATCGGGCGTGCGCTGCAGGCATAATCCAGTCGATAACCCCTTCGAAAGGTCTTCTTCCCGAAGGTCGCAGGGTCTGGACACTCTCAGGAGCTTCTTGCATGCGTGACAAAACGGTGATCGTGCTCGGCGGGGACGGCTATCTCGGCTGGCCGCAGGCGATGCATCTGTCCAATCAGGGCTACCGGGTCATCGCCGTCGACAACCTCGTCCGTCGCCGGTGGGATCTCGAGTGCGGCACCTCGTCGTTGATCCCGATCTCGACCATGGAGCGGCGGGTCGAGCGCTGGCGCGAAGAGGGCAAGGACGGCATCGAGTGGCGCAACGTGGACCTCACCGACGCCGACGCTCTGGCAGAGCTGATCGCGTCCACCAAGCCTGACGCAGTCGTGCATTTCGCCGAGCAGCGCTCGGCGCCGTTCTCGATGATCGACCGCGAGCACGCGGTCATGACCCAGCTCAACAACGTGGCCGGGACGCTCAACCTGCTCTTTGCGTTGCACGAGCACGCACCGGACTGCCACCTGGTGAAGCTCGGCACGATGGGGGAGTACGGGACTCCGAACATCGACATCGAGGAAGGCTTCATCACCATCGAGCACAACGGCAGGTCCGACACCCTGCCGTACCCCAAGCTTCCCGGAAGCTTCTATCACCTCTCCAAGGTGCACGACAGCCACAACATCCATTTCGTCTGCAGGGCTTGGGGATTGCGGGCGACCGACCTGAACCAAGGCGTGGTCTACGGCTGCACGACGAATGAGACCCAGCTCCATCCCGACCTCGCGACCCGCTTCGACTACGACGGCATCTGGGGCACCGTGCTCAATCGTTTCCTGGTCCAGTCCGCGATCGGCAAGCCCCTCACCGTGTACGGGAGCGGCGGTCAGACCCGAGGCTTCCTGGACATCCGCGACACCATGGCGTGCGTGCAGCTGAGCATCGAACACCCGGCGCAACCCGGCGAGTTCCGCGTGTTCAATCAATTCACCGAGCAGTTCTCGGTCCTGCAACTTGCCGAGCTGGTTCGCGACGCGCGCGCGGCGCACGGCGGCGAGACCACCATCGATCACCTTCCGAACCCTCGGTTCGAGAAGGACACGCATTTCTACAACGCCAAGCATCAACTCCTCGTCGACCTCGGCCTCAAGCCACATCAGCTACGGAGCACGCTGATCGACTCGGTGATCAAGACCGTCGAAGGGCACCTTGATCGAGTCGATCTGGCGCACGTCGGCGGCTCGGATGTGGATTGGGTCACCGGTCAGTCGCGGACGGCCACCGGCAAGGCGCGGGTCGCGGCTCCAGCAGCGGAGATGGCGTAGCGCCGGTGGCGCTACCCGAGGTCGACGTCAGCCTCACCATCCCAGCCCACAACGAGGCTGAGAACATCGGCCGGGTCCTCCAGGACGTGATGCCGGTCCTGGGCGAGGGGGGCAGGACGTACGAGATCGTGCTCGTGGACGACGCCAGCGCGGACGACACAGTCGGTGCGGCGCGCACCGCGATGGGCGAGGCGGCCGCACACCTCACGATCGTGACCCATGCGCAGCAGCGCGGCTACGCGATCACGGTGTGCGACGGTCTGCGCGCGTCGCGGGGCAAGGTGCTCGCGTTCATGGACGGGGACGGACAGTTCGATCCGCGCGATCTCGGCCGCCTGATCGCCGCGCTTGCCACGGCAGACATGGTTGCCGGGATCCGCAAGCGACGCGCGGATCCCTGGTACCGGTCGTTCGTGAGCGGCGTGTACAACCTCGTCGTCCGCACGACCTTCGGCATCCGCGAGCTTGACTTCGACTGTGGCCTCAAGGCGTTCACGCGCGCGGTCTGGGACGGGGTCAGCCCGATCCGAGCACGCTCCGCCGTCTTCAATCCCGAGATCTTCTTCAAGGCGCACCGGCTTGGCTTCAGGGTCGTCCAGATGCAGGTGGAGCACCTCCCCAGGCTCGCCGGCCGTCGTTCCGGCGGCCGTCTGATTCCTGTCGCTCGGGCGATGCGGGACGTGGTCCGTCTTCGCGTGTCGCTGGCGATGACCTGGCGACCGGAGGGCGCCCGCCGGGAGCACCCCTAAGTGCGGCCGCGCCGGTCAATCGCGCCGGGGGTCCTGCTCGGCGCGCTGGTGGCCGTGTTCGCGGGATTCGCCGTCGCCTACACGCGGATCACCCCCGTGGGCGCGTCTCCGGACGAGCTCTCGCACCTCCGCTACATCAACGGCATCGCCGACCACCTTCGCCTGCCCCCGGCCGGCGAGCCCGAGCGTCAGCAGCCACCTCTCTACTACCTGATGGGCGCGGTGGTCTCGAAGCTCACCGGTGGGGATCCGCGCTTGATCCGCCTCGTCTCGGTGCTGCTCGGCGTGCTCACCGTGCTGACCGTGTACCTGGTCGCCCGGCGGCTGTTCCCGATGCGACCCTTCCTGGCCGTGGGCGCTGCCGCGCTGGTCGCGCTGCTCCCCGAGGCGCAATACCTGGCCGGGGCCGTCAACGACGACAACCTGGCCTGGCTCGCGGGATCCCTGCTGGTGCTCGCCGGGGTTGCCGTGCTCCAGGCCCGGGCGCTCACGGACCGTCTCGCGCTCGCCGCCGGGTGCGCGGTCGCGCTGGCGGTGCTCGCCAAGGAGACGGTGTGGCTCCTCGCGGTGCTCCTCCTGCTCGTGGTCGTCCTGCGCTTCGGGCGCAGGATCCGCGCCGTGCAGGCGGCCGCGCTGATCGGCCCGTCGATGGTGTTCGCGGGATGGTGGTTCGTGCGCAACGCGGTGGAGTTCGGAGGCCCGCTCCCACCGCTGCAGCCGATCACCGCTCAGCGTCAGGTCTTCGATTCGTTCGCCCAGGTGCGCGGCTATCTCGCAGCCACAGCGCTGAGCCTGGTCGGGAGTTACGGGAACGGGGCCCACCTCGAGGCCATCTCGATCCTCGGGCGCCGTCCCCTGCCGAGTGTGGTCGCGGGTGCGGCCATCGCCGCGCTCGCGGTGGCCGCCGTCGCCGCGGTGGCACGGTCCTGGCCGCGCTGGGACCTGGTCCGGCGGCGAGTCGCCGTGCTCCTCCTGGTGGTGATCCTCGTCGCGGCGGTGCAGTCGGTGCTGAACTCGGCGGCCTTCGATCTCCAGCCCCAGGCGCGCTACCTGCTGGTTGCCGTCGCCGCCGCCGCGCCGATCGCCGCGTGGACGCTGGCGTGGCGGCGGGCCGCGCGCCTGTCAGCACCGCGTTGGTGGGCGATCGCCGGCCTGGTCGGGGTGGCGATACTGCTCGACGTGTCCGGGCTGATCACCGCCGCGCACACCTCGGCCTGATCAGCGCGCCTGACCGCGAAAGCTGTCCAGGGTCCGCGCCAGACCGTCGTCGAGGCTGACCTTTGGAATCCAGTCCAGGCGCGCCGCAGCCAGGGTGTGGTCGAGAGCGCTGCGGGCCACCTCTCCGGATGGCAGGGGCTCGCTGTGCGGTGCATCGCCGTACCCGGCGAGGGCGCACAACCGCCGGACCAGGTCGCCGATGGCCGTCTCGATGCCGGTGCCGATGTTGAGCGCGCCGGTCACC
>DAITPY010000018.1:0-36082 GCA_036833315.1 Candidatus Dormiibacterota bacterium
GCCGAGGCATCGAAGGGATACGACGTGATGGCAATTGTGCGAGGCGTCATCGATGATGGCTCGTTCTTCGAGATCAAGCGCCTCTTCGCGCGCGAGATCGTGTGCGGCTTCGCGCGCATCGATGGGCACGCCGTCGGTGTGCTCGCGTCGCAGCCGCGCTTCAAAGGCGGGGTGCTGTTCGTCGACTCCGCGGACAAGGCGACGCGGTTCATCACCTGCTGCGATGCGTTCAACGTGCCGCTGCTCTTTCTTGCGGACGTCCCCGGCTTCATGATCGGTACAGCCGTGGAGCGCGAAGGGATCATCCGTCACGGCGCGAAGATGATCTCGGCGCTCGCCCAGGCGCAGGTGCCACGCATATCGGTGGTGCTGCGCAAGGCGTATGGCGCGGGCTTGTACGCGATGAGCGGACCGGCATTCGAGCCGGACTGCACGCTTGCGCTGCCCTCGGCGCAGATAGCGGTGATGGGTCCGGAGGCTGCCATCAATGCCGTTTACTTCAACAAGATCCAGGACGTCGTCGAGGGTGAGCGGGCCGCGTACGTGAAGGCGCTGCAGGACGAGTATCGCGACGACATCGATATCTTCCGGCTGGCCTCCGAGCTCATCGTCGATGCGATCGTGCCGCCGGATGAGCTCCGCGCCGAACTGGTCCGCCGTTTTGCCGTCTACAGCGGTAGACGCCGCGCCGACGTTACGCGCCACCACCCCATTGCCCCGGTCTGAGCCGGCCCGCTGGTCACGCGTGTGATCAACACCGGTCTTTACGGCTGGCTCACCAGCCTCGGGTACCTGGCAGTTGCGCTGTTCGTCGGCCTCGAAAGCCTAGGCATCCCCCTCCCCGGCGAGACCATGCTCATCACCGCCGCCGCCTTTGCGGCTGCCTCCCACCAACTGTCGATCGTGGGTGTGATCGCCGCGGCGATCGTAGGCGCGATCGTCGGCGACAACATCGGCTTCGGCATCGGATGGTTCGGCGGATATCCACTCCTACGCCGCTTCGGGAAATACGTCCGTCTCGACGAGGCGAAACTGAAGGTGGGGCGCTACATCTTCATGCGCCAGGGCTCCAAGGTGGTCTTCTTCGGACGGTTCGTCGCGGTGCTGCGCACCTATGCGGCGTTTCTCGCGGGCACCAACCGGATGCACTGGATTCGTTTCCTTATCGCCAACGCGCTGGGCGGCATCGTCTGGGCCACCCTCTACGGCGTAGGTGCCTACAAGCTCGCGGGTGCGATCACGAAGTTGAGCACTCCTTTCGAAATCGGGTTCGCGGCCTTGGCCGTCGTCGTGATCATCGCCAGCGCGATCTTCGTGCGCACGCACATCAAGCGCCTCGAGGCCGTCGCGGAGGCAGCGCTTCCGGGTCCCCTCGAAGGTTTCTCGAAGTAAGTCGGTTCCGGAGGGAGTGTCAGAACGCGGGGTTGGCCGCGCTCCCGCCGGTGGTCCCGCCCGCTGCAGGCGCGGAGATCAACTCGGCCCGCCAGACCAGCCGGTTGTAATCCTGCCACCAGGGGTCGCAGGTGATCATGGTCAGCTCGTGCCCGCTGGTGGGACCGAGCTGGGTCACCTTGCTCGGCGCCAGGTTCCATCGCTGGACCACGCGGTAGACGAAGGTCTGGCAGGTGCGGCTCTGGATGGTGATCGTCGCGCCGACACCGAGCTGATTGATGTACTGGAAGTCCGGCTCGCGGTGGAACGCGATGATCACGTTTCCCTGCTGCCCGGGGTTGGCAGTCCCGTCGTAGTGCACCATCGAGCGCGAGTTGAGGAGCGCCCAGGTGCCGTTGCCCGCGACCGCGGCGTAGTGGTACTGCGCCGGGGCTCCGAAGCTGACCAGCGCATAGTCGGTCGTCGATGTCGATCCGCACGTCAGGGTCTTGGTGGCGTCCGGGTTGGCTCCGGTCACGCCGGGGCGCGCACCGCCCTGCCAGTTGTTGAGGGCTGTCGAATCCGCATGGCCGCGCAACAGGACCCCGATGAGCGGGCCCGCGATGAGCGCTCCGCCGGCGACGATCGCCGCGATGCCGACCGCGAGGAGCACCGTCCAGAGGCGGGGCCTGTGGATGCGGCTCGGACGCTGGGGAGCAGCGGCGGAAAGCTCAGAAGCCATCACTCACACAATACCCACCGTGCCGCGATTCCGCGGTCACGCGCGAGCGACGGCCCCCGTCTGTGCCTATCGGTTGCGCGGATTCCGAGGACGCTTGCGGCCGTACGCCACTCCCTCGGCGACGGGGTCGAAGGCCCCCGCCGGCCCGGTGGCCGGCGTGATGCCTTCGCCCTGCACAAACACCTTGCGCGAGCCAACGTCGATCAGGTAGGCGAGCGAGCGTCCACCCGACTGGTCTGGGATCATCGAGACGTCAGCGACGGTGCCGGTGCGCCGGCTGCCGCCATAGGGAAAACTGACCCTCGTCCCCACCGCGATGGGGGCGCTGCCTTCACCCTCTCGGGTCATCGCGGAGCGGCGCGGAAGCAGTCGCTGCAGTAGACGGGTTTGTCGCCCCGAGGCTGGAAGGGGACGCGCGCGACGCCGCCGCACCCAGCGCAGGGAACCTCGTACATCTGGCGGGGGCCATTGCTGCGGTATCCACCGCCGCCGCCGCCGCTACCACCGAATCCGCCGCCACCGCCACCACCGCCGCCACTCTGGCGACGCGCTGCCCGGCAGCTGGGGCACCGGGAGGGGGGGTTTGTGAGGCCACGAGAGGCAAAGAAGTCCTGCTCGCCCTCAGTCCAAATAAAGTCGACGCCGCAATCGCGGCAACGTAGAGTCTGGTCTACCGACACGCGCCTTGTTCCTCCGTCCGGCGCGTTGTGATACGGCGCCCGGGTTGGTGATAGTTACCGGTAACACTACACGGTCTGAGCGGGCCTCGCCAAGGGACAAACCTGTCACGACGTGCGCTGGTAGGATCTTGCGATCCCCGGACAGGAGCAGGCCGGAGCCGCACAGGGCGGCTCGGTGGCTGCCGGTGGGGAGGAGGGCCTTGCCCATGCCCGCGATGCGCCATCGCCTGTTCACCTCGGAGTCGGTGACCGAAGGGCATCCCGACAAGGTCGCCGATCAGATCAGCGACGCCGTCCTGGATGCCGTCCTCAGCAAGGACCCCCTCGGGCGGGTAGCCTGCGAGACCGCGCTGAGCACCGGCACCGTGCTCGTCTTCGGCGAGATCACCACCCAGGCGTACGTGGACATCGCCGGCCTGGTCCGCCAGACCATCAAGGAGATCGGCTACACCCGGGCGAAGTACGGTATCGACTGGGAGACCTGCGGCGTGCTGGTCTCCGTCGACGAGCAGTCGCCCGACATCTCGCTGGGGGTGAACCACGGTGGCGCCGGCGACCAGGGAATGATGTTCGGCTTCGCCTGCGACGAGACCCCGGAGTTGATGCCCGCGCCGATCCAGATGGCGCATCAGCTCGCCCGGAGGCTGGCGGTCACGCGCCGCGACGGGACCCTGCGCTGGGCTCGCCCCGACGGCAAGACCCAGGTCACCATCGAATACGACAACAACGGTCGCCCCCGCCGCGTCGACACCGTCCTGGTGAGCGTCCAGCACGGCGAGGAGGTCACTCAGGAGCAGATCTACGAGGACGTCCAGCGCCACGTCGTCGAGGCGGTGATCCCCGCCGAGTGGCTCGACTCCGGCACCAAGCGCTACGTCAATCCCACCGGTCGCTTCGTGATCGGCGGCCCGATGGCGGACGCCGGGCTCACCGGTCGCAAGATCATCGTCGACACCTACGGGGGCTACGCCCGCCACGGCGGTGGAGCCTTCAGCGGCAAGGACCCGTCCAAGGTCGATCGCAGCGCGGCCTACGGCGCGCGCTGGGCAGCCAAGAACGCAGTCGCCGCCGGCCTGGCAACGAAATGTGAGATCCAGGTCGCCTATGCGATCGGGGTCGCCAAACCGGTCTCGGTGTTCGTGGAGACTTTCGGGACCGAGAAGGTGCCCACCGACACGATCGCGTCGCTGATCGATGAGTACATCGATCTGTCGCCCTTCGGGATCATGAGCGCGCTCGAACTGCGCCAGCCGATCTACCGTCAGGTCGCCTCGTACGGACACTTCGGGCGGAGCGATCTCGACCTTCCGTGGGAGCGCGTGAACCTCGCCCGGCAGTGGGCCGAGGACGCGGGCACGGAACCGCTGCTCGCAGCAGCCACGGCCTGATCGCCGCCGGGGTTTCGGGACACCGCCGGGTGGGTCTCCACATCCTCGTGCTCGCGGGTGGCAGCGGCACCCGCCTGTGGCCGCTGAGCCGCAGATCGACCCCCAAGCACCTGCTCCCGCTGGCGCCCGGCGGTGTGACTCTCCTGCGAGCGACCCTCGAGCGCGTGGTCGGGCTCGGTGACAGCGTGCACGTGGTGACCGCCGCGGCCCAGGCTGACGGTTGCCGCTCGACGCTCGCCGGCCTCGGCCTGCCGGCGGAAGCGGTCATCGTGGAGCCCGAGCCTCGCGGGACCGGCCCAGCGCTCGGGCTGGCGGTCGGCCTGATCGCGCGCGACGATCCCGACGCGCTGATCGCCAGCGTCCACGCCGACCACCGCGTCAGCGACTCCGGCGCGTATCGCGCCGCGGTGCTGGCGTCGGCGGGATGGGCGGCAAGCACCGACGGCCTGGCAACGGTCGGGCTCGTCCCGGCGGCCCCGGTGACCGGCTTCGGCTATATCGAGCTCGGCGAACCTCGCGACCCGAGCATCTGGCGGCCGCCGTCCGGCACCCCACAGGACGCGGCCGCGGCGGCGGCCGCGCTTCCCGCCTTCGCGGCGACCGGGTTCACCGAGAAGCCCTCGGCCGAGGTCGCCCAGGGATACCTCGACGGCGGCCGGCACCTCTGGAATCTCGGGCTCTTCGCCTGGACCGCGCGCAGATTTCTCGACGAATTGGGCGCGGCGGATGCCGGCCTGGCATCGGCGCTCGAAGAGGTGATCGACGCCCGTGCCGGTGGCGACGACCGGGCGGCGGCCCGGGTGTACGCCGCTCAGCGAACTCAGGCGGTCGAGCCGCTCGTGCTCGAGCGGACCCGGCGGCTCACCGTCGTGCAGGCCTCGTTCGGCTGGTCGGACCTCGGTTCCTGGTCGGACGTCCGCGACGCGCGAGTGGCGGACGGCGAGGTCGATGGCGCCGGCAACCTGGTCGAAGGGGATGTCGTGATCACCGCGTCTCGCGACTGCACGGTGGTTGCTCGTTCCGGTCGGTTGGTCGCCGTCGCGGGAGTCGAGGGGCTGGTCGTCGTGGATACCCCCGATGCGCTGCTCGTCGTCCCCGCGGACCGGTCACAGATGGTCAAGGAGGTCGTCGACAAGCTCAGCACCGACGGCCGCAACGACGTTCTCTGACCGAGCGGCCGTGGGGACGGAATGTCCGGGCGCTTAGAATGTGGCCGATGACGCCGAACCCGATCAGGTTCGGGACCGACGGATGGCGAGCCGTGGTCGCGGATGACTTCACCTACGCGAACGTGCGCGCCGTGGCCCAGGGAGTCGCGGCCTACCTCGGCAACGAGCCTCGCCCGGTCGTGGTGGGTCACGACTCGCGCTACTGCGCCGAGCTGTTCGCGCGCGAGGTGGCGCGCGTCCTGGTCGCCAACGGGCAGCGCGTCGTGCTCCTCGATCGGGTGACTCCGACCCCGGCGGTCTCCTGGGCGATCACCCGGCAGCGCGCGGCCGGCGGAGTTGTGGTCACGGCCAGCCACAACTCGGCCGAGTTCAACGGTATCAAGTACAAGCCGGACTTCGGCGGATCCGCACCACCCGAGGTGGTCGCCGAGATCGAAAGGCACACCGCGGAGGCACTCGACGCCGGGGTCACCGAGATGAGCTACGAGGAGGCGGTCGCGACCGGCCGGCTCCAGCTCGTCGACCCGCTTCCGGATTTCTTCGAGCAACTCGGCAGGATGGTCGATCTTCCCGCGCTGCGAAGCCATGGGCTGCGCGTACTCCACGAGGCCATGTACGGAGCGGGCGCCGGGCTGATCGCGCGTGCGCTCGGCGGTGGCTCGACCACAGTCGAAGAGCTGCACGGGGAGCGCAATCCAGGATTCGGCGGCATGCACCCGGAACCGATCGACCGCTACATGCCCGAGGCGATGGAGCGCATGGCGTCAGGGGCGTTCGACCTCGGCATCGCCAACGACGGCGACGCGGATCGGGTCGGCATCATCGATGAGCGCGGCCGCTACGTGAACCAGTTGCAGGTGATGGCGCTCTTCGCGCTGTACCTGCTCGAGAAGCGCGGTATGCGCGGCGACATCGTGCGCTCGGTCACGACCTCGGGGATGATCGACGCGCTCGGCGAGCGCTTCGGCGTCACCGTGCACGAGATGCCGGTCGGCTTCAAGTACATCGGCACCAAGATGATGGAGACGGACGCGATCCTGGGCGGCGAGGAGTCCGGTGGTTTCGCGTTCCGCGGTCACATCCCCGAGCGCGACGGCATCCTCTCCGGCCTGATGATGGCGGCGATGATCGTCGACTACGCCATGCCCCTCTCCGCGATCCTCGAGCACCTCGAGGACCTGGTCGGCCCGCACGCATACGACCGTCACGACATCCGCTTTCCGCGCGACGGCTACGAGGACCGCAAGGCGGAGGTCTATGCACGCATGCAGCAGGATGAGCCGACCACGCTCGCGGGCAGCAAGGTGGTGCGCACTCGCACCGATGACGGATTCAAGTTCTACATGGACGACGGGTCATGGGTGCTGCTGCGCATGAGTGGCACCGAGCCGCTGATGCGCGTCTACGCCGAGGCGACCACCCATGAGCGGGTGGAGGAGTTGATCACCGCGCTCGAGCACCACAGCGGTGTCTCCGGCCGCGTCGCCGTCGGGGCGAGCGAGTGACCAGGCCTGCCGCCGCCTCCGGCTCCATCCACGCCGCGGGCTCCGGCCGGGTGGACAAGCCGTGGGGATACGAGCTCCGGTGGGCGATCACCGACCGCTACCTCGGCAAGCTCATCCACATCAACGCGGGGCAGTCGCTGAGCCTGCAGTACCACGTGCAGAAGGACGAGTGGATCTTGATCGACTCCGGCCGCATGGAGCTCCAACTCGAGGACGACGGCGGTGCGATGGAGACGCACGCGCTGACCCCGGGCATGAGCGCGCACATCCGGGCCGGCCGCCGGCATCGCTTCGTGGCCGTCGAGGACACCGAATTGATCGAGGTGTCCTCCCCTGAGATCGATGATGTGGTTCGCCTCGAGGACAGTTACGGGCGGGCCGGCACCTCGGCTCCCTGATCTGGGCATGCCGAGTTCTCCACCGTTTCCACAGGCTGACGTGGATAATCGAACAGGCTTTCGCCGCCGAGGGCACGGGTATCTGGCCGACCAGGCGCGGAGCGCGCTGGGGATCACCGGCGAAGTGCGGGTGCTCGCCGAGATCCCGCTGCCGATGGTGCATACCGCCTTCGGGGTCGCGGTGGCCGCGGCCGAGGTGTTGCTCCGCCCCGAGGCGATCGGGCTCAACCGGAGTGCGCTCAGCTATGCGGCGCTGGCGATCTTCACCGGGCTCTTCCTCGTCGCCTACGACTTCCTCATCTATCCGTCCGGCTCGCGCCCGGGGCCGGTCGGGATTGCGCTCCCGATGGCTGCTGTGCTGTCGTTCGGCACCCTGCTCGCGATCGCCGTCCTGCCCCTGCCGATCCGGATCGGCGGCGGCATCATCGCCGCGGTCGTCATCGGCGGCGTGCCCCGTCTTGCAGGACGCCGCGCGCTGGGAACGGAAGGGTGGTTCACGCGATTGATCCGGGACATCTCGGGGATCGCGGTCCTCGCTCCGGTGCTGCTTGGAGGGGTGTCTCCGACCCTGCCGCTGCGCCTCCGCCTCGGGGCGGTCTTCGCGGTGGTGGTGTTGGTCAGCCTCGACGGCCTGCGAACCGAGCACCTCGCGATCCGCTGGACGATTCTCTGCGCGCTCCTGGTGGGGGCGCTCGTGGCCGCCGCGGCGGCGGCAGTGGGCGCGAGCACGGCGTCTCCGGGGCTGCGCGCAGCGCTCCTGCTCGTGCTCTGGTATGGAGGCCGCGGCGCGGCGGGGGCAATCGGGGGTCCATCGAGGAGTCGCGAGTTGCTCGCCGAGTACGCGGTGTTCGTCATCGCGGCGGTCGCCGGGATGGTCTGGATCGGCATCGCCCGTCTCTGACGGGCCCGGCCGCAGGTCAGGAGAGGCGGAGGCTCTGACTGGAGGTGGCCACCCGCGGCGGCGTCGCGTCGGCCGAGTGCAGGCGCTCGACCTGCGTGTGCGAGCGCTCGACCTGGTCGGAGAGGTCCCGGACCGTGATCTTCATGGCCTCGAGGGCGCGCAGCTTGTAGGTGTCGATCTGATCCAGCGCCGCGAAGACGTTGTCCCAGGCGCGCTGCAGCGAGCCCATGTCGATGCCGGGGCTTGCCGCCTGCTGCTCGACGGTCGCGGTCTGCTCGCGCAGCACCGATGAGGTGCTCTCGATCATTGCGCTGGTGGTCTCGTTCACCGCCTTGACCTGATCGCTGACCAGCCGCTGGTTGGTCAGGGCCTGGGCCACCATCACCGCGGTTCGCAAGGCCGCGACCGTCGTGGTGGTCGCGGTGCGGACTGCGCGCACCAGCTCGCGGTTGTTCACCTCGACCACCCGGAGCGCGGCATAGCCCTGGACGGCGACGGCGAGCTGGGTGAGGATCTCCTGGCGGCGGCGCCGGACGGGATAGAGGATGTCCTCCTGGAGCACCTTGGCGCGCTCCGGGTCGCCGATGGCCACGTGGTTGATCTGCGCCTCGAGCCCGGTGTCGAGTCGCTCCGCCATGTAGGCGTACTGACGGAGCGTCTCCATCTGCGTCCAGAGCGCCTTCTGCTCCTGGGCGATCGCTGCGTTGTCCTTTTCGAGCTCGCCGCCACCCTCGCGCAGGGCTCCGACGATCCCCTCGATATGACTCTGGGATTTCTGGTACTTGGCGAAATACGCCCGGACCCGGTCGCCGAAGGGGATGACCCCGAGCAGCTTGCGCGAGCCACCCTGGGTGAGGTCATGCCTGGCGGGGTTGAGGTCCTCGACCGAGCGGCGCAGGTCGAGGAGGCTCTTGGCGATCGGGGCATCCCCCTGGCCGAGCCCGTGCATCGCCCGGGTCGGCCGGTCGAGCAGGCGGTTGCTCATGTCGGAGGTGGTGCGGATCTCTCGGTCGGCAAGGCTGTCGATGTCGTCAACGCGCCGGCGGTAGTCATCGCCATGCACGTCGATCGATCGCAAGCCTCCCACGAAGGTCGCGACCATCGTCTCGATGCGTTTGGCGGCCTCCGGGTCGATGCTCACCTCGCGCTCCGCCTCCGCCGGGGCCACCGTGGTGGCGGCTTCGGGCGCTGAGAGTGAAAGGGAGACCGCGTCCGCGTCTGTGGTCACTGAGTCACGTGCTCCTGGGTGGGGTCGGCGCCAGGGGGCGCCGGATCCGTGATCGTGACAGGAGTCTGCCGTTTCCGCCGCCCATGCCCGTCACCGTTCGAATACGTCACGCCGTTTCCCGAGCCGTTGAGATGCGGCGGCTCCGGGGCTTTCGACGCGCGCGTGATCGCGGGCATCAGCGACTCGCGGGCGAGCCCGGTGAGCGCCCCGGCCTGCTGGATGATCTCGGCGAGCGCGCCGGTGACTCCCTGGGCTCCGTTCAGCACCGTGAACTGGTCGATGTGCTCGAACGGGGCTGCGGCCGCGGCCACGATCTCGGGGAGCTTCTCCGCGATCTGTTGCGCGATCACCGCCTCCTGGTTCTGGCTCATCGCGGCGGCGCGCCGCTCGATGCCCGAGGCCTCGGCCTCCATGCGCGCGCGGATCGCGTCCGCTTCGGCGAGGCCCCTGGCCTTGATGGCGTCGGCCTCGGCCTGGCCGGTGAGCCGGGTGGCGTCGGCCTGAGCGGTCGCCTGCATCTTGAGCGCGGCGGCCTGCGCCTCGGCCTGGACCTTGGTCTGCGTGGCAACCGCCTCGGCGCGAAGGCGAACCTCCTGTGCCTCGGCTTCCGCCTGGCGGATGCGCACGTCACGTCCGGCGGCGGCGAGCGTTGTCTGCCGGTAGGCCTCGGCGTCGGCGGGGCGGCGCACGTCGACCTGGAGCTGCTGCTCCTTCTGCTCCGCCTGCAGCTCGGCGACCCGGGTCTGCTCGCTCACCACCGCCTGGTGAGCCCTCGCCTCGGAGAGCGGCCCCTGCTGCCCCGCCAGCTGGGTCGCGGTATCGACCTCAGCCTGGTACCCGGCCTTCTTGATGTTGGTGTCACGCTGCGACTGGGCCATCTGCGCCTGGGCGATCTGCTCCTGGCCGACCGCGTCGCGCTCCGCATTGGCGCGGGCGATACGCGCGTTGCGCTCGACCTCCGCCTGGTGCGGCGCCGCCAGGTTCTCGATGTAGTTCGAGGGGCTGGTGATCGCCTGGATCTGGAAGCTGTCGATGACCAGGCCGAACGACTCCATCTCCTGCGAGCAGCGATCGCGCACCTGCTGGGCGAACTTGTCCTGGTCACTGATCATGTCCTCGACGGTCATCGAGCCGGCGATGGCGCGAAGGTGACCGACGAAGACGTTCTGCACCTTGGTCTCGAGCTCCTGCGCGGGGCGGTCGAGGAAACGCCGCGCGGCGTTGGCGATCGAGCGGTAGTCGTCACCGACCTTGTAGACGATCACGCCGCGAAGGTCCACGCGGATCTTCTGCTGCGAGACGCAGGGAACGCCTATCTCACTCTCGTGCGCTTCGAGCGAGAGACGGCGCACCTTGGTGATCCCCGGCGCCACCAGGCGTCCACGCCCGGTGACGATGCGAAATCCCATGCTTTCGCCGACGCCCTCGGACCGCTGGCTGCTGCGGAACCCGGAGATGATCAGTGCCTCGTCCGGTTCGGCGACACGCCACGCCGCCCGGACGAACAGCACGATGAGCAGCAGCGCACCGAGGATGATCCCCAACAGCACGTAGGCCAGCGTCGTCATCGCGGCAACCTCATGGTGTCTGTCGGCGCCACCTCAACGGTGCGACCGCCCAGGCTACCCACCACAAGGACCTGGGAATGCTTTGTGATCGTCGATGTCTTGTCCGAGGCGCGCGCTAGGAAACGCTCGGTACCCGCGCGCACTTCGATGATCACCTCGCCGAGGTGTCCCGGTGTGATGTCGGCAGTCACCCTCGCCAGCTTGCCGACCACGTCTATCGCCATCGTCCAAGCTCCTTACACACTTGATCGTACCCGCAGTGCTGAGCCTCAAATCCTGAATAACCCCGCCCGGCCGCGCGCTCCGCAGAGCGCTGTGCCGTGACTACGCCTCGAGCTTGCGACGCTCGGCGAGGAGCGCGGCATCCGCTCTCGCGACGGCTGACTCCGCCGTGTCGGCCGGGTCGACTTCGGTGAGCCCCGCGCTGACGCTGTGGCCGTGGGTCCGCACCGTGTACTGCCGTCGGATGTCGGCCAGCGTGCGCTCCGCGTCGGCCAGCGATGCCTCGACGAGGGCGCACACGAACTCGTCGCCGCCATACCGGATGACCAGGTCGTATGAGCGCACCCGTTTGCGGATCGCGGTGACGATGTCGACGAGCAGGCGATCGCCGGCGGCGTGACCCTCGGTGTCGTTGACGTCCTTGAGGTTGTCGACGTCGAGAAACACCACCACGATGCCCTTGCCGCCGAAGCGGCGCCACCTGTCGATCTCGCGCTGCAGCGCCGACACCCCGGCGCTCCGACGCAGCGCCCCGGTGAGGTCGTCGGTGGCCGCCATCGCGGCGAGCTTCTGGGTGAATCCTGCCATGGCGCGAAGCCTGTCGAGCGCGGTGCGCAGGTGCGCCGCATCGAGGCCGGCCAGCGATTCCGGGCTCAACCCGAGCGCGGTGGCGAGCACCTTCCGGGTCACCTCCGCGGAGAGCCGGCGACTGTGCCTGAACTCCGGCTGGGTGGTCCAGCCGACGAAATCTCGGGTGGGCGCCTCGGGTGGTCGCGTGCCGGTGTCGGGCCCCGGGCTCGGTATCCGGGAAGCGGGAGTGGTCTCGCGGGTCGGTGGCATCACTTCCTTGAGACGTCGTTGACGTCGGGTCGGTTTCCCGCCCGGGACGAACGTTACATTCCCAGATAGGCTCGCTGGATGTCGGGTGACGCGATCAGATCCGCGGAGGGCCCGGAGAGCGCAACGCTACCCGTCTCCAGGACGTAGCCACGCGACGCGGTCTTCAAAGCCAGGAGGGCGTTCTGTTCGATGAGCAGGACGGTGGTCCCCTTGGAGTTGATCTCGCGGATGACCTCGAAGATCGCGTCGACCAGGATTGGCGCCAAGCCGAGCGATGGCTCGTCCAGAAGCAGCACCTTCGGAGCGCTCATCAACGCGCGGCCGATGGCGACCATCTGCTGCTCGCCACCGCTCAAGCTGCCGGCGAGCTGCGCGGCGCGCTCGCGAAGCCGCGGGAACAGGGTGAACACGCGCTCGAGGTCGGTGCGGATCCCTGCTCGGTCCTTGCGACTGTATGCGCCCATGTCGAGGTTCTCGCGCACCGTCATCCGCGCGAAGAGCCGCCGGCCCTCGGGCGCATGGCCGACGCCCAGCCTCGCAATGTGCTCTGCTCCGACACCGCGAACGACGTTGCCGAAGAGGCGCACCTCGCCGCTCCGGGGGGAGATCAGACCGCTGATGGTTCGGAGCGTCGTCGTCTTGCCCGCGCCATTGCTGCCGATGAGCGCCACGATCTCGCCTTCGCGCACTTCGAGCGAGACCTTGCGCAGGGCGTTGACCCGTCCGTAGAAGACGTCGATCTCGCGAAGCTCGATCACCTTCCCGGCGCCGGCTCCCGGCGTTGACGCTGCCAGTTGCTCGCCGTTCGCGCTCACGCCGTTCGTGCTCACGCTGTTCGCATCTCTTCGCTGGCGCCGGTGCCGAGGTAGGCCTCGATGACCCGCGGGTTCTGACGGACATCGGCTGGGCTGCCCTCGGCGATCTTCTCGCCGTGGTCCAGCACCACGATCCGGTGACTCACCTCCATGACCAGGCGCATGTCGTGCTCGATGAGCAGGATGGTGAGTCCCTCGTCGCGCAAGCGGGAGATGAGCTGCATCAACTCCCGCTTCTCCTGCGTGTTGAGGCCCGCGGCAGGTTCGTCGAGCAGCAGCAGACGAGGCTGGGTGGCGAGCGCTCGCGCGATCTCGAGGCGACGCTGCAGCCCATATGGCATCTCGCGTGCATAGGACCCGGCGTAGCGGGAGAGTCCAAGCAGATCCAGGAGCTCGAGCGCGCGCTGCTCAACGGATCGCTCCTCCCGGCGCGCGCGACGTGTCCGCAGCGCCCCATCCCAGACGCGCTCCTTCATCCACCAGTGAGCACCGACCATGACATTGTCGACAGCGGTCATGAACGCGAACAGGCGGATGTTCTGAAAGGTGCGGGCGATGCCGAGTTTCGTGATCCGGTGCGGCGGCAGCCCCGCGATCGACTCGCCGTCCAGCCGGATCGCACCGGAAGTGATCGGGAATAGCCCGGTCACGCAGTTGAACGCCGTGGTCTTACCCGCGCCGTTGGGGCCGATCATCGAGAGAATCTCACCGGCGTCAAGGCCGAAGCTCACATCCGATACCGCCAGCAGGCCGCCGAAACGCTTGGTCACGCTGTCGAGCTCGAGCAGCGCCACTCAGGCGACCCCCTGGACGGCGGCCAGCGATTCGCCTTCGACGGTGCTCTCCAATTCGATGCGGCGCGCGCGGCTGGGGAGTAATCCTCCCGGACGTAAGAGCATCATGAGGATGAGCGCGATGCCGTAGATGATGTACGTGTACGACGTGAAGTCGATATTCGCGAGCGCGGGGACGTGCACCGTCTGACTCACGGTCGTCGACCACTGGTTCATGTTCGGCAGCACCCAGAAGATGACGAAGGTCAGGATGAAGCTCCCCAGGATGACTCCGACGATGTTGCCGATGCCGCCGAGGACGATGATGCTCAGCACCGCGATCGACACCGAGAAGCTGAAGTCATCAGGCGAGACGATGCTGACGAGCGACCCGTAGAAGGCGCCGGCGAGACCGCTCACCGACGCGCCGATCGCGAAGGCGAGCAGCTTGGTCGTGGTCGTGTTGATGCCGGTTGAGGCTGCGGCGACCTCGTCCTCGCGCAGCGCCACCCAGGCTCTCCCGACCCTCGAACGCTCGATATTTCGAAACAGCACGACGACCGCGATGGATACGAGCAGCAGAGACCAGTAATACCAACGGGGACTGGCGCCGAAATCGAGAAATCCCCATTTCGGTTGATCGATCCCGGAGATCCCGTTGGGTCCTCCGGTGAGGTTGAAGACGTTGTTGGTCGCAAGGTCAGGGATGATCTCGCCGAATCCCAGGGTGACGATCGCCAGGTAGTCACCACGAAGACGCAGGGTGGGAGCGCCCAGAATCGCACCAAAGGTGGAGGCGATCGCTGCGCCGACGAAGATGAGCACCCACAGTGGGAGGTGGATGCCGTGTATCGGGGATGCGAATGACGCGCAGGCGTAGGCGCCGATGGCGAAGAATGCGGCGTACCCCAGGTCGAGCAGCCCCGCGAACCCAACCACCACGTTGAGGCCGAGGGCGAGCAGCATGTAGATCGCCAGCGATCCCGCCGCCCAGAGCAGGAAGTCCGGCGCCTGGTGGAACATCAACGGAAGGAATAATCCGAACGGCAGCACGGCGACTCCGAAGGCGAGCGTCTGACGCCCAACAACCCACGGTCGTGCCCCGTAGGCCAGAGCCGCCAGTGCGTACCCGTACATGCTCAGCCAGACCGCGGAGTCGGTGAAGGTGCCGGCCCCCAGACTCCCGAAAAGCGGCTCCTCCTGAATGACACTGACCAGCAGCCAGACGACGGCTGTGAGCGCCAGCCCGGCGAGGGCGGCAATCAAGCGGATCCTGTCTGCGGTACGTCCGAAGGGCCTTCCACGGAGACGAGGAACCAGAACCTCGGCAAGCGGCGACAGCACGAGCACAACCATGGTCACGGCCAGGATGTAGATGAGAACGGTGCCGACGCCGGTGGGCGGCGACACCAGCGCGTCCTGCGCGCTGAACCCGACACCGGCCGAGTAGGCGTCCGCGAACCAGGGCAGCAGCCAGCCCATGAGCAGGAGACCCGAGGCCGTCCCGGAGAGGATCCAGAAGACGTTGGTTCCCTTGGTCCGCTGTCCCTGTGCGGGCTCCGAGCGGAGTAGCGAGACCAGACGCTCACGCACGGGTGGTCACCTCGACGCCGAAGAGGCCAACCGGCCGGAAGGTCAGGATGAGTACCAGGACCGCGAAGATCAGGGACTCGCTCCACTCGCCGCCGAAGATCGATCCACCAAACACATAGATCATGCCGATGAGGAACCCACCGACGCCCGCGCCGACGATGTTGCCGATCCCACCCAGGACGGCCGCGGTGAAGGCGATGATTCCCAGGTGGAAGCCGATGTTCCACTTGAGCACGCCATAGTTGATGCTGTAGATGATCGCGGCCGCCGCCGCCAGCGCCGAGCCGATGAAGAACGTCGCCGAAATGGTGCGGTTGATGTTGATACCGCAGAGCAGCGCCGCCGTGCGGTCCTGCGCGGTCGAACGCATTGCCTTGCCGAGCCTGGTACGGCGGACGAACGTGCCGAGGGCAAACATGAGGAGCAGCGCCATGCCAATGACAAAAAGATCGGTGTATCCGATGCTCACGCCGCCGACTGCGAAGGCTTGACCGTTGATCCATGAGGCCTGGTGGGTGGTGACGTTGTCGGGCCCTTCACGCACCAGGAGGATGCCCTCGATGAGGAAGGAGACGCCGATCGCCGTGATCAGCGGTGCAAGCCGCGGCGCGTCCCGAAGGCGGCGGTAGGCGACGAACTCGATCACCACGCCGGTGATGCCCGCTGCGAGCATCGACAGGGGAAATACGATCGCGAGCGCGAGCAGTAGGCCCCCGAAACTGCCGGTGGCCAGCGAATCAAGATGCAGCACGCTCGCAATGAACACGGCGTAGAAACCCGAGGCTGTGAACACGTCCCCGTGCGCGAAGTTGATCAGCTCGATGATGCCGTACACCATCGTGTAGCCGATGGCCACAAGCGCATAGATGGCACCGAGCACAAGCGCGTTCTTGATCTGTTCCCCCATGAGGCTGGCACCGTGCTGCACGGCGGTGAGCGCGATCGCCAGAACGATCATGATCACGAGTAGGGCGGCGAAATACCGCGAAACCCACCCATTCGCCGCCCGGAAGATCGGGCCTACGGTGCTGACGACGCCGCCCTTCCGAGCCTGACGTGATCCGAGGCCGGACTGCTCCACGAGCATCGCGGAGCGGCTCCCGTCAGCGCCCCCGAAGCTCGCTGGAGGCGCCACCGGTGTCCCGCTCTGCTCGCTCATATGCCGTCCCCACAAGCACGAAAAAAGGGGAGAGCGCCGGGCGCTCTCCCCTTATTGTCACATGTCGATCAGCTCTTCACTGTCACGTTGCCGCTGGTGTCCACCGCGAAGGTGTTGACCGCGGCAAAGGCGCCGCTGGTCACCTTGTAGAGGGTGAACCCGGTGTTGGTGGTGTCACCGTTGGTGTCGAAGCCCGTGTGACCGAGGGCGCCGTCGTACGACGTCGCGCGCAACGCCTTGACCACGTCATCGCGGAAGGTCTGCGAGTCCGCCGGAGGCTGTCCGTTGTTGGAGACGAGTACCGACCGGATAGCCTGAAGGAGGATGTTCATCGCATCGTAGCCGTACGCGGTGTAGGGCTCCTTCGTCCCGTCGTTGTACGGGGCAGCCATGCTGGAGTAAGCCGAGGCATACTGGGAGAAGAATGCCGCCGAGCTCGAGAGCTTGCTGGCATCGGGAGCGCTGGTCGCGTAGGCCCCATCTGCCTCGGTCGTCTTTGCGCCGGAGTTGGCGTCGCTGACGAACTTCGTGTCCTCGCAGCCGTCTCCGCCGAGGAGCGGGATGCTGAGACCGGCAGACCCCATGTCACGGCGCGCCAGGCCGCAGCCGTTCCCCGTTGTGCCACCGAAGAAGACGAGCTGGGCGCCCTCACTCTTCGCGAGGCTGACCTGGGTTGTGTACGTCGTGGTTGAGCCTGGCAGGCTCGCTGTCCCTACGACGGTGCCGCCGTCGGCGGTGAAGAATTTCGCGAAGAGGAGCGAAAGGCCGCGGCCGTAGGCTTCCTGATCGTCCAACACGTAGGCCTTGGTGAGGTTGAGCACCTTCGTGGCGATGTGGGCAAGGATCTCGCTCTGCTGCAGATCGGTCGCGATGACCCGGAAATATGTGTGCGGACCCGGGTAGAGCGAGGCGGTGTCGATCTTGATCGTCGGGTCGCTGCAAACTGCGACAACGACAGTCAGGCACGGGCTCGTGTTCGACGGGCTGATCAAGGCGAGGTGAGCCTGAGACACCTTCGGGATCTCGGCGAGCGCGACTGACGAGTTGAACGGTCCGATCACGCCCATGACCGTGGCATCGGAGGCGAGCGCGGCGATGTTCGCGGCGCCCTGTGCCGGGTCGTGCCCGTTCTTGAGGACTGAAGAGTCGTCCTTGCTGATGTATTTCAGCGTGCAGCCGCCGAGCAGGTGGTTGGCGTTGGCCTGAGTCACCGCCAGTTGGGCCGCCAGCTGCGGGAACGGTCCGTCAGTTCGGTCGCCTCCCGTAAGGGGCAGGTCGGTTGCCACCGTGATGGTTCCCTTGCATCCAGCGATACCGGAGGCGGCGCCGCTCGACGACGTGGTGGTTGACGAGGTGCCGCAGGCGGCTAACACGCCAAGCGCGGCAATCGTACCAATCGACAACAACCCTTTCGTGGGCTTGACCATGTGCTGGGTTCTCCTCTCTCTGCGAGGCATTGCTGGTGAAGCACCCTGTGTACACGCGAAAGCCTCGGGTTGTCAATCGCCCATTGGAACGAGACGCCCTTCTGGATAGCACTCCAAGGAGGCGCACAACCTCGCTAGGATCGTATTCATGGTCTTCGCCGCCCTTGCCAGTGGGTTGAGTGCCGCGTTCGCCGTCGTGGTCTTCCTGAGGTTCCTTCGGAGCAGGCGGCCGGCATTCGCGGCGTGGACGCTCGGTCTGCTCATCTTTGCCGGCGCGGCAGCATTCCAGGCCGCGGGTGAGACCGGCGGCTGGTCACCTGCGGTCTTCCGCGGCTTCTACCTGCTCGGCGGGGTGCTTGGGGTCATCTACCTCGCACTCGGGACGATCTTCCTGCTGGCGCCGCGCCGGGTTGCGTGGGCGTGCGCGGTTGTCCTCGCGGTGATCACCATCGTCCTCGCGATCGACGCGGCGGTGATTCCCGTCGATGCCGCCCGCCTGAGCACCGCCAAGGGTGTGCTCGGCGACGCGATCCAGCACGGGTCCCTGCTCTTCATCGGCGTGGTGTTCCTGAACATCATCGGGACGCTCGTGCTCGTCGGCGGGTCGGCATGGTCCGCATACCGCTTCATCCGCGACCGTGCGGGCATCGATCGGGTCATCTGCAATGTCCTGCTCACCCTCGGCGCGCTGATCATCGCCGTCGGTTTCTCGGCCGCCAAGACCGTCGGCATCGGGAACCTCGACGTGCTCGGCGTCTACGAGGTGGTGGGCATCGCGCTCATGTTCGGCGGCTTCCTCGCCCTCGGCAGAGTCGGCGTTCGCCACGCTGCTTCGTCTCCTTCCGGGCCCGCGACCGCCACCACAGGATCGTGAGCGGCATGCTGGCCGCGACCGACGCGGCGACGTGGCGCGAGCGCGACGCGGAGCTGATCTCGCCCGCGTACCACCGCTACTCGGACCTCGTGGTCGAGAGCGCCGAGGGAGCGCACCTGCACACCGTCGACGGTCGTGACGTGCTCGACTTCGGGTGCGGCATCGGCGTCACCAACCTCGGCCACCGCCATCCCGCGGTTGTCGCAGCGGTGCACGAGCAGGTCGATCGGCTCTGGCATACCTCGGTCACCGCGTTCCACCCGCAGATGATCGAAGCGGCGGCCTCGCTGGTCTCGATCACCCCGCCGAGCCTCGACCAGGTGTTCCTCAACAATACCGGCGCCGAGGCGGTCGAGGGTGCCATCAAGCTTGCGCGCCGATCCACCGGGCGCAGCGACATCATCGCCTTCGTCGGCGGGTTCCACGGGCGCACCTACGGTGCGCTGTCGGTGACGGCGAGCAAGGCGACGTATCGACGCGGCATGGGCCCGCTCCTCCCGGGCGTGCATCACATTCGCTATCCGTACTGCTTCAGGTACTGCTCGCATCCCAGCGGTGCGTTGTGCGACCTCGTGGAGCGCGAGTTGGAGCTGCTGTTCGCCACCACCACCGCGCCCGACACGGTCGCGGCGATCCTCGTGGAACCGGTGCAGGGCGAGGGTGGCTACGTGGTTCCACCCGCAGCGTTCATGCCCATGCTGCGCAACGTCTGCGACGAGCACGGGATCCTGCTGATCGCCGACGAGGTGCAGAGCGGTTTCGGCCGCACCGGTCGCATGTTCGCGGTCGAGCACACCGGCGTCGAACCGGACATCATGTGCGTCGCCAAAGCGCTCGGCAACGGCATGCCCATAGCCGCAACCATCGCCCGCCACCGGGTGATGCGCGCGTGGCACGAGGGCGAGCACGGCTCGACCTTCGGGGGCAATCCCGTGGCCTGCGCGGCCGCGATCGCGGTGATCGACACACTGACCCGCGAGCGGCTCCCGGAACGTGCGGAGCGCCTCGGCCGCAAGGTGATGGAGCGCGCGCGCAGCTGGCAGGCGGACATGCCCGCGCTCGCGGACGTGCGCGGGCTCGGCTTGATGATCGGTCTGGAGTTCATGCAGGGCGGCGCGCCGGCGACCGCGCTCGTGGATCGAATCGCAGCCGCCGCACTTGCCCGCGAATTGCTGGTGCTCTCGTGTGGCATCGACGGCAATGTGATCAGGTTGATCCCGCCGCTCACCATTCCCGAAAGCGAGCTCGACGCCGGCCTCGATATCCTCGAGGCAGCGATGCGCGAGGTCGCGCGATGACGGCGGTGAGTGCGATGGTCGAGACCGGGAATCTCATCGGCGGTGCCTACCGCGCCGCGGCGGCTGGGCGAACATTCGAATCGCGCAACCCGGCGCACAAGGACGACGTGGTGGGCGTGTTCCCACGCAGTGACGCAGGCGACGTCGCCGCTGCGGTCGCGGTTGCGCGCGAGACCTTCGACAGCTGGCGGCGGACTCCGTGGCCCGCACGCGCGGCGATCATCCTTCGTGCCGCTGAGCTGATGGAAGAGCGCAAGGAGGAGCTCGCGCGGCTGATGACGCGCGAGATGGGCAAGGTGCTCACCGAAGCCCGCGGCGATGTTCAGGAAGCCATTGACATGGGCAAGTTCATCGCCGGCGAGGGTCGCCGTGCGTTCGGCGAAACCGTGCCAAGTGAGCTGCGCGACAAGTGGGCGATGACCATGCGCCAGCCCTTTGGCGTGGTCGGATGCATCACGCCGTGGAACTTTCCGATGGCGATCCCCTCGTGGAAGATCTTCCCGGCGGTGATGGCGGGCAATACCGTCGTCCTCAAGCCCGCCGAGGACACCCCGCTGTGCGCGTTGCGCTTCGTCGAGGTGCTCGAAGCCGCGGGCCTGCCGGGCGGCGTCGTCAACGTGGTGTTCGGCTTCGGCGAGGAGGCGGGTGCCGCGTTGGTGGAGCATCCGGACGTCGCGGCGATCTATTTCACCGGCAGCGTCGACACCGGTCGGATCGTGTCGGAGACCTGCGGCAGGATGCTCAAGAAGTGCTCGCTCGAGCTGGGTGGGAAGAACGCGATAGTGGTGCTCGAAGATGCCGACATCGCGCTCGCCGTGGATGGCGCGCTCTGGGGAGCGTTCGGCACCTCCGGCCAGCGCTGCACGGCGTCATCGCGCCTGATCGTCGAACGGGGTGCGCTCGACGGCTTCACATCGAAGCTGGTGGAACGCGCGTCGGCCCTTCGCCTGGGCGACGGTCTCGACTCGAACGTCGACATCGGCCCGGTCATCAACGAGACTCAGCTCCGACGTATCGACTCGTACACCGATATCGGACGCGGCGAGGGCGCCTCGCTGCTCCTCGGCGGGGAGATCGCGAGCGACGGCGATCTGGCCAACGGGTGGTTCTACCGTCCGACCGTCTTCGCCGACGTGAAGTCATCGATGCGGATCGCGCAGGAGGAGATCTTCGGCCCGACAACGGTGATCATGCCGGTCGGATCGGTCGAGGAGGCGATCACCGCGGCGAACTCCACGCAGTACGGGCTCAGCCTCAGCGTGTACACCAACGACCTGCGCACCGCGTTCCATGCCATCAACGAGTTGCACTCGGGGATCGTCTACATCAACGCGCCGACCATCGGTGCGGAGATCCAGCTGCCGTTCGGGGGAACTCGCAACACCGGCAACGGCCACCGTGAAGCCGGCGGCCATGTGCTCGACGAGTTCAGCGAGTGGAAATCGATATACATCGACTACAGCGGACGCCTGCAGCGCGCGCAGATCGACACGGAGTGACCACACTCGAAGAGCGGTTCACGAAGCATGAAGGCAGGCCGCTGCGCTACCTGACCGGAGGGTCGGGACCGCCGCTGTTGCTCTGCCACGGGTTCATCGGGTCGGCCGAGAACTTCACCGACTGGTTCGATGTCCTGCTGTCGCGTCGCACGATCATCGCGCCGGACCTCCCCGGATTCGGACGCTCGGCGCCGATGGCCGGTGGCCACACGGTCCCGGCACTCGCCCGCGCGGCGGTGACCGCGGCGAACGATGCCGGCGCCGATCATTTCGACGTCGCGGGCCTCTGCCTCGGGTCGCCGATCGCGCTTGCCGTGCGGCGGGCCCGTCCCCAGGCGACCGGGCGTCTGATCCTGCATACCCCGCTGGTGGCTCCCAACCTCATCCGCCGCATGTTCCACATCCAGGTGCGATTCATGCTGGCGCCGTTCGTCTATCCGGGCATCGTGTGGCTCGCCCACCAGCGCACAACAAGCGACATCTACAAGCGATTCATGGTCGAGGGCAAGGATGTCGATCCGGTCGCGGCGACAGCGAACTTCGAGAACCAGTTGCTCGCCGATCCGCGTGCCGCTCGCGAGTGGCTCAGCGACGTTCTGCGCCGCCAGGACCTTGCCTTGGTTCGCGGGTCGGGGAGTCCAACCTTGATCCTGGTCGCTGAGCACGATCGCATCGTCAACGTGCCGCGACTCGAAGCCGCGGTGGCAGGGATCCCGAACGTGTCATTCGACGTCATCCGTCAGGCGGGCCATGCCTGGAGCCCGGAGCTGTCACGCCGCCAGCGAACCCTGATCGCCGCCTTCCTCGACGACCTGCCGCTGCCCGCGTCGGAAGAGGCGGCGGTCGTCGCCGCGTAGGCTCTCGCGTCTGATGCGACGGCGCGGTCCTACTGCTAGGTAAAGGTGGCGGCGGCCAGCTGCACGGCGGCAATGTGGTGGTGGTCCGCGGGGTCGGTCCAGCCCACGACGACGTAGTCGCCGCCATGGTGGCGCTGGAGTTGAGCGCGGAGCGCCACCACCGAGTCGACCGCGTTGCCATCGACGGAAACGATCACGTCCTGCGGTGCGATCCCCGCCACCTCGGCAGGAGTCCCCGGGCCGACGGCGACGACCATCGCACCAGGCGGCGTCGCGCTGTCGCGAATGGCGATCCCGAGGTACGCGCCGTGGCCCTGGAGGATGTCGGGAGCGTCCGTGTGGGTGTTGACATCGTGAACGATCGCCAGAACGCGGTCGATCGGAACGGCGAAGGCCTGGCCGGACGCCCCCGCTCCCGGCTGCCCGGCCCCGGCCGCGGCGACGTCAAGCCCGATCAGCCTCCCGGAGGTGTCGATGAGCGGGCCACCGGTGCCGTTTCCAGGCAAGGGTGTGTTGAACGCGATGAGGCCCTGCAGGGTCTCGGGACTCGCGCCATCGGGGTCGGCGGCAATGATCGTCTGGCCGAGCGCGACGACCGCGCCCTGACTGTCCGAGGCGGTGCCGGCGCGCGTCGCTGACCTGCCGACCGCGGTGACGTGATCGCCGACCTTGACGTGGGATGAGGTGCCGATGCTCGCACTCGGGAGGCCCGTCGCATTGAGGAGCTGGAGCACCGCGACGCCGTTGATGGGGCTCAGCGCGAACGTGGTCGCCGCATACCGCGACGTGCTGCCGCTCACATCGGCGGCAATGCTGACGGCGCCGTTCACGACGTTGTAGCTGGTGACGACCTCGCCGTTCGAGGTGAGAATCACGCCGGTGCCGGCCACGGTCGCGCCGCTGTCGAGCGTGGTCGTCAGGGCGACGGTCGCGCGCTCCGCCTGACGGACGCCACCATCAGGGATGAAGCTGGTCACGAGAAACCCGGCGGCGCCGGCGGCCACGATCAGCGCTCCGATGCCCGCCGCGATCGCCGCGGGCTTCGTGGCCCTGCTGTCTGCGGGCGCGCCGTCGGCCTCGAGCGGCCGCCGCGGAGCGTTCAGCCTCGCGTCCATGTGCTCCACGCATCGTGCCACCAGCCCCGGCATCGCTGCTCGGACCCCTGCCATCGGCATGGGTCACGCGGGCGGCGGTGAGGCGATGATCCGCACCTACAATCGAATCGATGGCGGACGTCGACCTCGTAGCCGACCGCGCGATCATGGCGTTCGTCAGGGACTCACGGAGAGCTCGCGGGCTGACGCGAGTCGGACAGTTCCTGCTGATGTTCACTGCCGCAACCAAGCACAGGTATCTGAACTATGCGATCCCGGACGACGACGCGGATCCGTCGGCCGCGGACCTCGACCTTCTCGTCGAAGCCTTCCGGAACGCCGATCGCATGCCCCGCCTAGAGTTCTTGCCAACTGTGGCACCGGCACTCGAGGCGCGGTTGCTCGACCACGGCTTCAGCGTTGAGGAACGCCTGCCCCTGATGACCTGCACCCGGACCAGCGCCCGCCGCCTCGAGCCGCCCGAGGGGGTTCGGATCAGCGTGCCGTTCGACGACGCAACCATGCTTGCGATGGCGTCGCTGCAGCACGACATCTTCGACGATCCGGAGCCGGCTGACGCCAGCAGCGTCGCCCGTCTGCGATTCGGCCTGGAGCGTGGCGCGCGGGCACTAGTCGCCGTGGACGGCACCACCGGCGCCACCGCCGGCGCGGCGCAGTGCGTGCCTCCCGCGGGCGGCGCGACCGAGGTGGTGGGGGTCGCGGTGGCACCTTCCCATCGCAGGCGGGGACTCGCCGCCGCGATGGTCTCGGCGCTCGTAACGGAGTGTTTCGACGCCGGATTGATCACGGTGTTCCTCGAGGCGGCGCCGGGCGCCGACGGCGCATATCGCAACGCCGGATTCGTGCGCACGTCGACGAGCGTGCACATCTCGCTCGAGGAGGAGGGCGATGCCTGACCCGGTCGCGATGCGTGAGCGTCGCTGGCCGCCGCCGGCGCTGCGGGTGCGGCCGTTTCGCTGGTACTGGGCCGCGCAGTGGCCGACGCTGCTCGGCACCTGGATGCAGGTGGTCGCGCTCGGCTACCTCGTCTACCAGCGCACCGGGAGCACGACGGCGGTCGCGGTGGTGGCGGCGGCCGACGGGATTCCCTCGGTGATCCTGTCGCTTGCCGGCGGAGTCCTCGCCGATCGCATGCCGAGACGGCGGATCCTGCTGGTCACGCAGTCGATGCTCGGCCTGAGCGCGGGAGCGCTCGCACTCCTGGTGGCGACGAACCACGCGACCTTCGTCGCGATCGTCGTGGTGGCGATCGTCTTCGGCGCGACCGACGCCGCGGATCTCCCCACCCGACAGGCCATGGTCGCGGACCTGGTCGAACGGCATCTCGTCGTCAACGCGGTCGCGCTCGGTGCGGCGGCGATGAGCGCCACTCGGATCGTCGGTCCGTCGGTCGCAGGGCTGCTGATCGGGTTCGCGGGCCCGGCCGTTTGCTTCGGCTTCCTGGCGGTCGCCTATCTGGCGCCGATCGTGGTGCTGCTGAAGGTGATCCCCGACGTCGCCCCGCTCCCGAGACTGGCCGGCAACACCGCGTGGGGAGAGCTCGTGGGCGGCCTTCGCGCCGCGGGCTCGGATCAGCTGGTGCGCGGCGTGGTGATCGTGGCCGCGGTGCTGGCGTTCTGCGGGGTCTCCTACATGCCGTTTCTGCCGGTCCTGGCGAGAACACATCTGCACGTCGGACCCCAGGCGCTGGGCATCATGTACAGCGTCGGCGGCGTCGGCGGCCTCGTCGGGGGCGTGGCCATCGCGTCGATGGGTCGGGGAGCGGGACGCCTCCAGCTGATGGTGGTCGGCGGGGTCGTGTACGCCGGGAGCCTGTTCGCCGTCGCTCATGGCTCCGTGCTCATGGTCACATTGCCTGCACTGGTCGGCATCAGCTTCGCGTTCGTGGCAGTGAGCACGTCGATGACGACGCTCCTGCAGACCGACACCGATCCGCGCCTGCGCGGCCGGCTGCTCGGCATCTACGCAACCATCTTCGCGGGCCTGCAGCCGCTCGGGACCGTCGTGTACGGGCTGCTGCCGCCTTCGCTCCTCTTCGACGCCATCGGTGTCGGAGCCCTGCTGGTCGGTATCACCACCGTGCTGGTGGTGGTCACCCCGTCGTTCCGGGGGCGGGTGGCGGGGCTCAGCGTGGCCACGACCGGCGCCGCGACAGCCCCCGATACACTGGCTTGAGGATGTTTCATGGACGGCTCGGGGTGGTGGCGGCCGTATCCCTGCTGCTGGTCACGGCATGCAGCTCGGGCACAGGCGCACCGTCGACCAAGCCTTCGCCGGTGATCGCGCGCGTGGCCACTGACACGATCACGCTCGCGCAATTCAACGTCCGCTACCAGAGTGCCGCGGTGAGCATCACCCAGGGGGGCGCCGGCAGCAACCCGGCCCAGACCACCGCGCTGCGCACGTCCATCCTGCGCTCGCTGATCATCGACACCGTCATCCGCGAGGAGGCCACCCAGCTTGGGCTCGAGGCGACCGCGAAGGAGATCCAGGCACAGGTCGCCGCCGATGCGGCGAGCGCCGGCGGCATGAATGCGCTGGCATCCAACCTCGCCGGGGCGGGCGGTTCGATCGCGCAGCTCGAGGACGAGATCAGCTCGAGCCTCAACGAGCAGCGTCTCGAGGACCACTTCGCGAAGGCCCGCGCCACACTGATCGAGCAGAGGCTCGCCTCCGGTGCGACCTTCGTCTCGACCGCGAAGGAATTCTCCGACGACTCCGGCACGAGCGCGAAGGGCGGTGACCTCGGTGTGCTGACCGCCGCGGAGCTGAAGAAGTACAACCCGACATTTGCGGCCGCGGTTGCGGCGCTCGAGGTCGACGCATACACCAGGACGGCGATCCACGATGCCGGCGGCTACGACATCGTGATGCTGTACTCGAAGTCGGCGAAGGGTTTTGGGGTGCGCCACATCCTGGTCTACGCGGGGAACCCCTACACGGTCACCGACAGACCCAACTGGTTCGCCGAGTCACTGTTCAGCGCCATCGCCCAGCTCTGCCAGGCGAAACAGATCGACGTGACCTTGACCAACGCCGGTGGCAATCCCTGCACCCCGCCGGCCAGTCCGAGCGCGAAGCCGACGGCGACCGCCAGCCCCTAGCGATGAGGTGCTTTCTCGCAGTGCCGCTCGCTGAGCCGGCGCTCGGAGAGACCAGGCGGTTCCAGGCGTTGCTCGCCGATCGTGTCGCCGGGGTGCGCTGGGCCCGCCCCGAGACCCTGCATCTCACTGTGCACTTCTTTGGAACGCTCGATGACTCGCGAGCCGCCACCGCCGTTGACCTGGTGGCCCCGGTCGCCTCGCAAACGCCCACTTTTGACGTGGAGCTGGGGCGGCTCGGTTCCTTCCCGCCCCGCGGCGTCCCTCGCGTGCTCTGGCTCGGCCCCAGGTCCGAGGTCGCGCAGCTCACCGCGCTGGCTCTCGAATGCCGCAAGGTTTTGGCAGGTGCCGGCTTCAACGTCGAGTCGCGTCAGTACCACCCGCACTGCACGCTCGGTCGCGTCCGCGCAGTGTGGAGCGAGGACGAGCGCACGTCGTGGAAGGCCCTGGCTGCCGAACCCGCGCCGTTGACGCGCTTCACCGCCACGCGTCTCGTCCTGTACGAATCGCGCTCGGCATCGGGTGGCGCTGTGTACACCGAACACTCGGTGGTACCGCTGGCCGCTCGCTGACGGAGCGGGTCAGCGTGAGCGCGGGTCGGCCACCTCGGCGTCGATGCCGTGATGCTCGATGGCCGCGGCGACGACGTGACGGGGGAGGCGGTCCTGCTGCGCGAGCCCGTCGAGGACCGCGACGGCGATCGATGCGGCATCGACCTCGAAGTGCCGGCGCAGCGCAACGCGGGTGTCGCTGCGTCCGTATCCGTCGGTGCCGAGCGGGATGAACGGACTCGAGACGAACCGGCCGATCTGATCGGGCACAGCTTTCATGTAGTCGGTCACCGCGACGATCGGTCCGTCGTCGCCACCCAACTGCTCCTCGACGTAGGAGATGCGCGGCTCCGCGTCCGGGTGCAGGCGGTTCCAGCGCTCGACCTCGAGCGCGTCCTCACGCAGGAGCTGGAAGCTGGTCGCGCTCCACACCTCCGCGGCGACGTCGTGCTGCTCGAGCAGGACCGCCTGTGCCTCGAGGGCGGATTGCACCGCGGTCCCACTCGCGACGATGCGCGCTCGGTGGGTGCGCCCGGCCTCGGGAAGCCGGTACCGATAGAGGCCGCGCAGGATGCCGTCCTCGCTGCCATTGGGCATTGGCGGCATCGGATAGTTCTCGTTGTAGAGCGTGATGTAGTAGAAGATGTCCTCGCCGTCGACGTACATGCGCCGCATGCCGTCGCGGATGACCGTCGCCAGCTCGTACGCGAACGCCGGGTCGTAGATGCGCACATTGGGTATGGCGCTGAAGAGCAGCGGCGAGTGCCCGTCCTCGTGCTGCAGGCCCTCGCCGTTGAGTGTCGTCCGTCCCGCGGTGCCGCCGAGCATGAACCCGCGGCCGCGCGAGTCTCCGAATGCCCAGATGAGGTCGCCGACTCGCTGATATCCGAACATCGAGTAGTAGATGTAGAAGGGGATGACCGCCTGCCCGTGGGTCGCGTACGCGGTGCCCGCCGCGGTGAAGCTGCCCATCGATCCCGCCTCGGTGATGCCCTCCTCGAGGATCTGCCCGTCGACCGCCTCGCGATATGAGAGCACCATCCCCGCGTCGACCGGTTCGTAGCGCTGACCGAACGGCGCGTAGATCTTCACCTCGCTGAAGAGCGCATCCATGCCGAAGGTGCGTGCCTCGTCAGGGATGATCGGCACGACCCGGCTGCCGATGCCGGGATCCCGGAGCAGGTTGCGCAGCAGCCCCGCAAACACCATGGTGGTCGACGCCGCGCGGGTGCCACTGCCGGTGAGGAACTCCGCATACGGCGCCGGACCCGGGAGGTCGAGCGGCTTGGAGCGCACGATTCTCCGCGGCAGCATCCCGCCGAGCGCTCGCCTGCGCATGAGCAGGTACTCGACCTCGTCGGAATCCGGGCCGGGATGGTAGTAAGGAGGCTTGGCTTCGGCAAGCTTCTTGTCGCTGATCGGCAGCTCGAGGAGGTCGCGGAAGGCGCGCAGCTCCGCCTCACCGATCTTCTTGATCTGGTGCGTCGAGTTGCGTCCCTCGAACCCGACGCCGAGGGTCCATCCCTTGACGGTGTGCGCGAGGATGACCGTCGGCGCGCCCTGCTGCTCGATCGCAAGCTTGTACGCGGAGTAGACCTTGCGATAGTCGTGACCACCGCGGCGGAGGTGGCGCAGGTCGTCATCGGACAGGTGCTCGACCATCTTGCGCAGGCGCGGATCCGGACCGAAGAAGTGCTCGCGGATGTACGCCCCACTTTCTGTCGTGTACTTCTGGAACTCGCCGTCTGGCACCCGGTTCATCTGGTCGACGAGCACGCCGCTCACGTCGCGTGCGAGCAGTTCGTCCCACTCGCGCGCCCAGATCACCTTGATGACGTTCCAGCCGGCGCCGCGGAAGATGCCCTCCAGCTCCTGGATGACCTTGCCGTTGCCGCGCACCGGCCCGTCGAGGCGTTGCAGGTTGCAGTTGACCACGAACGTCAGATTGTCGAGTTGCTCGCGCGCGGCGAGCGACAGCGCGCCGAGCGTCTCCGGCTCATCGCATTCGCCGTCACCGAGGAAGCACCAGACCCGGCTCTCGCTGGTATCGGCGATATGCCGGTTGTAGAGGTATCGGTTGAAGCGGGCCTGGTAGATCGCGTTGAGCGGTCCGAGCCCCATCGACACGGTGGGGAACTCCCAGAAGTCGGGCATGAGGCGCGGGTGTGGATACGAGCTCAGCCCGTTGCCGCCCGACTCCTGGCGGAAGTTGTCGAGCTGTGCCTCGCTGATCCGCCCTTCGAGGAACGCATGGGAGTACATCCCGGGCGCCGCATGGCCCTGGTAATAGATCTGGTCGCCCGAGTTGCCGTCGTCCTTGCCGCGGAAGAAGTGGTTGAACCCGACCTCGTAGAGCGATGCCGCCGACGCGTACGTCGAGAGATGACCGCCGATCCCGTCGCTTCGCTTGTTCGCCCTGGTCACCATCGCCGCGGCGTTCCAGCGGACGATGCGACGGATCCGCCGTTCCATCTCCTCGTCGCCCGGGAACCACGGTTCCTCGTCCGGCGGAATGGTGTTGATGTACGGGGTCGAGACCAGTGAGGGCACCGGCACCTGCAGACGCCTGGCCCGCTCGAGCAGCTTGCCGATGACGAACCGGGCGCGGACCGCGCCCTCGGCGGCGACCAGCGCATCGAGCGATTCGAGCCATTCGGCGGTCTCGGCGGCGTCCGCGTCGGGCAGTTGGTGGAGGAAGGCGTCGAAGGTCATTCCGCAACGAGGATATACACCGGACCCGCAAATGGCGGTTCGAGCACCAACCTGTGGTACTGTCTCGACAAGTGCTCGCGCATCGGCGAGCCATGCCTCTTGGTGAACCCTCTCTCCGCCGTCAAACCGGCGGGTCTCAAGAATCCGGCACAGGACACTCGAGCGAGGGGATTCTGGGACAACGGAGCTGATCCGGGTCCCGAGGTAACACGGTGACGACGTTTGCAGCCATCGGCGTGCGTCCGCGCACGTCAGCCGTTCTCGGTGAGAACGGTTTCAAAGAACCGAACACGGTCCAGCAGGAGGCGATTCCGCCGCTCCTGGCGCGCCAGGACTGTGTCATGGAAGCACCGACCGGGTCGGGAAAGACGCTCGCGTTCGTCGTTCCCCTGGTCGAGCGCCTCGCCGGCCACCAGGGTCACGGCGCCAGGGCGCTGATCGTGACTCCGACCCGCGAGCTCGCCACCCAGGTGAACGCGGTGATCCGCAAGGTGGACCCCGCGCTGCGCACGGTGGTGTGTATCGGCGGCGTCGGCTACGGCCCCCAGACCGGAGGATTGCGCAACTCGCCGGACGTGATCGTCGGATGCCCGGGCAGGATCCTCGACCTGGCGAGCAACGGCATCGCCCGTCTGCGCGACATCGAATACCTGGTCCTCGACGAGGCCGACGAGATGTTCGACCAGGGCTTCGCCCATGACGTCGAGAAGATCATCGCGATGTGTCCCGCCTTCGAGAGCCGCGCGCGCCGGCAGACAGTCCTCGCCTCGGCGACGATGCCGGACTGGGTGCAGCGGATGATCAGCAAGCACCTCCACGCACCCGCGCGGGTGCGCGTCGTCAACGAGCAGGTGCCCGCACTCGAGCACGGTGTCATGACCGTGGTCAAGTCGCAGAAGATCGACGCGCTCTCGCGGCTCCTGCGCCGCCAGCGGGCGACCGACCTGAACCAGACGATCGTCTTTCACCGCACCAAGCACGGCGCCAAGAAGCTGGTGCGCGACCTGGTCCGTATGGGGCACACCGCAGGCGAGTTGCAGGGCAACCTGTCCCAGAACGCGCGCGACCGTGCGCTCGACTCGTTCCGTGCCAACAAGACTGAAGTGCTGGTTGCCACCAACGTCGCGGCGCGAGGCATCGATGTCGTCAACGTCGGCCTGGTGATCAACTTCGAGCTGCCCGAGACGCCGCAGTGGCTCACCCACAGGGTCGGGCGCACGGCGCGCAACGGCAACGAGGGCAAGGCGATCACGTTCCTCAGCGAGGAGGACGGTGACCAGTGGCGCAAGCTACGCCGCCTCGGCGCGCCCGCGCTGCCGGAGATCGACGGCACCCTGCTGCTCACCACCGGTGAGTGGAAGCTCGGGGCGCCGCCGCGCGAGGTTATGCCAGCGCCTGCTCCAGGTCGGCCAGCAGGTCGTCGACGTCCTCAATACCAGCAGAGAGGCGTATCAGCCCGTCGCTGACGCCGACTCGTTCACGCATCGGTCCGGGTATCGATGCGTGGGTCATGATCGCCGGGCTCTCCGCGAGCGATTCGACGGCTCCGAGCGACTCGGCAAGCGTGAACACCCGGAGTCGCTCGAGAACCGTGCGCGCCGCATCGCCGGACGCGACCTCGAAGGAGACGACGCCGCCGTAGTGACCTCCCATCTGTCGCCTCGCAAGCGCGTGCCCTGGATGTCGCTCGAGCCCGGGGTAGTGCACGCGGACCACAGTGCCCTGACCCTCGAGCCAGCGGGCGATCGCGAGCGCGTTGTCGCACTGGCGGAGCACGCGCAACTGCAGGGTCTTGAGGCCGCGGAGCAGGAGCCAGCAGTCGAAGGGTGACGGCACCGCGCCGACGGCGTTCTGGTGGAAGCGCAGACGCTCCGCAAGCTCGTCGTTCGAGGTGAGCAGCGCGCCGCCGAGCACATCGCTGTGGCCGCCCAGGAATTTGGTCGAGCTGTGCATCACGATGTCGGCACCCAGCTCCAGGGGGCGCTGCAGCACCGGGCTCGCGAAGGTGCTGTCCACGGCCATCAGCGCGTGCCCTCCATGCACGATCTCGCTGACGGCCTCGAGGTCCACGACGCGAAGCAGCGGGTTGGTGGGCGACTCGAGCCACACCAGGCGGGTGCGATCCGTCATCGCCGCGGCAATCGCATCGGTGTCGGTCGGGTCCACCGCCGTGAAGGTCAGTCCGTAGCGCCGGAAGACCTTGTCGAAGAGCCGGAAGGTTCCTCCGTACACGTCCTCGGTGAAGACCACGTGGTCCCCCGGGTCGAAGAGCACCATGAGCGTTGCAGTTGCTGCCAATCCCGACGCGAACGCGAGGCAGTGACCGGCACCCTCGAGTGACGCGAGGCACTCCTCGAGGTTCGCGCGGGTCGGGTTGCCGGAGCGTGTGTACTCGAACCCCCTGTGCCTGCCTGGCGACTCCTGCGCAAAGGTGGTCGCGAGGTGGATGGGCTGGACCACGGCGCCGGTTGCGGGGTCGGGTCCCTGCCCGGCGTGGATGGCGCGTGTCGCCAGGCCGTGCGGCTTGTGCGGCACGCGGGTCAACCGCGGCCGCGGTGGGCGACGAACTCGAGCAGGTCGCTTCGGGTGATGACACCGACGGGCTCGTCGCCGTCGACGATCATCAGCGCCGGCTCTCCGCCGAGCAGGGCCTCGAACGCCTCCTCGATCGGAGCACCGGCTGCCACCCGCGCAAACGGGGGGTCCATCGCCGTCGACACCGACGTGGTGACCACGGTCGGGTCCCGGTAGATGCGATCCAGGAGCGTGCGCTCCTGGATGCTCCCGACCACACCGTTCAGAGCGGTCCCGCCGCTCTCGGTCACGAGCAGTTGCGATATGCCGTACTGCTGCATGAGATCGATGGCCTCGCCGACGGTCTTGCCGGCGCCGACGCTGACCAGCTCGGGGACGTGGTCGGTGTGCGCGGCGTCGATGACCTCGCGGACTCGCGCTGGAACGAGACGCTGGAGGTAGCCGTTCTGGCGCATCCACTCGTCGGAGAAGAACTTGCTCAGGTAGTTCCGCCCCGTGTCGGCCAGGAGCACGACGATCACATCGTCCGGCTTGGAGTCGACCGCGACCTGAATCGCCGCATGAAGCGCGAGGCCCGCCGAACCGCCGACGAGGATGCCCTCCTGGCGGGCGAGTTTGCGTGCGGCCACGAAACACTCGCGATCGGTGACCTGGATGAACTCGTCGACGACGTCGCGATCGAATGTGCCCGGCCAGAAGTCCTCGCCGACCCCCTCCACCTTGTACGGGGCGATCTCGCCGCTGTAGATGGATCCCTCCGGGTCCGCGCCGATCACACGGACCGCGGGGTTCTGCTCCTTCAGGTACCTGCCAACCCCGCTGATGGTGCCGCCGGTGCCGACGCCGGCAACGAAGGTGGTGATCCGGCCCTCAGTCTGCCGCCAGATCTCGGGCCCGGTGGTCCGGTAGTGCGCTTCCGGGTTGCGTGGGTTGAAGTACTGGTTCGGCTGAAATGCTCCGGGCACCTCGCGGGTCAAGCGGTCGGCGACCGAGTAGTACGACTGCGGTGACTCGCGCTCGACGTTGGTCGGGCAGATCACCACCTCGGCGCCGTAGGCCCGCAGCAGGCTGATCTTCTCCGCCGACATCTTGTCGGGCATGACGAAGATCATCTTGTAGCCCTTGATCGCCGCGGCCATCGCGAGTCCGTGACCGGTGTTGCCGGAGGTCGGCTCGACGATCGTCCCTCCCGGCCTGAGCAGCCCGCGCTGCTCGGCGTCCTCGAGCATGGCCAGACCGATGCGGTCCTTCACGCTGCCGCCCGGATTCAGCTGCTCCAGCTTGGCGAGGATCACGGGCCGGAGCCCCTCGGTGACCTTGCTCAGCCGGACCAACGGGGTATTGCCGACCAGGTCGAGGATGCTCTCGACGTACTCCACTGTCCGGCCATTCTAGTCGTCACAGGTGGTCATTCCCATTTGGTGATGGGCGTCCATGCCCTAATTGCGACCGCATACTGAAGGTGCATGCAGCAGGCCGGAAGCCAGGAGATCGCCGGGTCACGCACGCGAGTCCCCGGGTACATCCTGGAGCGGGGGATCAGCGTCGACCGATCCGGCGCGATCGTCGCCGCGCGCCAGATTGCAACCGGTTCTCAGGTCACGATCCGCCTGCTCAGCCCCGCGCTGTCCTCGGATGCCGCGTTCCGCCGTCAGGTCCATCACGACATGGCGGTGCTCGGTGCGCTGCGCCACCAGCACCTGCTCGCGGTGATGGCGTTCGACGACCATGCCGGCGCGGTCATCTGCGAGTGGGTCGACGGAGTGACCCTCGGCCACATGGTGGAGGTCTCCAGGCAACTGCCACCCGCCGCCGCACTGGTCGTCTTCGACGACTGCCTGTCGGGGCTCGAAGCGCTGCACACCGCGGGCATCGTTCATCGCGACGTGCGTCCCGACGCGCTGATCCTCGACACCGGCGGCACCGCGATCCTTCGCGACGCGGGCATCCCCGCGGCTGCGCTGCATCACGGGTGGCGTGCCGGAACACCCCAGTACATGGCTCCTGAGCTGTGGGCCGGCCGGGCGCACACAGTGGCGACCGACCTCTACGCCGCCACGGGTGTCCTGGTGGACGCGCTCACCGGGCATCCTCCGTATCTCGGCACCGACCTGAGTGGCCTCGAGGTGCAGCACACCCAGGGCGCACTGCCGAGCGAGTCGGTCCCGATGATGGCGAGAGCCCTGGTCATCAGCGGGCTTGCGAAGGACCCGCACGAGCGCCCGCCGAGCGCGGCGCTCTTCCGTCGCGATGTCGACACTGCCGGCACAACCTTCCTTGGGGCTGGATGGCGCGACCGGGGACGCGCATGGCTCGCGGAGGCGGTCGCCGATCGGATTGCCGATCCGATCCCGAGCCTGCTCCCGTTCGAGGAGGTCGCCGACGATGACGATGACGGGGAGCCGCTGACCGGGATCGCCATCGACACCGGCCCGGATGAGCGACGCCCCGGTGGGGTCGGCTGGAAGGTATGGGCCGTGGCCGCCGCGGCTGTGCTCGTGCTCGCGGTCGTCACCTTCGCGACCCTCCATGCGCTCGGAGGTTCGCCGGTGGTGGTCTCTCCATCGGGGCCCGCCGCGCCGCTGCTCACGCCGACAGCGGCGCCGAGCGAGGTCGTGCTGCCGACCGCCACCGACACCGCCGCGCCCGCGACCCCGACCGCGTCCGCGGCGCCGTCACCAACACCGGTCCCCACCGTCGCACCGAATACCGCGCCGGTCAGCCTCTCGGCAACGCCGACGCCAAGCGCGACGCCGACACCAACCACCACACCGAGTCCGGGCCCAACCTAGGCCATGCATCGGCGACCACCCGATGGTGGCGCGAATGTATCAGCGCGCCGGCGTGAGCCCGTACATCTCGCTCGCGTAGTCCTCGAGCATGCGCGCCGCAGAGTAGCGAGGTCCGTTGGTGCGCAGCGACGCGCGGATGCGTTCGACCCAGCCGCGTGGTATCCCGTGCTCGTCGCGCTGGTAGAAGAGCGGAATGATCTCGTGCTCGATGATGTCGAAGAGCGTCGACGCGTCGCGCGAGTCCTGCATGGAGTGGTCGAAGAGGATGTCGCCCGGGATGGCCCAGCCGTTGGTGCCGTCGTACGCCTCGGCCCACCATCCGTCGAGCACCGACAGGTTGAGGCCGCCGTTGAGCGCGGCCTTCATGCCGCTGGTGCCACTCGCCTCGAGCGGCGGCCGGGGCACGTTGATCCAGACGTCGCAGCCGGCGACCATGTTCAACGCGGTCGAGAGGCTGTAGTTGTCCAGGAACGAGAGGCGGCTGGCCTCCGACCGGTCGCGCTTGAACCCGAACAGCCCCTGCGCCGCGCGCTTTCCCTCCTCGTCCTGGGGATGCGCCTTGCCGGCGAGGATGATCTGTACCGGGCGGTCGTTGTTCTCGAGCATCGCCTCGGCGCGCTGCGGATCGAGCGTCAGCAACTGGATGCGCTTGTAGCCCGCGAGCCGTCGAGCGAATCCGAACGTGAGCGCGTTCTCGTCGAAACCGTGCTCGGCGGCCTCGACGTACCAGCGGGGCTCGTCGCGCGCGAGGCGGCTGGCGACGCTGCGCTCGCGCACGTACTGCACGAACTCCGCGCGCAGCGCGTTGCGCAGGTCCCACAGCTCGGCGTCAGGAATGTCGTCGACCCCATGCCACGTCGCCGGGTCGGCAGCTCGTGATTCCCACCCATCCCCGAGATAACGGTCGAGCATCGCTCGCATGCGTGGCGCCATCCATGTCGGCACGTGGACGCCGTTGGTGACGTGTCC